>JAFTJD010000051.1 GCA_017456585.1 Lachnospiraceae bacterium
ATGGCAAAGTAAATTCCCTGACGGTCTGTGTTGCCTTCGCACATCATGAAATAAGCATCGACGGTTGATAAAAGTGCGTAGCAGACGTGTTCAATGAAGCATGGCAAAGTAAATTCCCTGACGGTCTGTGTTGCCTTCGCACATCATGTAATAAGCATCGACGGTTGATAAAAATGCGTAGCAGACGTGTTCAATGAAGCATGGCAAAGTAAATTTTCCTAATGGTCTGTGTTGTCTTCGCCAATCATATGATAAGTCCGAACGTTTGGCGAGTTTGCGGAGGAGGCGTGCCAATCAAACATCGAAGCGGCAAAGTGTGTAGTTCTACTTGGGAGCGTAGCGTTGCGAGCGAAAACATATATTCCTAATTGCTTTGCTTTAATATGTTTTCGGCATGCAATAAGCAAGATGAAATTTGTAGTATAGGTTCACAAATGTATGTTTAGATAAATTGGATAGGAGATACGGGTATAATGACGGTTAAACTTTATGATATGGATGCATATATGACGAAGTTTTCTTCGAAGGTTATTTCGTGTTGCAAGAGAGAGAAGGACGACAATTATGAAGTTGTTCTGGAGGCGACTTTGTTTTTTCCGGAAGAAGGCGGACAGACCCCGGATAAAGGTAAGCTCGGTGGGGCAGAGGTTCTTGATGTGCAGATTAAGAAGGACGAGATTATACATATCATTGATAAGCCCCTTAAGGAAGGAGATACTGTTGAAGGAGAGATAGATTGGCAGCATAGATTCTATAATATGCAGCAACACAGCGGAGAACATCTTTTTTCGGGAATTACTTATAAGAAGTATGGATATAGAAATGTCGGCTTTCATCTTAGCGACCAGACTGCAACCATGGATTTTGACGGAGTACTTACCATGGAGCAGGCAGAGGAGATAGAATGGGCAGTTAATGAGGCTATTGTAGCTAATGTTGAGGTTAAGGCAGGCTATCCTGATAAAGAGGAACTGGCCGGGATGGAATACCGTAGTAAGATAGAGATAGATGGTCCTGTCCGTATAGTTGAAATACCGAGATATGATATATGCGCATGCTGTGCACCGCATGTAAAGAGAACCGGAGAGATAGGGATGCTGAGAATACAGTCACTGCAGAATTATAAGGGCGGTGTCAGAATAAGCTTTCTTTGCGGATTTCGTGCACTTATGGAATCCAGAAGAAAATCAAATGTTATAGGAGAACTTACAGGACTGCTTACAACAGGACAGGATAAGCTTGTTGAAAATGTCAGCAAATTAAAGATACAGCTTCAAAGTCTTAAGGGACAGTTAAACAGTGCATCCCAAGCATTGTTGGAGATTAAAGCAGATGCTGTTTCGGAAGATATGAATAACGTATTTCTCTTTGAAAGAGATCTTGAAGCTTCTGTTATGAGGTCGGTAGTCAATAAGCTTGTTAAGAAGCATGCCGGTATATGCGGAGTGTTCGGTGGTAGTGATAAAGAAGGATATACATTTATTATCGGAAGTGAGCATGAGGATTGCAGGGAGACCGTGGCGATTCTTAAGGACAAGCTTAATGCGAGAGGCGGCGGAAGCACACAGATGGTGCAAGGCTCCGTGGAAGCAGGCGTCACCGCAGATGAGATTAGAGCGTTGCTTATGGGAGAATAGATAACATCTATACTAACAGAATAACGAAGATAAAGTGGATTGCATTATAGAAAAAATGTGTTATAATCCATGAGTGAAAAGCAATTATTGTATATCAGTATGGGTGCAAATACATTTTGTGCCCAACATGATATAGATGTGTGTTCGGGGAAACAGGTGAGAATCCTGTACGAGCCCGTCGCCGTGAGGCATGCTTTGATGTTTGTCTTACCGAAGTGCCACAACTTCGGGACACACCATTGGGAATTAATCCTGAGAAGGGTGACAAACAGAATGCCGAGTCGAAATATCCGGACGCATATATCCTCATTATTTTGCCGCGAGTGCCGGCTTTTAAGAGGAAATATACAGGCATTTGTGATAGAGCTTCACATATGCCCGGAAAATACATTTAAAAAGGAGAAAAGCAAATGAAATTGAGACAAAAAATGAATTTTAAGTCAATACTCCTTTGCATGATGCTTATTGTGGCTATGGCATTTTGTGCATTTGGATGTAAGAAGGACGACGACAAAAACACAACAACACCGGTATCACAGGAGAGCAACGAGTCTTCTGATAAGACTGTGCTTGGCGAAGGTGCAACACAGTTTGATTTTGTTGTTGTAGACAAGGATGGCAAAGAGACCAAGTTTGAGATTCATACCAATCAGACTGTTGTAGGTACTGCTTTGCAGGAGTTGGGCCTTATAGAAGGCGAGAATGGTGCATATGGACTTTATGTTAAGAAGGTTAATGGCATCACAGCTGATTATGATGTAGATAAGACATATTGGGCATTCTACATAAATGGAGAGTATGCTATGAGCGGCGTTGATGTTACCAATATTACTGCAGGCGCGACCTATTCTTTTAAGGTAGAAAAATAATGAAACTAAAGACCAGAGAAATGGCAGTATTTGCAATGCTCGGAGCGCTTATGTATGTGTCGAAGATGATTATGGAAGTGGCTCCTAATATACACCTTCTGGGTGTATTCACTATTGCTATTACTGTAGTGTATCGTAAGAAAGCTTTATATCCGATCTATATCTATGTCATTACTAATGGCATATTTGCCGGGTTTGCGACCTGGTGGATTCCGTATCTGTATATATGGACGATATTGTGGGCGGTTACCATGCTTTTGCCTAAGAAAATGCCAAAGGTAGTAAGACCTATAGTTTATATGGTTGTTAATGCACTTCATGGGTATGCATTTGGTATTCTCTATGCACCCGCACAGGCACTTCTCTTTGGTTTAAACTTTAAAGGAATGATAGCGTGGATAGTAGCCGGTTTTCCGTTTGATTTGATACATGGTACAAGCAACTTCTTTTGTGGTATACTAATCGTACCCATAATTACGGTTCTTAAGAAATTAGAAAGCTATTATTAGAATTATTACTTGAAGAAAAGAGGGAAAATGCATGGAACATGTTAAGTTGCAGATAGGCTGTCTTGTGATTTTGCTTTATATCGCATTTATTTATTATAGAGAATGCAAAATATACCGTCAGAAAAAAAGACAGTCTATGTTTACGACCATGCTGTCGCTTGGCATATTATGTGTGCTGTTTGATGGAATAACAGCGTATATGGTAAATCAACTTGATGTTATACATCCGATGGTGAACATGGTATTCCATGCATTGTTTCTTCTTAGCATAGATGCGGTAATATTTGCATTGTGCATGTATATGTTAGTTGTTACAGGGGCATATGCAAAAGGAACCTTACACAGATGGGTTGTGTATGTGCCGTTTGTTTTGAATGTAATTGTTGTCATAGCTAACATAGGAACATTGGAATATAGAGAGGGTAATTTTACTAATTATTCAATGGGGATGTCGGCATATACCTGTTTTGCCATGGCTGCGGTATATGCTTTGGTTTCGATAGGTGTATTTTTAAAAAAATGGCACTATATAGAAAATCACAAGAGGATGAGCATATTTACATATCTCATGGTTCTGGCAGTGGTTACCGGTATTCAGATGGTATTTCCTGAGGTTTTGGCAACAAGTATTGGAGTAACGGTATTTATAGTGGGCATATATCTTAATCTGGAAAATCCGGCATATAAGCAATTGTCATTGTATCATGAAGAGACGGTTATGGCATTTGCAAACATTATAGAAAATCGTGATGATAACACAGGTGGACATATAAAAAGGACAAGTATTTATGTAAAACTTATAGCTGAAGAACTACGTAAGCGGGAAAAATATAAAGCTGTTTTGACTAAAGATTATATAGGTAATCTTGTTGAGGCGGCGCCTATGCATGACATAGGTAAAATAGCGGTTCCGGATGCTGTTTTGCAGAAACCGGGTAGACTCACTGAAGAGGAATTTAGCCAGATGAAGCTTCATGCGTCAAAGGGAGGGGAGATTATTAAAGAGACCTTCCGTAATCTTGGAGGAGAAGACTATCGCAGGATGGCGTATGAGGTTGCGAGATACCACCATGAGAAATGGAATGGCAGAGGATATCCTGAGGGGTTAAAAGGAGAAAATATACCGCTGTGTGCAAGAATTATGGCAGTTGCGGATGTATTTGACGCGGTATCCGAGAAGAGGTGTTACAGAGATGCGATGCCGTTAGAAGAATGTTTTGATATCATAGCGAAAGGCAGTGGGCAGGATTTTGATCCTGTGATAGCAGAAGCTTTTCTTGGCATAAAGGATGAGGTAATACGTGTACATGGTGAGTTTGCCGAGAAAAATATGAATGTGGACTAGGGGAGAATGAATGATGAGAAAGAGAATAACTTTAATGATCGGAGTGATTTGTTGTATGGGGATTTTGGGCGGATGTAAAGCGAATTTATTTGGAAAGATTAGTTGCAAATATGATAATTCGGATAAGTACACTATGGGCGGAGCTGCCCTTACAGGTACGGTTGAAAGCATAGAGATAGAATGGATAGATGGTAGTATCACGATTGCATCACATGATGATGATACGGTGGAGTTTGGGGAGAATTCTAAGAAGGATTTGGATTCGGACAGTACAATGTATTACTGGCTTGACGGGACTACGTTACATCTTAAGTATTGTCGTAGCGGTAATTGGAAATTTAATAATTTGGATAAGGAGCTTACGGTATATATACCTAAGGATTTAGTTAGTCTGAAGGATGTAGAGATAAATGGTGTTTCATCCGAGATAACAATGGAGTCTTTTGATACGGAGATTGATAATCTCGCGATTAATTCAGTGTCGGGAAAAGTAAGCGTTGAGGATATTGATATTACGGAAGCAGCAGAGATTAATACGACTTCAGGGAAAGTAGATGTAGGATTTACAGGTTCTATGACTGAACTTAATATAAATACAGTATCGGGTGCAGTTGAGGTGTCGGTTGGTGAAACTGATGATGCGGAGATAAATACTACAAGCGGAAAGGTTAAGTTCGTGACTGATAGTGTACCGGACACCCTTGAAATCAATACCATATCCGGAAAAGTTGAATTATATGTGTCTGAGAGTAGTGATTTTTCACTCGAATATAGTACTGTGAGCGGAAGCTTTAGTTCAGATATAGATTATTCAAGAAAAAATGATAAATATATCTATGGTGACGGAACTAATAAGGTTGAGGTAAATACAACCTCAGGCAGTGCGAAGGTTTATACAAAGTAATAAGGAGATTCTATGCATAAATTATTGGTTTTTGACCTTGACGGAACTTTGGCACCCGTAGCGAAGGGTACTTCTTATGATAATATAGGCAGATTAAAGAAGCTTGAGCAAATGGGGTATAGAATAGTTATATGCTCCGGTAAGCCGACTTTTTATCTGTGCGGTTTCGCTAGGCAGTTGGAGCTTGATAGTCCTATTCTTATTGGTGAAAATGGGGCAGTGGTTCAATATGGCGTGTCGCTTCCGCCTAAGAGATATGAAGTGTATCCTTGTACAGACCGGGCGAAAGAACAGCTGAAAGCGATGAAGGATAAGATAAGCAAGGCTTGCGGCGATAGGATATGGTATCAGCCAAATGAGATAGAGCTTACACCTTTTACAGGGGAAGCAGAGGTGCTTGATATAATTCAGGAGATAGTGGACAATTCTAAGGATGAACTTGACGAGCTTTTGGTTTATCGCCATTGGAACTGCTTTGATTTTATTCCTAAGAATATCCATAAAGCTAATGGTATAGAAATGGTAGCTAAGTTAGAAGGCTTAGACAGGAAGGATACATTAGCATTAGGCGATGGAGTTAATGATGTTCCGATGTTTCAATATGCGGATATATCCATGCGTATAGGAAATGACCTTGATTATCCTACGGATTATTCTTTTGATGACATTTCTTCGGCACTTGATTATGTTATGGAGCAAAAACTGTAAATATTGTGCAGTGTATATAGATAGATGTGCGGATAATAATGCTGAAAAAGGTAGGTTGCCGGGCGGGTTGGTACATAAGCGGAAGGATGATAAGTGGTGGAAAAGGTAATATTTCATGTAGATGTAAATAATGCATTTCTTTCATGGGAAGCTATATATAGGCTCAACGTTCTGGGAGAAGAGTGCGACCTTAGAACGATACCTTCTGCCATAGGCGGAGACATGTCAAAAAGACATGGGGTTATTCTTGCCAAATCAACCATTGCTAAACAATACAATATCAAGACAGGTGAGCCGATTGTGGATGCTCTTAGGAAGTGCCCCGGGCTTGTGATTGTTAAACCTAATCACGATTTGTATGAGGAGCAGTCTGCCAAATTTCTTGAGATTTTAAACAAATATTCGCCGGTGGTCGAGCAGTATAGTATAGATGAAGCATTCATTGATATGACCGGAATGGAAAGGCTTTTCGGTAAGCCGATAGAGGCCGCACATGCACTTAAAGATGAGGTATATAATACGCTTGGTTTTACCGTGAATGTCGGAATATCCTCTAACAAGCTTCTTGCGAAAATGGCAGGAGATTTTGAAAAACCCAATAAAGTACATACACTTTTTCCTGATGAAATCGAGAAAAAGATGTGGCCGCTTCCTGTTGGGGACTTGCTTTTTGTGGGTAAGGCGTCAGAGAAGAGGCTTAATTCACTCGGAATAAGGACGATAGGAGAGCTTGCCAAGGCCGATATCGGAGTGCTTAGGGCAGTCATGAAGAAACAGGGAGAAACACTCTATAGATATGCGAACGGAATAGACGGCGATGAGCTTGAAATAGAGCCTGAGGATAACAAGGGATATGGTAATTCTACGACGATATCCTTTGATGTGACAGATTCATATACGGCTAAAAGATATCTTTTACGCCTCTCTGAAAATGTATCTGCGAGACTTAGACAGGATAATGTAAGGGCAGGTGAGGTGTCTGTAACCATTAAATATTATGACCTTACAAAGGAATCGCATCAAGGTGCATTGGAGACAAGTACCAATATTACTAAAGAAATATACGAAGCAGCATGCAGATTATTTGATGAACTCTGGGAAGGCATTCCGATAAGACTTCTTGGAGTAAGAGCGGGTAAAATATCACATGCCGGAAGCATGAGGCAGCTTTCACTTTTTGATAATACTGATTACGAGAAGCTAGAAAAGCTTGACAAGGCGGTTGATAAGATAAGAGGACGGTTTGGAAACGAGGCTATTAAGCCTGCATCCTTCCTTGAAAAAGATAAATTCGACAAAAAATAGCCTTTAATAGGTATAAAACAAAAGGAAAAATATGGATTTGATAACCCAAATAACGCAAATGGGAGTAAAGATTGCTCTATTGCGTTATTTTTTTGTTAAGAATTATTATTTGTCAATATAATGGCTAATTATTTTGAAAAATATGGTAGTGGGTGATTGATTTCTGACAATAAAAGTGATAAAATACAGCTTGAGTAGGCAAAATATGTGAAACTTAATGGGGGAATAGAAGTTATGAGCAATTCCACAAAAGAGATTATAGGTACATGGGATATGGCGGGTTTGTGTAACAAGGGTGATTTTTTCCAGAAAGTAACCGAATATCTCAAAGATATAGAGGCAGAAGAGTATATGCTTGTGGCTATTGATATAGAACATTTTCGTTTCTTTAACAAGCTGTACGGTACTACAGAGGGTGACAAACTTTTAGAGCATGTAGCGCGCTGCATTAAGGATACCGCTGATGCCAGTGGTGGTATAGGCGGATATCTTGGAACAGATAATTATGCAGTGCTTATGCCTAATAAGAATAGCCTTTTATTATCGCTTAAGTCGGATATTGCCATAGGAGTGCGTAAGTTCAATAATGCTGCCGGTTTTCTTCCGGCATTTGGTGTTTGTGTTATAGATGATACATCAGTTGATGCAGTGACCATATATGATAGGGCGATGATGGCACTGGCACATATTTATGGTAATTATTCTAATCGCATATGCTATTTTGTGCCTGAGATGGTTAGTAAGATAGAGGAAGAGTTGATTCTTCTTGCGGAGGTTCAGGAAGCGTTTGATAAAGAAGAGTTTATATTCTTTATTCAGCCGCAGTGTGATATTTCTACCGGTAAGATAGTAGGCGGAGAATCTCTTGTTAGATGGAAACATAAGACAAGGGGGCTTATACCACCGGGAGTATTCATACCGACTCTTGAGAAGAACGGATTTATTGCCGATCTTGATAAATATGTATGGGAAAGTGTATGTAAATGGCTTAGAAGCTGGATGGACAGGGGGTATAAACCGGTTCCTATATCTATTAACGTGTCAAGAATAGATATTTTTACAATGGATGTTGCGGCATATCTGAAGTCTTTGCTTGAGAAATATGATATACCTTCCAGATATATTAAGGTAGAAGTAACAGAGAGCGCATATGCGGAGAGTGACGATAAGATTATCGGAACGGTTAAACAGCTTAGAGATGCAGATTTTCTTGTAATGATGGACGATTTCGGAAGTGGATACTCTTCACTTAATATGCTTAAGAGTGTCGCAGTCGACGTGTTAAAGATAGACATGCGTTTCCTCGATATTAATGAGAATGAGGAAGAGAAGGGAATAAGTATTCTTGAGTCTGTTGTAAACATGGCTAGACAGCTTAAGATTCCGATTATTGTTGAAGGTGTTGAGACACAGAAGCAGGAGATATTCCTTCAGAAACTTGGCTGTAAATATATGCAGGGCTACTATTATTATAAGCCTATGCCTGTTGATATGTTTGAGGCACTTATTTCAGACACCAGAAATGTAGATTATGATGGTATATGGTGTAAGCAGGTTGAACAGATGCATGTAAGAGAGTTCCTTGATCAGAACCTCTTCAATGATACCATGATTAACAATATTATTGGTGCAACTGCATTCTACGAGATGTACGATAATAAGATAGATATTACCAGAGTTAATGAAGAATATTTTAAGCTTGCCGGAATAGAGAAAGAATTTGAATCTGACAGTTATAAGAAATTCTGGAATCATGTACATGATGATGACAGAGTGGTGTTGTATTCCATATTTGAAGATGCATATCTTAATCCTGGCATCGGAGCGGAAGGCTATATCCACTATGTGACGACTAAAAACAAAATTCTATGGGTACATATGAAAGTATTCTTCCTTCGTGAAAAAGAAGGAAGAAAGATATTCTATAGTTCACTTAGGGACGTTTCATTCCTTGAACAGAAAAAGCATGAACCGGATACTATATTTGCTTCCGTAGAGGAACTTTCGGAAAAGCAGGTGAGTAGAATGGAGAAGTATTATGGTAATTTACCATGTGGCTTTTCTGTGGGTAAAGTAGTTCTTGACGAAAGTAGCAAGCCTTGTGATTATGATATTATATATGCTAACAGAATAATGGCTAGGATTGGCGCAGGAAATATGGAACGCCTCAGATACCTCGGACAAAGAGACTTTGCAGATTCTAAGGGAGATATGTTGGATAAGGCATATAGAGCGGCATATTTTGGAGAAACATCTGAAATATCCATATATAGTTCAATCCTTTGCAAATATCTCCAGTTTACTTTTTCGCAGTACGAATATGGTTATGTGTCTTGCATGATGAAGGATTTGACACATTCTCATATATATGGTAATGCCCTTAATAATGTATTGAGAGCTTACCAGATGGTTTATTATGTACATCTACAGGATAATTACTGTCGTATGATTTATCCGGATGATAATCACCTTCTTGAAAGAGGTAATTATGAAGAGATGCTTAATCGCCATTTTGCAGTAGGAAAGATTGCTAAGTATGATGAAGAGAATGTTAGAAGATTCTTTTCTTTGGAACATCTTAAACGCCATCTTTCAACCAAGGACGTTGCGGAGTACAGATATAAGAGAAATGTCGAAGGCGTAGAAGAAGGTATGGGAGAGGAATGGTGTCAGGTTACCTTTACCATTAATGAAAGAGTTAACGGAGTGCCGATATCAGCTATCTTTACTATACGAAGTATCGAGTCGATTATGCGTGAGAAGGAAGATAAAAAGCATCAGTTTCTTGCAGAGACTCTTACGGATATGACGGATGGATTCTTTATATATAATGAAACAGGCAAGCAGAAGGTTCTCTATGTGAGTCCTCAGGTATTAAAGATATATGGGTGTAAAACTGTTGAGGAGTTTAGAGAGCTAACAGGAGGTACATTTACCGGAATGCTCCATCCGGAGGATGTTAAGAGAGTGGACTTTGAGATATCTGAACAGATAAAGGGTTCAGATCAGAAGCTTGACTATATAAAATACCGTATCATAAGAAAAGACGGTGAGGTAAGATGGGTTGACGACTGTGGACATCTTGAGGATGGTTGCTTGGATGGAGATTGTAACCAGTTCTATGTATTCATTGCAGATGTAACTGAGAGCATGGATGAGAAAGAAAAACAGATATTAATTGCACAGAGCAGACACTTTAATCAGGCGTGATACCACGCCTGATTTTGCTTGCAAGAAAATGGGATTTTTGATATTATTATCGAATAAAGAGTAGCTTGGTGAGGATTATATGAAGAAGCTTGTGGTTGGAATTCTGGCACATGTTGATGCCGGTAAGACTACACTGTCGGAGAGTCTTTTGTATACAAGTGGGGCTATACGAAAGCTTGGCAGGGTAGATAACAAAGATGCATATTTGGATAATAATGACCTGGAGAGAGAAAGAGGAATAACTATATTCTCTAAACAGGCCTTTTTTGAATGGAAGAATATGAAGATTAATCTTCTTGATACACCGGGACATGTTGATTTTTCGGCAGAAATGGAAAGAACATTACAGGTATTGGATTATGCCATTTTAGTGATAAGCGGAGCTGCCGGAGTGCAGGGGCATACATTGACTGTGTGGAGGCTTCTTAGAACATATGGAATTCCTACATTCATTTTTGTTAACAAGATGGATCAGAAGGGGACGGACAGGCGAAGACTTATGGAGGAGATAAAACTTCGCGTAGACAGCAATTGTATTGATTTTAGCATGTATGATATGGATGCGTTCTATGATGAACTTGCCATGTGCGATGAGACGCTTATGGAAGAGTTCCTGGAAAATGGAACAATTAATGATGAACATATAATAAACAGCATACATGACAGAAAGGTATTTCCATGCTTTTTCGGTTCTGCACTTAAAATGGAAGGCGTTGAGAAATTCCTTGACGGATTTGTTAATTATACGAAACAGCCCGTGTATGGAGATGAGTTTGGCGCAAGGGTATTTAAGATAGCGAGAGACGAGCAGGATACAAGACTTACCTATCTAAAGATTACCGGAGGCACACTTAAGGTAAAAATGCCGATAGAAGGAACCAATCCTAAAGGTGAAGAGTGGGATGAAAAGATAAATCAGATAAGGCTTTGCTCCGGTACCAAATTTCAGACAGTAGGCGAAATAGAAGCCGGAGAGATATGCGCTGTCACGGGACTTACCATGACATATCCCGGTGAAGGTCTTGGTAAGGAACAGGGAGAAGCTATGCCTTTGCTTGAACCGGTGTTGTCATACAGAATTATTCTTAAGCAGGGGGAAGATCCTAAGAAGGCTTTGGTTTTTCTTAAGAAACTTGAGGAAGAAGACCCCAAGCTACATATACTTTGGGATGAAACTCTTGGTGAGATTCAGGTAAGAATAATGGGTGAGGTTCAGTTAGAGGTTCTTAAAGAGGTTGCGTCAAGAAGGTTCGGGCTGGAGATGGATTTTGACCTTGGAAATATCCTTTACAAGGAAAGTATTAATGATGTTGTTATAGGAGTGGGACATTTTGAACCGCTTAGACATTACGCTGAGGTTCATCTTAAACTACAAGCGTTGCCGAGAGGAAGCGGGCTTGTATTTGACAGTGAATGTGATGTTAATAGCTTAGAGCGCAACTGGCAGCGGCTTATTCTTACTCACCTTGAAGAGAAAGAACATAAAGGCGTGCTTATAGGAGCGCCTATTACAGATATGAAGATAACTGTTGTTGCAGGACGCGCACATAAGAAGCATACCGAGGGCGGAGATTTCAGAGAAGCTACCTACAGGGCGGTAAGACAAGGACTTATGGAGGCTGAGAGTATTGTACTTGAGCCTTATTATGAGTTTAGACTTGAACTCCCTGAAAAGGCAGTCGGACGAGCTATGACAGATATTGAGAAGATGAAGGGAAGTTGTGAGATACAGGGAATAGAAGGGGAATACACAGTTATAACCGGAAAGGCTCCTGTATCTATGATGAGAAATTATCAGACTGAGGTAATAGCATATACTAAAGGCATGGGACGTTTATTTCTTACTCTTGCCGGCTATGAGCGTTGTCATGATGAGGAGTCGGTTATTGAAAATAGTGGCTATGACGCCGAAAGAGATATAAGTAATCCTACCGGATCTGTCTTTTGCGCACATGGCGCAGGCTTTGTGGTGCCGTGGGAGCTTGTGAAAGAATATATGCATATAGAGAGCGGTCTTTCAACGGACGGTGATGTATATGAGGTGCAGAATGTAAGGCGAAGCAGTGCGACGGATGAATGGATAGGCACGGATGAGGTAGACGCCATAATAGCAAAAACCTTTTATGCCAATAAGAATGAAAAGCGTGGTTGGAAGAAGGCTTCGCTTCCGAGAAGAATGGAAAGTAATGAACCACCGAAGGTACGCGTATATGAGAAGAAGGAAGAGTATCTTCTAGTGGATGGTTACAATATAATATTTGCATGGCCTAAGCTTAAAGAACTAGCACAGATTAACGTAGATGCGGCGAGAAACAGTCTGCAGGATACTTTGTGCAATTATCAGGCGATAAGAAAGTGTAATGTCATAGTTGTCTTTGATGCATATCGTCTTGAGGGACATCCTACGGAAATATTCGATTATCACAATATTCATGTCGTATTCACGAAGGAGAAAGAAACTGCGGACCAGTATATTGAGAAATTTGTTCATACACATGTTAAAAATTATCATGTTACGGTAGCTACCTCGGACGGCCTTGAGCAGATTATTATACGAGGAGAGGGGGCAGCGCTTCTTTCTGCGAAAGATTTGTTGGAAGAAGTAGAAAGGGCAACTGCCGGTGCCATGCAAAGGTACACCGATAATAAATCAAGTGATAAGAATTATTTGCTCGATGGTTTTACGGAGCAGGAAATCTCAGAGATGATACAAAATGATAAAGATAAATAATTTATAAATTTTAAAGCTTGTAAATATAAATACTTTGTGATACAATGAACAATTGTGAAAAAACGTAACTGCTGTTCGGTGAAATAACCGGATGGCTGCTATAAATGATAATCAGAAAGGATACAAAAGTTATGGGAAAGAACGAAAAAAAGTCCGGTGGCTGGCGTACTAACAAATGGGTTAGAGCTGCTATTCCGGCATTGCTTCTTCATTGTAGTATCGGTACAGTTTATTGTTGGTCAATTTTTAGTGACGAAATAGGAAAGTATATCGGACACACTAAGGGTGCTACCGAGTGGGCATTCAGTTTTGCAATCTTTTTCCTTGGAATGTCTGCTGCGTTTCTTGGTAATGTAGTAGAGAAGGATATTCATAAGTCATCATTGATTGCAACTATCTGCTTCGCTGCAGGTATGGCAGGTACAGGCTTCTTCATCTGGTATGGCGGACAGAATAAGGGCAGTATGCTTGCACTTATCGGTATTTATTTGTGCTATGGTTTGATTATGGGTATAGGTCTTGGAACGGGTTATCTTTCACCGGTTAAGACACTTATGCTTTGGTTTAATGATAAGAAAGGTCTTGCTACTGGTCTTGCGGTTGCAGGCTTTGGTGCGGCTAAGGCCATTGCGAGTCCTATTATGGAGGCTATGCTCGATAACCTTGGTGATGGCGGAATCTATAAGATGTTCATTATTCTTGCAGGCGTATATTTCGTAATGATGTTCGTAGGACATCTTCTTCTTAAGAAGCCTGAGGGATGGCATGAGCCACAGACTAAGGAAGCTAGTAATAGCATCATGTCTGTTATTAAATCCAAGCCAATCCTTAACTATGTTGGTATATGGTTAATGTTCTACATTAACATTACATGTGGTTTAGCACTTATTTCACAGGAGAAGATGATCGTTAAGTGTATCGGTCTTGCAGGTTCTGTAGGTATAATTTCAACAGTATCAGCTATCTTTAATGCAGGCGGTCGTCTTGGATTCTCAGCGTGGGCTGATAAGATGAAGGATAGAAATACAATCTACAAGATGATTTTTATCATTTCAATTGTTTTAACAGGTGCTGTAATCTTTACAGGCGGTATTGCTAATGGTGCAGGTAACGTACTTCTTGTAGTGCTTGTACTCGCTTTAATCTTCATGGTAAATGCAGGTTACGGCGGTGGATTCTCCAATGTACCGACATTACTTTCAGACCATTATGGAATGAGTAACATTAGTGCTATTCATGGTATTACATTGTCAGCATGGGCATTCGCAGGACTCACAGGTAACCAGCTTGCTACATGGATTGTAAATCACTTTGGTGAGTTTATTGACATGGATAAGTGGGTTAAGTCAGGTGAAAAGGTAGTTGTTGATACAGCTAATCTTCTTGAAGGTCAGGTTGCTATTAATCCTACAGGTTATCAGACAGTGCTTTATGTTACAATTGTACTTTACATAGTGTCACTTATTTTGAGCTTGGTATTTGTCAGACCAACTAAAACTGCTAAGAATTAATATGTTAATTAATAAAGGCTGTTGCCGGTAGTTTCCGGTAGCAGCCTTTCTGTATATACAAAATATTAAAATGTCGAAAATTGTAGAAAAACAACTTGCGGTAAAAGAAAGTAAGGAGTATATTATAAGTAATAGGCATTATGTGATGAACAGATACGGAGAGAATATAGGAGGATTAGCTATGGCCGGTATTAATAAAGAATTACTTGTAAGTGTTGGAATAGATGTAGATGAAGCGATGCATCGATTGCTTAATAATGAAGAACTCCTGATTAGATTCTTGAAGAAATTCCCTACAGATGGTAATTATAAGTTACTTAAGGAGAGCCTTGAGAAGGGAGATGTGCAGGTTGCATTCAGGGCAGCACATACAATTAAGGGATTATGTGGCAATCTGTCAATGAATGTTCTTAAATTAATTGTTTCCGAACAGGTTGAGTATCTGAGAGCAGGCAATCTTGAAGAGGCAATTAGGGTAATGCCACGAGTTACAGCGGAGTACGAAGCTCTGGTAGAAGTTATTTCGACTATATCATAATATAAGTATTGCAGATAATTGGAACGAAAGCTGAATACATATAATAAGCCCGACAGATGAAGCTGTGTAATACAGACCTTCGTTTGCTGGGCTCTTTATGTTTGTAAGTTATTATGAGTTTTTGTTTATAATCTTTGTTTCGTATTTGCCTGTTGCAAGGTCAATGTATCTTACGAATAAAGAAACCTTGTTATCAGCGTTTAAGCTGTTCCAGAGGAGGTCTGTGTATTCGTTGATATCGTCACATACATTTACAAGCTCAGGCTCGCCCTGGAAGCTTGGGAGTGGATTGCCGTCAGTCATATATGTATGAATGAAGCGACCCTTGCCTGCTATAGGATTTGAATATGCGAAGGTGTAGCGGTTGCAAGCAGCTGCATCACCATCGTCACTCTTTAAAATTGACATGGAGAAATCGAAATCACCATTTGCAAACTCGAGCATACCTGATATACGAGGTGTGTAGTTAGGGCCGTCAGGCTCGAACTCTCTTGTGCGAAGAGATTCTTCAAATGTCTTTCCTGCTTTGACAAGGTCATAAACAGTATCTGTCTGGTCGCCGTTTGTGACGATTAATTTGTTGTCAAGAACGCGAACCGGTGCATATATGATGAGGCTCGGATCTGTAAGCTTGCTAGGATCAAATGCCTGTGTGCGGATGCCTTCGCCGTCCTCTACGAATACACGATTACGGCTGTTCTCGCTTCTTCCCATAATGAAGTAAGCAACTACAGCTTTCGTAGAATCAGGAGTTCTTCCGATAATGATTCCACGACCCGGATAAGAGTTTTCTTTAAGTAATGTTTCTATATTTAACATCTTCATGATTTAATCTCCTTATAAATTAGTGATGGAAAAGACGAACGCCTGTAAATGCCATAGCGATACCGTATTTGTTACATGTGTCGATAACATTGTCATCACGAACTGAACCGCCTGCCTCGGCAATGTAGGATACACCGCTTCTCTTAGCGCGCTCGATATTATCACCGAATGGGAAGAATGCATCTGAACCAAGAGATACACCTGTCATTGTAGCAAGCCAAGCTTTCTTTTCTTCTCTGGTGAAAACTTCAGGCTTCTCTGTGAAAATAGCTTCCCAAGCGCCGTCTGCAAGTACATCTTCGTAATCGTCGGAGATATATACATCGATAGCGTTATCACGGTCAGGACGACGAATTTCATCCTTGAACGGAAGGTTAAGAACCTTTGGATTCTGTCTTAAGAACCAGTTGTCAGCCTTGTTACCTGCAAGTCTTGTACAGTGAATACGTGACTGCTGGCCTGCACCGATACCGATTGCCTGTCCGTCCTTAACATAACATACAGAGTTAGACTGAGTATATTTTAATGTAATCATTGAAATCATAAGGTCGATGATAGCGTTATCAGGAATGTTCTTGTTCTCTGTTACAATGTTATTGAACATTTCCTTAGTTACTTCGTAGTTGTTTCTTCCCTGCTCGAAGGTTACGCCATAAACATCTTTAGTTTCTATTTCTTCAGGAACATATGAAGGGTCCATTTTGATTACTACATATGTACCTTTTCTCTTGCTCTTAAGAATTTCAAGAGCTTTCTCTGAATAAGAAGGAGCGATGATACCGTCAGATACTTCTCTTGCGAGGAATGCAGCTGTCTGCTCATCACATTCATCTGAAAGAGCAACGAAATCGCCGTAAGAAGACATTCTGTCTGCACCACGTGCTCTGATATATGCTGTAGCCATAGGGGAAAGCTCGATACCTTCTACGAAGTATACCTTCTGTAATGTCTCGTCAAGCGGAACCGCAACAGCAGCACCGGCAGGGCTTACATGCTTGAAGGATGCAGCTGCAGGAAGACCTGTTGCTTCTTTTAATTCCTTAACAAGCTGCCAGCTGTTAAATGCATCAAGAAGGTTGATGTAACCCGGACGTCCATTCAGGATTTCGATAGGAAGTTCGCCATTCTTCATGTAAATTCTTGCAGGTTTCTGGTTGGGATTACAACCATACTTAAGTTCAAATTCTTTCATTTGTTCATTCTCCTTTTTTAATTTATAACAGTTCATGGCTGAGCTGTTTTTAATAATCAGGATTGGCAAGCATCTTTTCCCCTTGATTTGTAAAATGCTCCAAAGACAAGAAAAGAGCCTGTTCCCGGACTATGGTGCCCAGACGGTCGGCTCAACAAAGTTATACTCCCTGTGGTCAATTCCACTTCCGTCAGTCGTACAACCAAGTTTATATTAACATTAATTTTTGACTTAATCAAGAGGAAAATAAAATATTATCATAAATGATAAGGCGGATACATAAGATTAAAAAGCCAAATCTTGGAAAAGCTAAATAATATAGGGGAGGGCATCATGGGAGAAAAAGATTTGATGGTTTTGGAAGAATACGATGTAGAAGTATTGAGAACCGGAAAAGGCAGAGAATCGATATACTGTGAGACAGCTGATAAAGGCTTGATGCTGTTAAAGGAGTATGAAGGAAGCGAAGGAAAGGCAGGGGCAGAAAATGCAGTTCTAAAGGAGCTTCTTAAAAATCGGACTGTAGATGTGTACATGGAAAATAAAGAAGGAAAATGTATTTCAGTTATGCCTGATGGCAGAAAATATATTTTGAAAAAAGGAGTCGAAGGAAGAGAGATTGACTTAAAATCGGCTGAGGAAATGTATTTTGCCGTACGTGCTCTTGCAAATTTACATAATGAACTTGCAGAGATTACGGACAGGATAGGGGAAGAAATTACTATTCTTGATAGAAAGAGAAGCTTTGATGAAGATATATTGCGTCATCATAAAGAACTTAAGCGAGTAAAGAACTATATACGAAACCAACGAAGAAAAAATGATTTTGAACTTAAGGTTATGGAATGCTTTGATATTTTCTACGAGCAGGATAATTATGTAATCGAATATGCGGAGGCTATTTCTGGTGAGATTGCCGAAGATGCCAAGAGACTCCTTTGCCATGGTAATTTTAATCAGCATAATGCACTTTTGTCAGGAAAGGAAGTTAATATTATTAATTTTGACAAAATGAATATTTTCTACCAGATTACAGATTTGTATTTTTTTATGAGAAAATGTATGGAAAAACAGAATTTCGATGTGGGATTGGGACTTAGAATCATTGAAGAATACGAAGCCGAAAAAAGGCTTGCCGCAGTGGAGAAAAAGATGCTTTATGTCATGTTTTCGTATCCGGAAAAGTTTTGGAAGGTGCTTAATCATTATTATAATGCGAACAAGGCGTGGATTTCGCAAAAAAGTATTGATAAATTGGAAGTATTGATTAAACAGGAGGCACTGAGACAGGGATTTCTTAGGGAATTATGTAGGTTGTAATTTTGTGCCTGATTTGGTATAATATTAAAAGGAATATCTTTTAGAAACATAAGAAACGGAAGGTGACTGCATATGATTGATAATGTTACGGGTTTGTTGGATTCTAAGGAGTTTAATGAGAGAGCGGAAGAGATTCTTAATAATGCTGCTGATAGCGAAAAGTTCGCATTTGTGAGCATGGACTTTAAGAATTTTAACTATATCAATAATGTGTATGGTTATGCCATGGGTGACAGGATACTTAAGGCCACAGCAGATGAATTTATTGCTGCAGAAGGTTTCGTTTGCGGAAGCAGATTGTATTCGGATCATTTTGTTGTTATCTTCAAATATAATGATGCGGATGCTTGGCTTGATGGACTTATGCAAAGATATGCTGTGTTTCGCCAGAAGTATCAGGGAAGGCTTTCTTCTGTTTTCTTTAGTGCTTCCTTTGGAGTATATTACTGGGAGAAGGGCGTGACGGTCAATAAGTCTATCGACAGGGCGGGCGTTGCCAGAAAGAGCATTAAGGACAAATACAGAAGTTTTTTCAGCGTGTATTCTGATGAACATGAGACCAGATATAATAAGGTGGCAGAGGTGGTTTCTATTTTTAGAAAAGCCCTTGCAAGTGATAATATTGTGATTGTTCTTCAGCCGAAGATATCTCTTGAAACAGGAGAGGTTATAGGCGCAGAGGCACTTGCCAGAATTAGAAATGAAGATGGCTCATTATGCGTTCCTATGAGCTTTGTGCCTACTCTTGAAGATATTGGATATGTTACTACACTTGATAACAGAGTACTTCAGAAGGTGCTTGAGCTTATCAGAAGCTGGATGGATCAGGGGATTGAGCCTATTCCGATTTCGGTTAACTGGTCATATATGCATTTTATACATGACACACTTGCGGACGATATTGCCAAGCTTGTAAAGAGCTATGGGGTTGATCCTAAGTATATAGAGTTCGAGATAGTAGAAAGAGTATTTCTTGAGGATGCTGAAAAGGTATACAGAATCCTTGCTAAGTTTAGAGAATATGGTTTTAAGGTTAGCTTGGACGACTTTGGCTCAGGATATTCCTCACTGGGTATTATGGGTAATATACCGGTAGATGTGATTAAGCTTGATAAGGTACTTCTTGATACCTGTGACTATAATGATCGAGGAGTCGATGTTATTAAGGGAATTATTGATATCGTGAAGAAGATTAATCTTGAGGTTCTATGCGAGGGCGTTGAAAGAGCGGACCAGGCGAATATGCTTAAGGATTTTGGATGCCTTAATGTACAAGGATATCTGTATGATAAGCCACTCATGGTATCTGATTTTGAAAAGAAGTACGTTGGTAAATAACGGAGGCATAATGATTAAGTTAGGCGAAAAGCAGATTTTAAAAATAGTAAAGCAGACCGATTTTGGTGTATATCTGTCAGCGGGAGATGAGGATAAGGTTTTGCTTCCGATAAAGCAGCTTCCACAGGGTGCAGAGTTGGGCGATGAGGTTGAGGTATTCGTATACCGTGATTCTATGGACAGGCTCATTGCAACCACTAATAAACCGCTTGCGATGGTAGGAGAGATAGCTAATCTTAAGGTTAAAGAGGTTACCGGTATAGGGGCATTTCTTGACTGGGGACTTGAAAGAGATTTGCTTCTTCCGTATAAGGAACAGACGGTGCCCATAAAGGCAGGAGATAGTTGCCCGGTATATATATATGTAGATAAGAGTAACCGACTTTGTGCAACTATGAAGATATATGGTAAACTGTCTGCGGATACACCTTATTCTAAAGACGATGTGGTAAAAGGTGTTGTTTATGATATTAAGAAAGATTATGGAGTTTTTGTTGCGGTAGACAACAGATATTTCGGACTGGTTCCGCCACCTGAAGTCCTTAAGAGATATAACATCGGTGATGAAGTGGAAGGAAGAGTCTTAAGTGTTAGAGATGATGGTAAATTAAATCTTAGTCTGCGAAAGAAAGCTTACGAGCAGATGGATGATGATGCTGATGTTATATGGAAGGCACTGATTAGAGAAGGCGGAAGGCTCGGCTTTAATGATAAATCTGATGCACAGAAGATAAAAGAGACCTTCGGGATGAGTAAGAATGCCTTTAAGAGGGCAGTGGGGAGACTGCTGAAAGAAGGTAAGATAGAACTTACAGGCGAAGAAATAATTAAAAAATAAGGGGTAAATAATGATATGAACAGTATGAGAAGAGCAAATTGGTGTTTCCTTTTGGCAGTAGTTTCATATATAGGAGGGTCTTTGCTGTTAGGAAGAATAGCGAGACATGTTGAACTACCATATTTTCTTAGTATTATGAGTGGACAGATATTGATAGCTTTATCTTTGGTGATATCCGCTTTGATTTTTAAGGGTAAAGCATTTGGAGTAATCAGAAGAGAAAGACTGGGGATTGTCGATATTCTTCTTATTATATGCATTATGTTTTTGTGTTTGCCTTTGGTTTATTTTATTAATGCAATTTCAATGCTTTTTACAGAGAATGCCATGGCAGGTACTATGGTCGAGATGATGGATATGCCATATCTGCTTAATTTATTTATGGTAGCTGTATCACCCGCAGTCGTTGAAGAGCTTTTGTGCAGAGGTGTTCTTCATCATAACTACAGAACCAAGAATGTGTTGTTTGGTGTAATACTTAACTCAGTAATTTTCGGATTATTACATCTTAATATTAATCAGATGTTGTATGCAATGGCGCTTGGTATTATTTTCAGCCTTGTGGTTGAGGCGACGGGAAGCATATATTCTTCCATGATTATGCATTTTATTATGAATTCCATATCAGTGACATTAGTTGAACTTATGAAGATTATTGCTAATGTAGAGATATATGCCGAGGAGTTGGCTACAACAGCAGTAGCTGCGGAAGGTGCAGCGACAACAACTGATATGGCAGCTGCTACGGAAGCGGCAGAGGCAATGGTTATGGAGATTCCGGCAGGACTTAGCGTTATTCTGTATGTAATAGGCTTCCTGATTGCATTTGCATCAACAACATGTGCGATTGCTTTGATTTTTAAGCTCGCTAAGAGAAGAGGGCACTATGAAGAATTCAAGGCTATATTCAGAATTAAGAAAAAAGCGGCTGTTGTTGATTCCGGTGAAGATGAGAAAGAGAATGTTGAAGGTGTAGTGGATAAGGATGTTGCCGAAAAGAGAAATTTCATGTACTATGTAAAGGACTATGCAGCATTGGTTGTAGCTGCCGGAATATGTATTACATTTATGGTTTTGATAATGCTCTAAAGTTTTGACGGAGTATGTACGATATATATTATGAACAACAGATAAGGAGGGATTCTATATGGATATTGCAGCACTCTCTACTTCGATGAGTATGAGTAGCCTGGCTACAGACATAGGAGTGGCTCTTTGTGAAATGGCACTTGACGATATGGAAGTCAATGCTGAAGGGCTTCGAAAGATTATGGAGCAATCCGTTAATCCCTATGTTGGTCAGAATTTCGATGTAACTGTATAAAAATAAGCTGTCGTAAAACATTACCGAAGAGTTTAACTCGTAAGTATATTTTGCGACAGCTTATTTTTATTGCTCTAACATAATCTTTAGAATTTCTTTGTCGGTCTCTTTCATTCCTTCTCGCCCGAGGTGACCTATGTTTCTGATGGTGTTTTCCACACCTTTTGTTACTATTCCGTCACCGCCTCTAAATTGGTTGCCGTTCTCGTACATATGGTATCCGAGTATCCCGGCGTCAACTGCTGCTGCAATCTTACCGGCACATGACGCTTTGGCACCGTCACATACTATTCCGGAGACAATCGCAAGTGAATTAACTACCGTGTGTGCGATGGTTTTGAAATCGCCACCGTGTAGATACGCGATTCCGGCACCTGCCCCACAGCCTGCACTCACTGCACCGCAATATGCTGAAAGTCTGCCGATGCCTGTTTTGAGATGTATGGTTATGAGGTTGGAAACGAGAAGTGCGCGATAAAGCTTCTCTTCAGAAACTTCCAATTCTCTTGCATATTCTATGACAGGGACAGAAGCGGTTATTCCCTGATTACCACTTCCGGAATTAATTACAACGGGAAGCTCGCAGCCATTCATTCTTGCATCAGATGCGGCAGCTGCTTTTGCTCTTGCACGAATCTTGATATCGTTTCCATATGAATTAAGAAGCACGCGACCTACATTGGCTCCGAAGTTGCCGTTTAGACCTGCTTCGGCAATAGCCATATTATATTCAATCTGCTGACTAAGTATCGCTTCAACTCGTGTGAGTTCGACGTTATCGGCAAAATCAATAATCGCTTCTACATTAAGGATGCTTCTGTCGGAAAGCTCGTTGTTATCATCAGAATTATTTGGGCTGACGGAACATGCGTCCGGTATGACAGCTGAATCGGTTATCGGGGAAGCCGGAGAGTGAATTTCGCTTCTTTTGTCGAGTATAACAGTTCCGTTTTTTTCTATATATACAACATTTGTATGATAGTCCGTTATTCTTGCAATGGAATAATCATCACCTGCTTGTAGCTCGATGAGGATGTCAAATATTGAACCATCTTCAAGGAGTTTGACATCACATGGAATTGTTGAAAGGGCATCTGCCATTTCCTTTTTCTGGGTATCGTTAACAGAGGAGATAACCTCCAACATGCGGTTAGAATCGCCTGCGATGATACCGGCGAATGCGGCGGCAGGAATACCCTTTAATCCGTTTGTGTTAGGGACAATTACACTTTTTACATTTTTAATAATATTGCCACTGGCGAAAACGGAAACCTTGGTTGGCATTTTGCTAAGGTGTTTTCGCGCAATTGAAGCGCAATATGCTATCGCGATAGGCTCAGTACAGCCCATTGCGGGAATTAGTTCTTCCTTTAAGATGTCTATGTACTTATTATATAGTAATTCCTTATTCATAGGGCCACTCCTTTGTGTGGATTTTCTTAAATATAACTAAATTATAATGTGGAATATATAGAGGGTCAACCGAAAAAACAGTCAAAAATGGGCAAAAACGCACAAAATAACACCAAAAATGTGGACAGAGTATTGATTTTTTGGTTGATTTTGTGTAGAATTATATGTAAAAATAGGAGCAATTGCGACTTACATAAGAAATATCCTTATACAAAATGCCTAAAACACCAAAATAGAATTTGGTTATTTGGTATATGGTTTTTTGAGACCTTTTAGTGTATCATAGTAATAGTCTTATTGAGCAATTGAGCTATTGAACTATATTAGGAGGAGAAATATAATGGCAAGTTTATCACTCAAAAACATTACTAAGGTATATCCTAACGGATTCGTAGCTGTTAAGGAATTTAACCTTGAAGTAGCAGACAAAGAATTTATCATTTTCGTAGGACCTTCAGGATGTGGTAAATCAACAACACTTCGTATGATCGCAGGTTTGGAGGAGATTAGCTCCGGTGAACTTTGGATCGGCGACAAATTAATGAATGACGTAGAACCTAAGGACAGAGATATCGCGATGGTATTCCAGAACTATGCGTTGTATCCTCATATGTCAGTTTATGACAACATGGCATTTGGTCTTAAGTTAAGAAAGACTCCGAAGGATCAGATTGATAAATTAGTACATGAAGCAGCTAAGATTCTTGATATCGAGCACTTATTAGATCGTAAGCCTAAGGCTTTATCAGGTGGTCAGAGACAGCGTGTTGCCATGGGTCGTGCAATCGTTCGTGATCCTAAGGTGTTCCTTATGGATGAGCCTCTTTCAAACCTCGATGCTAAGCTCCGTGTACAGATGCGTATTGAGATTTCTAAGTTACATCAGAGACTTGAGTCTACAATCATTTACGTAACACATGACCAGACAGAGGCTATGACACTTGGTACAAGAATCGTAGTTATGAAGGATGGTTTAATTCAGCAGGTAGATTCACCTCAGAACTTATATGACAAACCACAGAACCTCTTCGTTGCACAGTTCATCGGTTCACCACAGATGAACACAATTGATGCAGAGGTTGAGAAGGTTGGTTCAGATGTTGTTCTTAACTTCGGTGGCAACTCAATCAAGCTTACAGAAGCAAAGGCTAAGAAGCTTGTTGATGGCGGATATGTTGGCAAGACAGTTGTTCTTGGTATTCGTCCTGAGGATGTACATGATGATGAGATGTTCATCTCTTCTTCACCAGACAGCGTAATCGAGGCTACAATTCGTGTATACGAGTTACTTGGTGCAGAAGTTTACTTATACTTTGATATCGAGCAGTTTAACTGGACAGCACGTGTTAACCCTCGTACAACAGCTAGACCTGGCGATACAATCAAGATGGCTCTTGATTTATCAAAGGTTCATGTATACGATAAGGAAACACAGCAGGTTATTACTAACTAGTATGTGATTTTTTAGTGAAAAATAGAGAGGAAATGCATAAAATAATGTATTTCCTCTTTTATTTTTTTTCATTTTAGTTTAATATATACTATAGGAAACTATATTTTATGAACAGGGGAATGGTGACCATGATTTCTAATCAGATATTACAAAATACAATAGAAGGAGTAAAATCAATATCACGCTTTGATTTGTGCGTTATTGATGCAGAAGGCATTACTCTTGCGACGACTTTTGACGGAGTGGAGAAATATAATTCAATAGTTGGTGATTTCGCTAACTCTACCGCAGAGAATCAAGAGGTACAGGGATGCAGATTATTCAAGATATATGATGAGAACAGGCTCGAATATATCTTGCTTGTTAATGCGGCAGGAGAAGATGCTTATATGGTCGGTAAGATGGCGGCATTTCAGATAAGTAGCTTGCTTACGGCGTATAAAGAGAGATTTGACAAGGATAACTTTATTAAGAATCTTTTGCTCGATAATCTTTTGCTTATTGATATCTACAACAGAGCGAAGAAGTTACATGTGGAGACTAATGTACGTCGAGCTGTATTTATTATTGAAACTAAGCATGCCAAGGATATGGATGCTTTAGAAACTGTTAGAAGTCTGTGCATCGGGGAAGCGAAGGATTTCGTTACAGCAGTTGATGAGAAGAACATAATTATAGTTAAGGCGCTTAAGCCAAACGAAGGATATGAGAAGCTTGAGAAGGTGGCTCATACAATGGTGGATATGCTCAATACTGAGGCGATGACTAAGGTGTATGCAGCCTATGGAACGATAGTAAATGACTTGAAGGAAGTGTCACGTTCTTATAAAGAGGCTAAGATGGCACTTGATGTAGGTAAGATATTCTACAGTACCAAGACAGTAGTTGCTTACAATAATCTTGGCATCGGAAGACTTATTTATCAGTTGCCGATGTCCTTGTGTAAGATGTTCATCAAAGAGATATTTGACGGACGTTCGCCGGATGATTTTGATGAAGAGGCATTGTCTACAATCAATAAGTTCTTTGAGAACAGCCTTAATGTATCTGAGACATCCAGACAGCTTTATATACATAGAAATACACTTGTATATAGACTTGATAAGATACAGAAGATGACCAACCTTGATCTTAGAGTGTTTGAAGATGCTATTACCTTTAAGATTGCATTGATGGTTGTTAAATATATGAAATACATGGAGACACTGGATTATTAGGCATTATAAACGGAGAGAATTACATGATAATATTTGATAATGTAACAAAGATGTATGAAACAGGTACACCGGCTCTTAACGGAGTCAGTTTTAAGATAAATAGTGGCGAATTTGTTTTTATCGTGGGCAATAGTGGTTCCGGTAAGTCGACGATTATTAAGCTTCTTACCAGAGAACTTAATTCTACAAGTGGACGAGTTGTGGTTAATAATAAGATACTCGGCAAGCTTCGGCGTAAGAATATAGCGAAATACAGAAGAGGAATAGGTGTTATATTTCAGGATTTCCGTCTTTTGAATGACAGGAATGTTTACGAGAATGTTGCTTTTGCCCAAAGAGTGACGGGGGTTGCTATGAGCAGAATTCGAAGACAGGTTCCTGCGGTGCTTTCAGTTGTAGGACTTGCTGAGAAGTATAAAGCTAATCCTAAGCATCTTTCGGGTGGAGAACAGCAACGTGTGGCAATAGCCAGGGCACTTGTTAATAATCCATCTATTTTGCTTGCGGACGAGCCGACAGGTAATCTGGACCCGAAGAATACAAAGGAGATAATGTCTCTTTTGGAGGAGATTAACAAGAAGGGTACGACGGTTATAGTAGTTACACATAACAGGGAAGTAGTAGATTCCATGAAGAAAAGGGTAATTACGGTTCATAAAGGTACAATAGTAGGCGATGAAAGAAGAGGCGGGTATAAATAATGAGAATAAGCACATTTTTTTATTGTTTCCGTCAGGGAATTAAGAACATATTTAAGAACAAATTATTTTCTCTCGCATCTGTATGTACAATGTCGGCATGTATTTTCTTGTTTGGCTTGTTTATGGCTATATTGTTTAATGTCCAGAAGATGATAAAAGACGCAAGTGAGAATGTGTGTATTACCGTGTTTTTTGATGAGAATCTGTCAGAGGATGAGATTATTACAATAGGTGAGGGTATCAGAACGCTTGATGCGGTAGATAAGGACAAAACCAAGTTTGTATCTGCAGCTGAAGCGTGGGAGAATTTTAAACAGGATTATTTTGAAGGCCATGAGGAGGCACTTGATGCGTTCGGAGATGATAACCCATTGCTGGGTTCAGCGTCATATGTCATCTATCTTAAGGATATTACTCTTCAGAGTGACATGGTTATGTATCTGCAGAGTCTGGAAGGTGTAAGAACGGTTAATCAGTCTGAACAGCTTGCGGACAGCTTCTCGGGCTTCGGTAAGCTTGCGGCGTATGTTTCGGCTGCAATTATCGCCGTACTTTTTGCAGTATCCATATTCCTTATAAGTAATACGGTTACAGTTGGTATTACTGTCCGTAAGGAAGAGATATATATTATGAAGATGATAGGAGCAACCGACTTTTTCGTACGTTTTCCGTTCGTTGTAGAAGGTGTTGTTATAGGTCTTTTGGGTGCAATTATTCCGCTTGCGATTATTTATAAAGTGTATAATTACCTTGTTGAGTATGTAGTCGGCACTTTTGGGGTATTATCAAGTACCATGAAATTTATGCCGATTAATGAAATATTCAAATACTTGTTGCCGGTTGGTTTAGTTCTTGGTATTGGCATAGGTTTTTTGGCAAGTACTATTACTGTCAGGAAGCATGTCAAGATGTAGGGAGGTTTTTAGATGCGTAATAGGTTGAAAAAAGGGCTTGGGCGTGTATTGATTATGATGCTTGTATTTTCTTTTATTTTACCTGTATACGGAGCGTCTACAAAGGATAAAATTAAAGATAAAGAGGCACAGATGGAGAAGCTTGAGAAGGAACAGAAAGAACTTGCTGAGAAGCTTGAGCAGCTTAAGTCGGAACAGAGTGATTTGCTTCAATACATAGGGCTTCTTGATGTTGAGCTTGACCGCTTGACTGATAATTTATTGGACCTTGAACAACAGAAAATTGATAAAGAAGCGCAGATAGAGCAGACTAAAGCGGATATTGTCGTAGCTAAGGCAAAAGAAGCCGAGCAGTATGCTTCTATGAAATTGCGCATAAAATACATGTATGAGCAGGGCGATGAGAATTTACTTGAATTGCTTCTTGGCTCAGATGATTTACAGGATTTCCTTAATAAAGGTGAATATGTTAAGAAGATTACGGAATATGACAGAGAGAAACTGACAGAGTTTGTTGAGACAAGAAAAAGTATAGAAGCGTACGAGCTTAAGCTTGAAGAAGAACTTTTTGACCTTGAGATGCTTATTCTGGCGGCTGAGGCGGAAGTTTCCAATATGGAAATGCTCGTTGCAGAAAAAGAAGTTGAAATGAAGAAGTACTCTGACAGTATTCTTGAGAATGAAGGACTTCAGAATGAGCTTGAAGCAGACTGGGATAAGATGGAGGCAGAGCTTGAAGCTCTTGAAGAGAAGCTTCGAAAAGAGGAAGAGGAAGCCAAGAGAAAAGCAGAAGAAGCTGCAAGGATAGCGCGAGAACAGGCGGCATTAAAGGCTGCCCTTAACAGCGGTAAATTTAAGTGGCCATTGGATAACTATTTCAAGGTTACTTCACCATATGGATATAGAATTCATCCGATTTATAAGACATGGAGGCTTCATAACGGAATAGATATTGGAGCACCTACAGGCACACCGATAAAGGCAGTTTATGATGGAACTATTACAACTATGTCTTATACGGCTTCAGCAGGATACTATGTAATGATTAATCACGGTGGCGGAATATATTCTGTGTATATGCATTGCTCTAAGTTCGTTGGCTCTGTGGGACAGAAGGTTAAGACAGGTGATGTAGTTGCACTTGTAGGCTCGACAGGAAGCTCTACGGCGCCGCATTTGCATTTTAGTATTAGACTTAATGGTAGTTACGTGAATCCGGGACCATACGTTGGATATAACGGATAGTGGACGGATAAACGAAAAGAGGAGATAGTAATGAAAGAAGATAATAAAGGCTTTGGCAGAGGTCTGCTTACAGGAATTATAGGCGGAGCAGTTGCTATGTTTATCGTGGCGGCTATAGTCATAATTGTTGTTGTTAATTTGATTGGCAATGATAATCAAACTTACAAGATTGCAGAAAGCACCAACATTGGACCGAATGGTGGAGTGATGTATGAGCTTAGTAATTCTGAGACATATATAATCGAAAAGATGCGAGCTGTTTCGGGACTTGTAAATGACTATTTTTTGTATGCATATGATGAACAGGCTATGATGGACGGAATTTATGAGGGTATGCTAGCGTCCTTAGATGACGTGTATTCTGAATACCTTGATCCGGAAGAATATGCTGAAATAACGGAAACCACAAGTGGCAAATATTATGGAATAGGTATATATGTTACACAGAATACTGAAACTAAGGAGATAATTGTTACGGAGGTATTTCCGGGAGCACCATCAGAAGAAGCGGGGATGAAAGAGGGAGATATCATTATTGCGGTAGGCCCACAGGATGTTACTGCAATGACTACTGATGAGGTGGTTGAGCTTATCAAGAGTGATGTCGAAGGTTCTAAGATACAGATTACCGTTGCCAGAGGTGAAGAAAATGTCGATTTGATGGTAGAAAGAAGAAGTGTTGATTATCCTACAATCAGATATGAGATGATAGAAGACGAGATTGGCTATATGTCTATAGAGAGATTTGACAATGGTGCTGTGGATGATTTTAAGACTGATATATTAGATATGAAGAGCAAGGGCATGAAAGGCCTTATTATTGATATTCGTGGTAATGGCGGCGGAACACTTGATTCTGTTGTGGCAATGCTTGATATGCTTTTGGGAGAATGTGATCTTATATATACCAGAAGCAGAAATGGTGTTATTGATGATCTTAGAATATCTGATGAAGATAAAATTATTGATGTTCCGATAGTTGTGCTTGTGAATGGAGGCAGTGCAAGTGCTTCTGAGGTATTCGCAGGAGATCTTCAGGATGAAGGCGTAGCTACATTGGTTGGAACAACGACATTCGGCAAGGGTGTAGTTCAGAATATATGGAATATGGGAGACGGAACAGCGGTTAAGCTTACGATATCTGAATATTATACCAGCGGAGACCGTAATATCCATGGAGTCGGTATAGAGCCTGATATATTCCTCGAGTTTGACTTGGATAGCTATGTTGCTACAGGCGAGGATAATCAGCTTAACAAAGCTATAGAAGTGATTAAAGGTAAAATATACGGGGAGGAATAAGCATTGAAGAAACTAAGGTTTTACCTGGCTGTTTTTGTCGGTAAAATGATATACACAATCGAAAAGCTCTTAGGGAAAAATGCATCTGTTTTTCCCGGAAGCATGGCAATAAGAATATGTCCGGATGTGCTGGGGCAGCTTAAGAAACCTGAGCTTATCATAGGGATTACAGGTACCAATGGCAAAACCACTGTGACCAATATGCTTATCGATTTTTATCGCAGGAAGGGGTATGATGTAATTAATAATAGCCTTGGTTCTAATGTTGCGGGCGGTATAGTGACTGCTTTCCTGATAAACAGTACATTTAGCGGTAAATGCAAGAAGAACATAGCGATATTGGAGATAGATGAAAAAAGTACAAGACTTGTTTGTCCGTATATGCAACCTGATTGGCTTATATGTACTAATCTTTTCCGTGATTCTATTAAACGTAATGCGCATACAGAATATATAGCTGGTATTTTGGATAAATATATTCCGAAGAAGACCAAATTAGTTGTTAATGCAGATGACCTTATAAGCTCGAGACTTGCAGAAGGCAATGAAAGGGTATATTTTGGAATCGAAAGACAGGAATATGAGCTTGAAAGTGCCAATAATCTGGCTAAGGATATAACGATATGTCCTAACTGTGATAATAAGCTGGTGTTTGATTATGCAAGATATCACCATATAGGAAGGGCGCATTGCCCTAACTGTGATTTTGCATCCCCGAATGCTGATTATCTTGTTAAAAAGATTGATAAAGAAGCAGATGAGGTTGTTATAACTAATCCTGTTGGAGAAGTATGGACATTTACAATGCTTTCCGAAAATATTGTAAATATATACAATCAGGTGGCGTGCGTTGCATTGCTTACGGAACTTGGTTTTGACACCGAAGATATTAGAACACATCTTACTAAAGATAGTATAGTTGCATCACGTTTTTCTGTTGTGGAAGCCGGTGGAACTAAGATTATGACTCAGCTTTCTAAAGGTAAGAATTCCATAGCCTGCTCAAGAGCACTTGATTATATTAATCATTATAAGGCAGAATCTAAGTGTGTTCTTGTTATGGTAGATGATTTGTATGAGGAAAAAGAAGGTTCTGAGAATACCTGCTGGTTGTATGATGCGGATTTTGAGTATCTTGCAACACCGGAAGTGAAAAGAGTAGTGGTTGCGGGTGCGAGAGCACTTGACCACAAAGTCAGACTTCTTATGGCGGGTATACCTGAGGAGAAGATTGTTACTGTTGAGGCTGAACTTGATGCAGTGGACAAGCTTGCCGAGATAAAAGGTGTGGAAGCAATATTTATTCTTCACGAAGTATTTGGATATGGTCGTGCCAGCGAGGTAAGAAATCGTTTAAAGGAAAGGCTGGTGGGTGAACATGCTTAGAATAGAGATATTGTATCCTGAGGTGTGCAATCTTTATGGAGATATGGGCAATGTGCAGTATCTTAAGTTCTGCTATCCTGATGCAACGTTTATAGAGACTGCACTGACAGACAGACCGGCCTTTGCGGATAGCGATGTAGATATGATATATATGGGTTCTATGACTGAACGCATTCAGGAAAAGGTTGTTGACCGTCTTAAAGAATACAAAGAACAATTACAGGCTTGCATAGACAAAGGAACGGTGATTCTTTTTACAGGTAATGCCTACGAACTTATGGGACAGTATATAGAAGATGAGGGAAGAAGAATAGATTGTCTTGGATTTTTCCCGTATTATGCTAAACGCGAGATGATGAAACGCCATTTTAGCGTTATTCTTGCAGAGTTTGAAGGCATGGATGTAGTTGGATTTAAGGACCAGTTTACTATGGCATATGACCATGATGATGCTAAAGCCTTTATGAAGATTATTAAAGGCGAAGGGCACCATGAAGGAGCTATGTTTGAAGGTGTGAGATATAATAATTTCTTTGGAACATATCTTCTTGGACCGTTCCTTATTATGAATCCTAGGTTTATGAAATATCTTATGGGACTTCTTGGGACTGAAGAATGTAAGCTTGCTTACGAGGATGCGGTAATGGCTGCGTATGAAAAGAGATGTCACGAATTTAGGACGAAGTCAGTTATTAAGTAGGCATGAAATTAATAAAAAGAATAAACTACAATATAAAAATTCCGATGCAATATCTGCATCGGAATTTTGTATTATAAGATATATACTAATTCTAATCTAAATATTCGAAAGCATTTGCATCAAGCTGTCGCATTGTGCAAGAACCATTAAGTACAGCGCCTTCGTCAGTAATAATGTTAGCGCATACAACTGAACCTGAAACATTACCGCTGTGAGCTATCTGAATAGTCTGAGATACTTCTATGTTTCCTTCTACAACGCCACATATGTAAGCAAACTCGGCCTTGATATTGCCGATAACACAACCTGTCTCGGATACAACTACACTTGATGATGATTCGATGTCACCGGTGTATTTACCGATAATTTTGAGTGATTCGCTACACTTGAGTAAAGATGCTGAAAGATCTGTGTTCTCGCCGATTATTGTAGCAGGTCTGTCAAAAGCTGGTGCTTTCATTTTCTTCATTATAAATCGCCTCCGTGTTATTTCAAGAAATTAGTCGGGTCAAGGCGTTCGCCATTTAAATGTACTTCATAGTGCAAGTGTACGGCGGTACTTTTTCCTGTGCTACCTGCACCGGCAATCAAATCACCACGTTCTACCGTAGCACCCTTTTTGACATATAACTTACTAAGGTGGGCATATCTTGTACGATATCCATAGCCGTGATCGATTATGATGTTGTAGCCGTAATCTGTACTATATCCGGAAAAAACTACTGTTCCGGGAGCTGTTGAATATATAGGTTGTCTGTATGCGGCAGCAAAATCAACTCCGTAATGGAATGAATTCTTCTTGCCGGTAACAGGATCTGTTCTAAAACCAAAATAACTTGTTATATGTGAATTCTTAATCGGATATCCGGAAGGAATGGAATTCGCATAAGGGATATATGCCTCGGTCATAGTTGACAATTCACTAAGGTCGGCATAGGTTGATTCTATAGAGCTTGTAATCTCTGAGAATTTAGCCACTAAATCTTCGTACTGTGTAACAAAGTTCTTGTATGTGTTACCATTAGAATCCGCAGATGAACCGGTACTGTCAAGAGATGCCATGGATACATATACATCATGCGGTACAATACCTGCTGCATCAGAAGTGGAAACATCTGATGATACATCAATGGTGCCGGGTTCTGTAGCGTCCTGTGCAGATTCGTTATCGTACTCCGGAGTAAAGATATCGCCGGGAGCAGTACTCAATTTCTCATAAATAGAATCCTTTATAGCCTCTAGGCTCTCTAATTGTGCATAAATCTCAAGAGCTTGTGACTCGAGAGCATTAAGTTGTTCTTCTTTTTCTTCAATAGATACAAGTAAATCTGATATAATCGTTTCCTTCTGAAGAAGAATAGCTTCAGTATCTGCTTTGGCCTCTTCCAGGTTAATCTTCTCATTCTTAGCTGTCTGAAGAGAAAGGTTAAGTGTTTCGAAACGATTGTAAACGGTAGCGATTACAAATCCTACACCTACTAACAGGAACGCGAGAAGCGGAAATACGCACTTGCGGATTCTTATGAATCGTCCTGATTTAGCTGTGTTAGACGTAATCATGAGAGATATATACTTATCAGAATTTACTGAGTGTATCTGTTGCTGTCGCTTACGCAATTTAATACACACCTTTCGAAATAGTATTTCTTCTGTGACGATAGTCCTAGATTATTATACACGAAAAGCCCTTTTATTTCAAGAGCAATGTTGCATATTTGCACAAAAAATGTATAAAAAATGTAATCTAGATGTATAAAATTAACAGTGTTAACCTGATTTGGAAGATGAGAGGAAAAGTAAACGACAGACGAATCTTAAATAATATTTGAATTGCACAAACAATTGACAAAGAATATTTAAAGAGTATAATTTTATATTGTAATGATTCTGTCGATGAGTTTACTTAAACACGAAGAATTATAAAAATATGGGATAGAATGCAATGCGTATAAGATAGAAATGCGTTTTGTTGTTCGAAGGATGATGTTTTTGAATCATATGAAGAAGGATATTTTGATTACGAAATGATTGGTTATAAGTTGTGGATGTATAGCTGATAGTAGCTGATAGTATATGAAAATGCTTAGGGTTAAGGGTGGTCTTGCAAAAGAAGGATCACCCTTAAATTATTACACGGAATAAAATTCGAACTTTTGTTCTGTACAAATTTGAATATATGTGGTATGATATATACGCGTAATGAAGTTTTGGAGGTGACAGTGGTGCAGGACGTTCAGGAACGTTTTATATTACACTCAGAATATAAGCCTACCGGTGACCAACCGCAGGCTATAGAAGCTCTGGTTAAAGGTTTTGAGGAAGGTAATCAGTTTCAGACCTTGCTTGGTGTTACGGGCTCGGGAAAGACATTTACGATGGCGAATGTTATTGAGAGACTTAATAAGCCGACTTTGGTTATAGCGCATAATAAGACTCTGGCAGCACAGCTTTATAGTGAGTTTAAGGAGTTTTTTCCGGAGAATGCTGTGGAATATTTTGTGTCATATTACGACTACTATCAACCTGAGGCATATGTTCCCTCGAGTGATACTTATATTGAGAAAGATTCTTCTATTAATGACGAGATAGATAAGCTTAGACATTCGGCTACGGCTGCACTTGCAGAACGCAAGGATGTTATTGTAGTTGCCAGCGTGTCGTGTATATATGGTATAGGTAGCCCTGAATATTATAAGAGCATGACCCTGTCGTTGAGACCCGGAATGATACGAGATCGCAATGAGATTATGATTAAACTTATTGAGATGCAATATGAACGTAATGATATGGATTTTAAGAGAGGTTCATTCAGGGCTCACGGAGATGTGCTTGAGATATATATGGCATCTGCTACAGATACAGCGGTGCGTGTGGAGTTTTTTGGAGATGAGATAGACAGGATTACAGAGATAGATGTGCTTACCGGTACGGCGAAATGCATTCTTGAGCACGCACATATCTACCCGGCTTCACATTATGTTGTTGAGCCGGATATGCTGGAGAAATCACTCAAGGCTATATCTGAGGAGCTGGAGGAGCGAGTTGAATACTTCAAGTCGGAAGATAAGCTTCTTGAGGCGCAGAGAATATCTGAGAGAACGAATTACGATATAGAGATGCTTAGAGAGACGGGTTTTTGCTCCGGAGTTGAGAATTATTCGAGACATCTTACGGGCTTGGCACCGGGAGAAGCACCTAACTGTCTTATAGACTTTTTTCCGGAAGAGTTTCTTATAATCGTAGATGAGTCGCATATCACTATTCCGCAGGTAAGAGGAATGTATGCGGGCGACCGCTCGCGTAAGACGACGCTTGTGGATTATGGATTCAGGCTCCCGTCTGCACTGGATAACAGACCGTTGAATTTTGGCGAGTTCGAAAGTAAGATAGACCAGATGCTGTTTGTGTCTGCTACACCATCCGTTTACGAGGATGAGCATGAGATGTTTAGAACTGAGCAGATTATAAGACCTACGGGGCTTTTGGACCCGTTGGTTGATGTAAGACCTGTAGAGGGACAGATTGATGACCTTATAGCAGAGATATTTAAGGAGACAGCTAAGAAGAATAAGGTGCTTGTGACAACTCTTACTAAGAGGATGGCAGAAGACCTTACAGATTATATGAAAGAGTTGGGGATAAGGGTAAAATATCTCCATTCCGATATAGATACGCTTGAACGATCTGAGATAATCAGGGATATGCGTATGGATATGTTTGATGTTCTGGTAGGCATTAATCTTCTTAGAGAGGGACTTGATATTCCGGAGATATCGCTTGTTGCGATTCTTGATGCGGATAAGGAAGGCTTCCTGCGATCAGAGACTTCGTTGGTCCAGACCATAGGCCGAGCCGCCCGTAATTCTGAGGGACATGTTATAATGTATGCGGATAATATGACAGATTCCATGAAGAGTGCCATATCTGAAACAGAACGAAGACGTAAGATACAGACGGAATATAATGAGGCGCATGGAATTACGCCTACGACCATTAAGAAGGCGGTAAGAGATCTTATTAGTATAAGTAAGGCTGTGGATACACCTAAGGATGATGATAAAGAACTTGAATCGATGTCTCTTAAAGAGCTCGAGCGCCTTACTAAGGAGCTTACAAAGAAGATGCATCAGGCTGCCGCAGAGCTTAATTTCGAAGAAGCGGCCAGACTTAGGGATAAGATGATTGAGGTTAAGAAGATGATATATGAGTCAACCGGTGAGGATAAATAAGCTTGGGGCAATTTACATTGCAGTATGATAAAGAACTGTATCACAGGATGTGATAGTGTGAGCTGAAACTATATGCCGGATGACACTTTAGAATGATTGAAAGAGAGAATGTTATGGAGAAGAATAAACAGTATATCAGGATAAGAGGCGCATGTGAGCATAATCTTAAGAATATTGATATTGATATACCGAGAGATGAATTTGTAGTTCTTACCGGACTTAGTGGTTCGGGTAAATCTTCACTTGCTTTTGATACGATTTATGCAGAGGGACAGAGAAGATATATGGAATCTTTGTCTTCTTATGCCAGACAGTTTTTGGGACAGATGGAGAAACCACTTGTGGAGAGTATAGAAGGTCTTTCACCTGCTATTTCTATTGATCAGAAGTCGACTAACCGTAACCCGCGTTCGACGGTTGGTACGGTTACGGAGATATATGACTATCTTAGATTGTTGTACGCAAGAATAGGTGTGGTACATTGCCCTAAGTGCGGCAAGGAGATTAAGAAGCAGTCTGTAGATCAGATGGTGGATCAGATTATGGAACTTCCTGAACGAAGCAGGATACAGATTATGGCACCGGTTGTAAGAGGGCGCAAGGGTGAGCATGTTAAGCTTCTTGACAGTGCTAAGAAGAGTGGATATGTGCGTGTGCGTATAGATGGGAATATCTATGAGCTTAGCGAAGAGATTAAGCTTGAGAAGAACATTAAGCATAATATTGAGATTATAATAGACAGACTTATTGTTAAAGAAGGAATAGAAGGACGACTTACAGAGTCCTTGGAGAATGCTCTTTCTTTGGCGGAAGGCTTGGCGGTTGTTGATGTTGTTGACGGTGAACAGATTAATTTTAGTCAGAGTTTTGCCTGTCCTGATTGTGAGATTAGCATAGAAGAGGTTGAACCAAGAAGCTTTTCTTTTAATAATCCGTTTGGTGCGTGTCCGGTCTGCTTCGGACTTGGTTATAAGATGGAATTTGCTCCTGAGTTATTGATACCGGATAGAAGTCTTAGCATTTCTGAAGGGGCTATTTCGTGTATGGGATGGCAGTCATGTACTGATAAGGGCAGTTTTACGGGCGCAATTCTTACCGCATTATCAAAGGAATATGGATTTTCATTGGATACTCCGTTTCGAGATTTGCCGGTACACGTTCAGGATATGCTTATATATGGTGTTGGCTCCAGACCTGTTAAGGTGTATTATAAAGGGCAACGTGGAGAAGGCATATACGATATTGAATTCGAAGGCCTTATTAAGAATATGGAACGCAGATATCGTGAGACGGCATCAGAGCTTATGAAGGCTGAATATGAGGCCTATATGAATATAACTCCTTGTAAGGAATGCGGAGGCAGAAGGCTTAAGAAGAGTTCTTTGGCAGTAACTGTTTCGGATTATAATATTCATGAGATGACCTCTTTGTCCATTGGTGAGCTTAGGACTTTTATGGATGGAGAAATGAAGCTTACCGATAGACAGAAGCTTATAGGTGAACAGATTCTTAAAGAGATTAAAGCCAGGGTTGGTTTTCTTGCGGATGTCGGTCTTAATTATCTTACGTTGGCGAGAAGCACGGGAAGCCTTTCGGGAGGAGAAGCACAGAGAATAAGGCTTGCTACTCAGATTGGTTCCGGACTGGTAGGGGTTGCTTACATTCTCGACGAACCTAGCATTGGTCTGCATCAGAGGGACAATGATAAGCTTCTTAAGACGCTATTTCATCTTAGAGACCTTGGTAATACCCTTATAGTTGTAGAACATGACGAAGATACTATGCTTGCAGCAGACCATATAGTGGATATAGGACCCGGTGCGGGAGAGCATGGAGGAGAAGTTATAGCACAGGGTACGGCACAGGAGATTATGGCTTGTGAGAAGTCAATTACCGGTGCATATCTTAGTAAACGACTTATGGTGCCGGTACCTAAGACAAGGCGTGAACCACAGGGGTGGATTAAGGTTAAGGGTGCGAGACAGAATAATCTTAAGAATATCGATGTGGATATACCGGTTGGAGTATTTACTTGTGTGACAGGAGTATCTGGTTCAGGAAAGAGCTCGCTTGTTAATGAGATTCTTTATAAGAGACTGGCGAGAGAGCTTAACAGAGCAAGAATTATCCCCGGAGAGCACGATTCTATCGAGGGAATCGAGCAGCTTGATAAGGTTATAGATATTGACCAATCACCTATCGGAAGGACACCTCGTTCTAATCCTGCCACTTATACAGGAGTCTTTGATATGATAAGAGATTTGTTTGCAGAGACTCAGGACGCTAAGGTGAGAGGGTATAAGAAGGGACGCTTTAGCTTTAATGTTAAAGGTGGTCGCTGCGAAGCCTGCTCCGGCGATGGAATTATTAAGATTGAGATGCATTTCCTTTCAGATGTATATGTTCCTTGTGAAGTATGCGGCGGAAAGAGATATAACCGTGAGACGCTTGAAGTGAAATATAAAGGTAAGAGTATATATGATGTACTTGATATGACAGTTGAAGAGGCTTTGAAGTTCTTTGAGAATGTTCCGAACATCAGAAGAAAGATAGAGACCTTGTATGATGTTGGACTTTCGTATATTCGATTAGGACAACCTTCGACAACTTTGTCCGGTGGTGAAGCACAGCGTATTAAGCTTGCGACAGAGCTAAGCCGTAGAAGTACAGGAAAGACTATATATATCCTTGACGAACCTACGACAGGTCTTCATTTTGCAGATGTGCATAAGCTTGTTGAGATATTACAACGACTTGCGGATGGCGGAAATACAGTTGTTGTTATAGAACATAATCTGGATGTGATAAAGACTGCTGATTATATAATAGATATAGGCCCAGAAGGCGGTAGTGGCGGTGGAACTGTTGTAGCTAAAGGCACACCTGAAGATATTGTTAGGTGTGAAAAGTCATATACAGGCAAATATCTGAAACTTTAGTAGATAATATTGTTTGATAAATAGAAGAACCGTTATAAATCATAATGTGAAGTATAGAAGTTTCACACTATGAGTTATAACGGTTCTTTTCTATGTGGTTTATAGGCTAATTATCGTTAAGATGCTCCTTGCGGTATGCAGCAGGAGTTGTATTGTAGTGCTCTTTGAATTTTCGCGAAAAGTATGCAGGTGTATTATAACCAAGGTTTCTGGCTATATCGCTTATCGGCATATCCTTCTCGTTAGCCAGTAACCAGGCGGCTTTTTGCAATTTCTTATCTGCTACATAGTCCGAGAAGTTAATTCCTGTATGCTCTTTGAACACTCGGCTTAAATGGGCGGCACTTATGTTGAAGTATTCGGCGGTCATGCTAAGAGATATAATTAATATATTTTCGTCGATATATTCAGTTATTTGGTCAATGTAGCGTTTACTTGGGGCGTTATCGTGTGCATTTTTGAGTTCCTCTATATGAGATGCAAGTAAAGCAATTTCTTCACATAGAAATGTGCTGCATTCGTCGATGGAATCGAACTGACCGATAATATCTGAAAGAGGCATATCCTTGTAGCGATAATCCTTCTGGTTAGCTTTGCAATATGAATGTATAACCGCAAAAATAGTAAGATAATGATCCTTTATACGTATATAAGAAAAACCACGCTGACGCATTATATTCGGTAATGTGCGAATATATTGTTGGAGGTCATCGAAAAGCTCGTTGTTAAGGAAATCCTGTAATTTGTTTGTCAAACCTGAATCTATCAATGCATTATTAGTTTCTAACTGTTCCAACGTGTCCTGTGTAAGGAGATTGTTGTATTTGTATATATATGAATATTTCTGTCCGCTGATAATTATGTTGTAATTACGGGAAATATCATCAAGCGATACTGCGGGTATAGTACAGAAAACATTGAATTTGCAATCGTATACCCCGCTTAGATGTTCAAGGATATTTAGTGCAAGATTCTCGGGCATAAAGTTGTTGGAATTGATAATACAAGTGAGCTGATTGTTGGGATAAGGCATTAATGTATAGAAAATATCAGCAGTATTATCTAAGTGCATTTTAAGTGACTCTGTGATGCCTTCCGCAAAATCGTGTCTTTGATCCAATGGCATTTTCAAGATAGTCAAAGGCTCAGGTTCCACAACTATACATGAGGTATATTTGTAAAGTGTATTTGATTTTATGATATGATGCAAGGCTTCATCAAGAGTGTTAAAGCCGGAGATACCATATAATAAGTCATAAGTATTCTTGAAAAGATAGCTTTCGTCGCTATTGTGTGTTTTTTCGGTTGTTGACTTAGAATGACTACGTTTTATGTGTGTAATTATAAAAAACAGAACGGCAGTAGCTATTACTGCGATACAGCATAACCAGTACATTATTGTTGATGGATTATCCAGATCGAGTAATAGGTCTTTGGTTGAAGAAACCGGTTCATAGTAGAGATAAGTCAGGTCGCTTTCGTTCGATTTGGATATATAAAAAGCATATTCGGTAGAAAATAATGTCTGATAAAGCTGGTTAGAGTTGCTTGCGGCGGACTCACTGATAATGTTCAGTATAGCTTCGTTAGAAAGAATGTTTTTGCCGCTTGCGTATATTATGTTATCACCATCAATAATCAATGTAGTTCCGTTGCTTTGCATCTCGAGTGAATCTACATGAAAGAAAGTATCTTCATCAAGCCATATTGCAAAAAATCCCGCATAAGAATCCTGATAAATATCGATCTGTCTGTGGACAGGATAAAAGTAATAAAGACGTGAATTCTCAGTAAGATAGAACATGGGGATTGATTGTGACGGAAGCGAAATCAGTTCGTGTAAGTCTGCATAATTGCTGTTGTTGCTTTGAAGATATACTTCGTTTAGGCTGTATCCCGCGCGGGCAGCAGATACGAAGGAATCGTCGTATGTTCTATATAAGATTACATCATTAAACATTGTTTCAATTAATAGATGATTGAAAAGATCAAGACGTATATCATAAGGAGTAATAGAATCAGATGTAGGGTCTTCGAAAAAAGCTGCAGGTTTATTTAGTAATGAAACTGAACGTGACAAAGCACCATGAGAATAATCATGGAGCTCTATGTCGATCTTTCTGTCGGTAATCTGTGAGTAATTATTGATAAAACTTGTACGGTCGTTGGAAATTTCCTCTTGTGAAGTGTGATAAAAGCATAGTGTGATAGCAGATAAAATAGCAAATGTGACAAAAAAGCAGACCAATAAGTTGAGTATGCCTGTTGTGCGTTTTGGTAAATTTGTATAATTTGGCTTCATGTTAACTCCTTGAAAAAACGAGAAAATAAAATTTGTATTAAATCAAAAAAATGATAGTCATATCAAAAAAGTGATAATTCAAAAAATGGTAATTCATGATAAAAAAGTCGAAAAATGACAAAAATATCAAAAAAGTAACATCTATATCAAAAAAAAGTGGTTGAAACTTTGTTTCTATTATGATAAATTCTATATTGACATTTTTACTAAAAAAAGTCAAGTAAATCTTATGCGAATTGTTTAATAATGCATGGAAACAAGGAGGGTGCAGCGAGAAATGAGTATTAAGACGCACAAACGTGGCAAAGTGAAGTCAATTATATCTGTCTTTTTGGCATTCACGATGCTCGGAAGTTTCGCTCTCACGTCATTTGCTTCAGGTGAGGTTCTTACCACCACAAGCGCGCCGGTGACTAATGAGACCGAAGAAACAACAACAGATTCGGGAAAAGGAGGATTACCTCTCAATGAGAAGTATACATCTGATTACGGTACTGTAATCGAGGGTGATTACTTGGATTTGGAATCAATTCCCAATTATTCAACTGTTCTCAAAGAATATGAGAATGTTAATGATGCAACAGAAGAGATTAATGTTACATTAACAAGCGCGAAGACAGTTTATACCTATATACAATGTGATTCGTGCGGACATAAGTTTGGAGCAGGTAGAGAGAGTAAGAATGCTTTAGGATTCTATACTTGTCCTGAGTGTGGAAGCTCATGTACAGACGATGACGTTCATACAAAGAATCAGAAAGTTGCTTTAGAAGACTATGAAGGCAAGAAGGCATTCGTATGGACAGCTGATTATGATTACATTGAGTTTCAGGTTTATTCAAAGCAGGATGCTATCTATCAGATTGAGATGGACTACTTCCTTGCATCAGGTAATTCAAGTAACGGACAGAGAGAATTGTATATCGATGGTACATATCCATATGTAGAAGCCGGAGATTTGACATTCTATCGTTACTTTAAAGATTCAAGTGAACCTGTTATTAACAGTATCGGTGATGAAACAAGACCTTCACAGGAAGTTATTCCGGGTTGGAGAACACAGAAATTCATCGACGGAGCAGGTTTGGCTGTGGAGCCTTTGAGAGTATATCTTACAAAGGGTATCCATACAATCAAGTTAGTATACAATAAGACAGACATGGCGATTGCCGGAATCAGATTTGTTGCTCCGGATGCCGTTCCTACATATAATGAAGTATATGCTCAGTACATGGCTAACGGATACAAAGATGTAGCTGTTAAGACTTTAGAATTCCAGGCTGAGACAGAGACAATCGAGAAGAACGATCCTACACTTCGTCGTGAAACAAGTACTAACCCTACTGTAAGACCTAGAGCTCTTGCTTGTCGTCTTCTTAATATTATGGGTGGCTCACGTTGGAGATATGGTAATCAGGCTATCACATGGGAATTTGAAGTTGCTGAGAGCGGTCTTTACAAGATTGGCGTACGTTATATGCAGAACTGGAACGATGGTTTGTCAGCATATAGACAGATTGCAATTGACGGAGAAGTTCCTTATCAGGAGTTCTGGGAGTATGAATTCCCTTATACAGGTTCTTCATTTACACTTGAGACACTTTCAGATGCTAAGGGTAATCCTTATGTTGTTTATCTTGAAGAAGGTAAGCATACGATGACAATGACAGTTAAGTTCGGAGCATTGGCAGATATCGTTGAGTCTCTTGAGCAGGATATATCTACACTTTCAGATGTAGTTCTTAATATTACACTTGTAGCAGGTAGTGATCCTGACCCTAACTATGACTATCGTTTCTTTAAGACAATTCCTAACTTAAAGAATCAACTTCAGTCATTAGTTGACAGTATGCAGTGGAAATATGATTATCTTGTTGCAACAAGTGACAAGACTCCTGCTATAGCTAACCAATTCCTTTCTATTAAGGAGCAGCTTCAGGAACTCTTAGACGATCCGTTCATTATTGCTAAGCGTTTTAATGATTTGGGTACAGCACAGGAGAACTTAAGTAATTATTACCAGACATTACAGGAAGGTAGAATGGCTATCGATTACTTCTACGTAGGACCTAAGACAGAAGAGTGGGAGAATGAGAAGTCAAATATTTTCCAAAGTATGTACACTATGTGGTGTGACTTTACAGCTTCATTCACTAAAGACTATGATAATGTCGGCGGTGTAATGGATGATGACGTTGTAATCAACGAGACAATCACTGTATGGGTAGCGAGAGGTACTGAGTGGGCAGAGCTTATCAAGGAACTTGCAGATGAAAGCTTTACACCATATACAGGTATCGCAATCGACGTTAACGTCGTACCTGCTAACCAGTTATCAGCAGGTAGCGTAAATGCGCTCATGCTTGCTATCACATCAAATAAGGCACCGGACGTAGCTATGGGTGTTGATACATCTTCACCTGGTGAGTTTGCTATCCGTGATGCTGTTTATGATTTATCACAGTTCGAGGGATGGACAATTGAGTCTCCTAGCGGACGTGGAACTTATGAAGTAAAAGGTTTTGAAGAAATTAAAGACAGATTCGTAGAAGAAATCTTTGACGTATATACATATAATGGTGGAATTTATGCTCTTCCTGAGACAATGGAAGTTAACGTATTATTCTATAGAAAAGATGTTTTATCATCACTTGGTATCAACGTTCCGGATACAAGACAGGAGTTATATGATTACGTAATGCCTGTTCTTTATCAGAATGGTTTGGAATTCTATTTCGCGAGAGACTTTACTCAGATATTATTCCAGCATGGCGGTTCATATTATACCGAAGATGGTATGTCAACAGCATTTGATACTCCTGAGGCATATACAGCATTCAAAGAGTACACAGAGTTGTTTACACACTATGATGTAGATGAAACAGCTAACTTCTACAACCGTTTCAGAGATGGTGTAATGCCAATCGGTGTAGGTTCATTCGCAACTTACTTACAGCTTTGTGTAGCAGCTCCTGAGCTTGCTGGTAAGTGGGGAATCGCTTTACTTCCTGGTGTAGAGAAGACAGGAGTAGACGAGAATGGTGAAGAATACACATATGTTGATAGAACAGCAGGTGCACTTGCACAGACTTGTGATATCATCTTAAAGCAGAGTGATCAGCCTGAAGCAAGCTGGGCATTCATTGAGTGGTGGACCAGTGAAGAGGTTCAGACACTTTATGCTTCTGAGGTTGAGGCACTTCAGGGTGCATCAGCACGTTGGAATACAGCTAACAAAGAGGCTTTCTTAAGTCTTGACTGGGATAAGGACGATATCGAAATTATTCAGCAGAGCTGGGATTGGGCACAGGAAGTTCCTTTCGTACTCGGTGGACAGTATGTTGCTCGTCACTTAACAAATGCATGGACATCAGTTGTTGTAAGTGGTGGCGATGTCAGAGAAGCATTGGAAGAGGCAGTTAAGCAGATCAACCGAGAGCTTCGTATGAAGCAGGAAGAATACGGATTTGCCGTACCTGAACAATAAGAATAGTACACGGTGTCGTCGTTTGGGCGACGACACCGGAGAACACTATAAAGTTGAGAATCTTGGGGAAAGGAGCGCGTAAGCATTTTTACAGCTTGCGGACAAAATTATGAGTAAAGAGTTAACATTCGACTCGGCCGTAGCTAAAAAGTATAAGAAAAGTTTCAAAGAACGTTTCGTTATCTTCATTAAGAAGAATTGGATTGGATATTTGTTCTTGGCACCATTCCTTATCCTTTTTACAATATTTACCGTTATCCCGGTAATATATGCGCTTGGTTTAAGTTTTACGAACTATAACATGTTGCAGGCAGCAACATGGGCAGGTGTTGATAACTACAGACTTCTCTTTTTGGATGACTCTGTATTTATGACAGCTATCAGTAATACCCTTACCTTCTCTATCATAGTAGGACCTACAGGTTACCTTATGTCCTTCTTTGCAGCGTGGGTAATTAATCAGTTGAAGGCTAAGAGAGCATTCGCATTAGCTTTCTATGCACCATCCATCACAAGTGGTATCGCCATGAGTACAGTTTGGTTGGTTGCATTCTCATCAGACAGACAGGGTTATATCAATAACTTCCTTATTAACTTAGGTTTTATTGATCAGCCTATTTTGTGGAATACCGACCCTAACTACATTATGACAGTTATTATTATCATTCAGTTGTGGATGAGTATGGGTACAGGTTTCCTCGTATTCCTTGCAGGTTTACAGAACGTTGATCGTTCATTATATGAAGCAGGTGCGATTGATGGTGTTAAGAATAAACTTCAGGAGTTATTCTATATTACACTTCCGTCAATGAAGCCACAGCTTTTGTTCGGTGCGATTAACTCTATCACAGGTTCATTTGGTGTATTCGAGATTGCAACACAGGTTGCTGGTATGCCAAGTCCACAGTATGCGGGACATACAATCGTTGCCCATCTTTATGACTATGCGTTCATGCGTTTCCAGATGGGTTATGCTTCGGCGGTAGCGGTAGTACTTTTTGTTATGACATTCGTTTTAGGAAAAGTAGTTATGAAGTTGCTTTCCTCAAAGGATGAATAGAAGGCGAAGGAGGGAATCTAGAAAATGATTAAAATTAAATGGTTTAAAGGTCAGTGGATTCATATTACATTCGCCAATATTGCGTTGTATACAATAATGGGCTTGCTTGTGTGCTTTACAGCATTGCCTCTTGTATATCTTGTAAGTACAGCGTTTAAGCCTTTGGATGAATTGTTTCTCTATCCACCGCAGTTTATCGTTAGAAAGCCAACCACACAGAACTTTACAGACCTTTTTATGTCTCTTAACAGTTCTTCGGTTCCGTTCATACGATTTACATTTAACAGTGTTATTATTACAGTAGGAATCGTTGCGGCAACAGTTGTTGTATCATCAATTGGTGCATATTCATTGGTTAAGTTCAAGCCTCCGGGCGGAAAGAGAATATTCGACCTCGTACTTATGGCTCTTATGTTCTCACCACACGTAACAAAGATTCCTAGTTATATGGTAGTTAACAAGTTGGGTTTGATTGATACATATTGGGCATTGCTTTTGCCTAGTATAGCCGTCGCCTACAACTTCTTCCTCATGAAGCAGTTCTGTGAGCAGTATCCTGATGAGCTTATTGAGGCAGCGAGAATTGATGGTTCGGGCGAGCTTAGAATTTTCCTTAAGCTTGTAATGCCTGCTCTTGGACCTGCATGGTCAACACTTATTGTATTCTCGTTTGTAAGTAACTGGAATGATTATTTCTCACCTTTGATTTATATTACAAGCCAGGCTATGAAGACATTGCCGCTTGCACTTCAGACAATTGCCGGTGGTGCTGCTACAGCTTCTATCGGTAGAGCGGGTGCGGTTGCGGCTTCCGGCTTACTTATGACATTGCCTACAATCGTTATCTTCACATTGATGCAGAGTAAGGTTATGGAGACAATGACATATTCAGGTATTAAAGGTTAATTTTGAATTATACAAAAAAATTAAGGGAGGAATAGCGTTGACTGGTTTAAAAATTAAAGGTCGTTTGAAGAAGCTTTTTGTTACAGCAATGGCAACAATGATGCTTTTACAGACTATGACCGGTACGGCTTTTGCCGCTACAGCAGACGGAACAGATTATGTAACAGTTAACTCTAACGAACGTAATCCTATTCCTAAGGCTTATGTGGTAGCCGACGAAATTAATAATCTTGGAACTTTTGCAAAAAATAGTAAAAACTATTTCAAGAATCCGCAGGATATAGACATTGATAGAAATAACAACCTCTATATTGCGGATACAGGTAACAATCGTATTGTAGTATTAGATACAAACTATGATGTTATCGTAGTAATTACCGAAGCTGATGGCTTGCCATTTGAAGCTCCGGAAGGCGTATTCGTTGATGATTCAGGCGATATTTATGTAGCTGATACAGGTAACAGAAGAATTGTTCATCTTGCTAATGACGGAACATATATCGAAACTTTTGTTAACCCTACAGATGAGCTTGTAGCAAACGATGCATTTAACCCATCAAAACTCGTTGTAAGTGAGACAGGTCTTATCTACGTAGTTCGTGGTGAGAATATCATGGCTATCGATGGTAACAACGGATTTAGAGGACTTTTTGGTCAGACAGATATCGGATATAATCTTGTAGAAGTATTGATTCGTATGTTTGCATCTGATGAGCAGAAGAAATTCGTTACAAGAAGAACTGCTTCTGCATATGTTAATGTTGATTTAGGTGATGACGGACTTATCTATGCTACCAGTGTGGAGCGTACAGAGGGTGAAATCAAGGTACTTAACTCAATCGGTAATAATATCTACCGTAAGTACACAAACGTAGGTGATTCATTCGTTAATCCTATTACATCATTTATTAACAATAAGCTTTTAAAGGCAGTAGTTGCAGGTACATCATTCAAATTCGGTGAGTATTTCGATGATGAGGGTAACTATATTGAGCCTAACTTCGTAGACATTACAGTTGATAGCAATGGTATCGTTACTGTAGCTGAACAGGATGGCGGAAAGATATACCAGTATGATCAGAATGGTAACATGCTTTGTGCATTCGGTGGTCTCGGTGAGTCTAAGGGTACATTCTCAAGACCATCATCTATTGCTGTTAACAGTAACGGAATCATATATGTAGTAGACCGTTTGAGTAATAATATTCAGATTTTCGAACCTACAGATTTCATTAAGACTGTTCATGCAGCTACAACAGCTTATGAGAACGGTTCTTATGATGAGGCATTTGATTTGTGGAATGAAGTTCTTAGTATGGATGAGAACTACACACTTGCACATGCCGGTATCGCAAATGCTTATTTCAAGATGGGCGAGTATGAGCTTGCTATGGAATCAGCGATGAATGCAAATGATAGAGATATCTATACAAAGGCATTCGATGAATATAAGTACGAAGTAATGCAGAAGCATTTCTTCCTTATAATCGTTATTGTTATAGTAGTAATCGTATTGGTGTACTTATTCCTTAAATATTCATTCAGGGCTGCTAAGAAAGCAACTTGGAATTATATTTCGGATAAGACCAAGAAGATGTCAATTGGCCAGGGTATTCTTTTTGCATATAATGTATTATTCCATCCGGTAGACTGTATGGAAGCAATCCGTTATAACAAGAAGAGAATCAATATGGCAATACCATTCATAATCTTTATCACAGCTTATGTTGTACGTATTGCATATATCTATATTGTTCATTATCCGTTGGCGTCAATTGATTTGACAGATGCGAATGTTATATTTGAAGGTGTTAAATTATTCATTGTACCGGTGACATGGATACCTGCTTCTTTCATGGTAACAAGTATTTCTGATGGTGAAACAAAGATGAAGGATATATTCTTTGCTACATCACTCAGCTTGGTTCCTTATATAGTAATCAACGTTCCTTTGATGTTTATTTCTAATATATTATCAAAGAGCCAGGCATCATGGTATGGTGTATTCTCCGCAGCTTGCTTTATATGGATGTTCATAATTCTGTTCTTGAGCTTATGGATACTTAATGGTTATTCATTTGGAAAAACAATTAAATCAGTCATAATCATTGCATTCGTAATGCTATTGATTTGGGTAGTAGTTCTTCTCTGCTATGTACTTGTTGGAAGATTATTCCAGTTCATTGGCGGAGTATATGACGAATTTATGATGAGTATATTGTGATGATTTGAACATGAATATGTATTCTACAGAAAGGAGCTATTATGTTAGGAGGAATTAAAGATTTCTTTAGTAAGAACAATTTCATATTAAAGAAAATTAAAAGAACCTTTACTAAAGATAATATGAAAAGATGGTTGAGAGACAATCGCGCGACACTTATCTTTATGGCAATAGTTGCAATCTTCGTAACATGGGGTATCATCAGTGTTAAGATTGCAATGGCTAATGCAGTAGTAGTAAGCTATGAAGATTATGTTCCTCGTGAAGTGACACATGATCCTGCGGTAGTCTTTGCAGAACCATATAATTATGAAAAAATAGCCGGAGATGAGAACCTTGAGTTGTATTTTGATAAAGTTCATGGAACAATTCAGGTTAAGGATTTGAAGTCCGGTAATACATGGAAGAGTATTGTAGACGGAGAGGTTTACGAGAACTTCAGAAAGTCTAACCAGAAATGGAAACAGAAGATGAGTTCTTCTATTATAGTCAGCTACAATGACCTTGAGGCACGTGATGGTAGAGCTGCAGAGCTTACACATGCCGGCGAATGTGACTATATGGAGTCAAAGCTTATTGAAAACGGTGTGGAAGTTTTATATGGTTTCACCGTTAAGGGTATTTATGTAACGGTTCAGTACCTTATTGAAGGCGGAGAACTTGTAGTTAAAGTTCCGATTGACGGTATAACAGAAGAAACAAGATACATCGTTAATACAGTAATTGTGCTTCCGTACTTCGGTGCAGCTGATATGTATCAGGATGGATATATGTTCTATCCGGACGGCTGTGGAGCTATCACATTATTTAATAATGCTGAGAACCGTGTACAGAGTGTTAAGGAAGCATTCTTAAAGACTTATACAACTAATAAAATTTCTCTTGATTACTGGTTAATGTCAGATGATTATGAGAGATACAATGCAGCAATGCCGATATTCGGTATTAAGAACAATGATAACGCATTCCTTGCAGTAGTGACAGGCGGTGACGAGAACTCAGGAATAACTGTTGCACCTGCAGGACGTGTAGTTGATGTTAACAGAATCTACTTTGAGCTTTACATTAGAAATCAGTTCGATATTACAGCTGCTAACGTAACAAATACCGATGGTACAGTTACAACAGGACGTGAGATTACACGTATCGATAGAAATAAGCTTGCTGTTGACAGAGAAGTAAGATATTTCTTCCTCCACGATGAGAAGGCGAATTATGCCGGCATGGCTGATGCATACAGAACATATCTTATGGAAAATGGTCAGCTTAATGATGCTATAGCAGATACAGATGAGTATCCGCTTGCACTTAGTTTCCTTATGGGAACAACAGAGAGACAGCTTGTAGCAGATAAATACATTACTATGACAAGCTTCAAGAATCTTGAGGATATCTTCGAGGATCTTAGGGCAGAAGGTATTGACGATGCTAAGGTTGTTGTTAATCACTGGCTCAAGGATGATGAAGATTTCCCTTCATATTGGCCGGTAGCAAGCCAGATTGGTGGTAAGAGCGGTATGGCTGATTTGAACAGCTATCTTGCAGCTAACACGGGCTTGGATGTATATTTTGCAAATAACTTTATCTTTGCAACAAATGATGAAAGTGGATTCTCTCCTATTAAGGATGTAGTTTATAGTGGTATCGGTACTCCTATTTCTACAGAGACAATTAATCAGGAAGAATACTTCATCTTAGGACCGGATGTAGTTCTTGAACATGTAAGAGATTATCTCAGTAAGACAAAGGATTACGCAAATATCGGAGTATGCTTTACTAATATGGGTAATGTTGTATATGACGATTACAATGAGGATAATCCTGCATCAAGAAGAGATGTAATCAATACATGGCAGACAGTTCTTAAAGAAACACAGGCAGAAGGAAAGAAGACTGCTGTAGAAGGCGCTAACCAGTATTCATACGGAAATGTTGATTACTTATATTCAATTCCGGTTAGTACATACGGACTTTCTATTACAGATTATGCAGTTCCGTTCGTTCAGATGGTAGTGTCAGGTTTAATCCCATATTCATCAGGAATATATGAGACAGGTAACCTTACATACGATCTTGACATTCAGAAGCTTGAGTGGATTGAGTTCGGAGCACTTCCGTACTTCTATCTCACATATGAAAATGCTTTGGAATTAAAGGATACAGAACTTAACTTCCTTTTCACATCTACATATTCATTCTGGAGAGACCGTGTTATCGAAACATATAAAGAGTTCGAAGCTAACTTCGGAGATACATATGGCGAGCAGATGGTTGCACATGAAGTTCTTGGTGAGGATGTAAGAAGAGTAGAGTATTCTAACGGTAAAGTGATTTATATTAACTACGCAGAGACAGAGAATACAGAGTTTGGTATTACAATTCCGGCAAAAGGTTACACAATAGTAGAAAAGGAGGCTAACTAATGGAAAAGCAGATTAAGCGTAAGAAAAAACATCTTACACTGCGCCAGAAAGACCAGTTAAAAGGTTTGTTCTTCGTAGCACCTTTTATAATTGGTATAGCATTATTCTTTGCATATCCGATTGGCTTGTCTATAAGATTAGCTTTCGGTAAAGTAGAGAACATCGTTGGTTTCCAGGTCGCATTTGTAGGTATCGAGAACTTTAAGAGAGCCTTCCTTGTAGATACAAACTTTATACCTTTGTTTTTACAGACGGTAGGTAATACACTTCTTAAGTTCCCGTTGACAGTAGTATTTTCACTTATCATAGCTATTATGCTTAACAGAAAGATTGTATGTAGAGGTTTATTCCGTGTTATCTTCTTCATACCATTCCTTCTCGGAGCCGGTGTAGTTATGAACCAGTTAAGAGCATTGGGTGTAGACAGAGAAGTATTGTCTATTATGGATGGTAAGATTATTCCATACAATATTCTTAACTATTTCGGTGGTGATATCGTAACAGCCGTACAGAAAGTATTCGGTATTATCGTACAGGTATTATGGGATAGTGGTGTTCAGATTCTCTTGTTCTTGTCAGGTCTTCAGAGTATTTCTCCTGCTTTGTATGAAGCAGCGAAGATTGACGGTGCAACAGAATGGGAGATTTTCTGGAAGATTACAATTCCTATGATTTCTCCGATGATGTTACTTAATATTATCTATACATTAGTTAATACATTCGTAGACTATGATAACCAGATGCTTGGTTACATTGATACATGGGGCTTTGGTAATGCAGAGTTCGGCTATGGCGCAGCACTTGGTTGGATATACTTTGCATTCGTAGGCTTACTTATGGCAATTGTATTTGGTGTTATGAAGGGTTACATGCATACAAACGAAGTTGAGGAGGTGAAGAAGCGTGGCCGCAAGAGCAGAAAAGTCTTTACAATCGAAAGAACCAAAAAACGTAGCTACTAATGAGCAGGAATTCAGCAAATTTAAGTACTATTTGAAGCGTGCACGTCAGTACTTCACTTCAGCATCAAGAATCAAACAGTTGATTCTTAAGATAGCAATGTATGTGTTCCTCATTGGTTTAGCATTTGTATTCGTTTATCCGTTCCTTTTCATGATTATCACATCTTTGAAGAGCAATGCCGACCTTGGTAACTATGCGGTTAAGTGGATACCGACAAGACTCCAGTTCGAGAACTATTCAATCGCACTTGAGTTTATGAAATATGGCCAGTACTTTAAGAATACTATGATAGTAACAGTACTTGCTACATTAGGACACGTGGTAGCTTGTTCGTTTATCGGATATGGCTTTGCAAGATTTAATTTCCCATTCAAGAAATTATTATTCGGATGCGTAATGCTTGCATTTATCGTTCCTATTCAGACATTAATCGTTCCTATGTATCTTACATATGCAAAGTTTGGTTGGAGAAACACATACCTTCCTTTGATTGTACCTACATTTTTTGGATTCGGTTTAAGAGGTGGTTTGTTCATATTCTTGTTCAGACAGTTTTACCTCACACTTCCGAGAGATTTGGAGAATGCAGCACGTATTGACGGTTGTGGTTTCCTTCAGACATATCTTAGAATAGTGTTCCCTCTCGGACAGTCAACAATGGTAGTTGCCACTGTATTGTCAGTAGTATGGCACTTTAATGATGATTATGAGCCAAGTATGTACATTGACAAGGCGCAGATGGGCTTCCTTCCGCCGCGTATCGGTTATATCGTAGGTTTGGCTAATTCACCGCCAGAAGTACTCTACGAGACAATGGAAATGCTCGGACTTGATGATGATACTCTTAACGATGCGGTAATTATGGCATCCGCAGCACTTATCTGTGCTCCGGTTATCCTTTTCTTCGCATTTGCACAGAGACTCTTCATGGAAGGTATTGAAAGATCCGGTATTACGGGTGAGTAAGGTGTTACAAGGAGCAATCCTTTGTTATATAATGCACATTAGGAGGAGAAAAAATGAAAAAGAGTAAGAAAGTTTTAGCATTAGCTCTTGCAGCAATGATGACTGTATCAGCTTTTGCAGGTTGCGGCGGCGATGATCCTGCTGAGACAACAGCAGCTACAACACCTGTTGCAACAACACAGGGTTCAAACACAGATTCAACAACAGCTGGAACAACAGCAGCTCCAACAGCAGCTCCAACAGAGTTAAGTATCATGGTACCTTATGGTGATCATGCATATGATGAGCTCCCGGAGACAATTGAGTGGAGAAACAAATTAGAGACATACACAAACACAAAGATCACATGGGAGTTATATGATTCAGGTGCTTACTACGAGAAGCTTACACTTAAGTATGCTTCAGGTGAGTTAACAACAATCATGGTAACAGACCAGAACGCAGACTTTATGTCAGCATGTAAGTACAACACATTCTGGGATATCACAAACTACGTTGATTTATTCGACAACTTAACAACAATCCCAGCAGCAACAAGAGCAAACGCATCTAACAATGGTAAGCTCTACGGTGTTCCTCGTTCAAGAGATCTCGGACGTAACGCTTGTGCATTCCGTCAGGACTGGGCAGATAACTTAGGACTTGGATTCCCTGAGACAATCGAAGATTTATATGACATGGCAGTAGCATTCACAATCGACGATCCAGATGGAAACGGTAAGAATGATACATACGGATTTGGTCTTGACTCATGGGCAGGACAGTGGGATATTATGTTCCCATGGTTCGGATGCCACAACGTATGGGGCTTTGATGCAAACGGTAACCTTGAGTACTATGCAACACAGCCAGAGTTTAAGACAGCTCTTAAGGCATTCCGTCAGTGGAATTCAGAAGGCTTAATCAACGAAGGATGGCAGGATTTAGGCGCAGGTGCAGCTGAGAAGTCAATCTTCAGAACAAACATGGCTGGTATTTCAGTTCAGGTTGCTGACTGTCCTAGAAAGTCACAGGTAGCTATGAATGGTACAGCAGATAAGCCAGGTAACTATCCAGAGGCAGCATTTACATACTTCGGTTCAGTAGATGCAGGTTACGGCGCTAGAGTACTTCCTACAGCAGGATACGCTGGATACGTAGCAGTAACAAAGGCACTTGCTCCTACAGAGGATGACCTCATGGGCGCACTTCAGTTCTTAAATGATATCAATGACGCAGAGATGAGAAACCTTATCGACTGGGGTCTTGAAGGAAAGAACTACTACATCGATGAGAATGGTTACGGTGTAAGATATACAACAGAAGAGAAAGAGGCTATGGGTGTTTCAACAGCTTCTTACACAACAGGATACAACCAGATGTGTCCATACTTCTCAAATGCAGAAGAGTCAGCTAAGCTTGTAGCAGGTGAAGTTACAGAGCCTATCAGACTTGCAGAGGCAGCAATCAAGGTTGAGAACATTCAGTACTGTGTACCTAATGTAGGTGCAGGTTATACATCAGCTACATATGTAGATGTTGGATCAGATCTTGATGCACATATTGAGAAGCTTATCCTTGACTTCATCTTAGGTGACATTGATGAGACAGCACTTGATGCAGGTCTTGAGCAGTGGTATGAGATGGGTGGCCAGGCATACATCGATGAGATGAATGCAGCTTACAAGGCAGCTAACTCATAATTAGTTAATAATATGATTATTAGTCCCTCCGGGTAACCGGAGGGACTTTTTTGCGTGCAAAACGAGAATTAAGCTCAAATCCGCCTGCGGCTACTTTTCGCTCGCAACATTCGCCAAATGAAAGCGCTTGCACGCTTTCATTCACACCTAGGAAGAAATAGTCCTGTAAGCAAGCTTACGTCCTGTTTCTTCCTAGGTGTTAGAAATCGCTTCGCGATTTCGCCTGGCTCATTGTTATGCGAAAAATAAAAAATTAACAAGAAAAAGTACTATAAATTAATAAGTGAGTATGCTATAATGTAATGTGGGATAGAAAATGGAGGCACTATGTTTAATAAGAAGAAATTAATGATTATGACCAAGCTGGCGATGTATGAGAAGTTAGAATCAGAGCATCTTGCCAGAGCGACTAAATACTTCCGTGGAGATTATATAGGGTGGAATATAATAAAGACTATCTGTGCAATTACGATAGTGTACTTTCTGTGTGCCGGAATGTGGTTCTTGTACAATTCGGAGATGCTGTTACAGAATATAACATCGCTTAATTATATTGCAATTATTCGTTATGCAATCATATTGTATGTGACTTTGTTAGTGGCATATTTTGTTATAGCTTATATGGTGTATTCTGTGAAATACCATAAAGCGACTAAGGCGTTGAAGAAATATGAGAAGGGTCTTAAACAATTAGCTAAGATATATGTTGAAGAAGCTTCGGAAGATGGCAGTGAAACTCCGGAGGATGCTGACATAGAGGTGGAGGATTAGAAAAAATGCAGATTATATATGAACTCAGAGAATATATTAAAGCTCTGTATGCTAAGTTAGATGTTTATATAGTGTCATTGGCAAAGTTTCTTGTAGCATACAATATTCTTTCGATGATTAATTCAGAGATTGGATTCTTTGAAAAAATAAACAGTAAAGCGATTGTATTGTTAGTATCATTAGTGTGTACATTATTACCATGGGGCGTATCGGTTTTTGTTACAGCGGCATTTGTGATAGTGCATTTCTATGGATTGTCTTTGGAACTTGCAGGAATAGCAGCAGTATTATTTATAATAATGTTTTGCTTGTATTTGCGTTTCGGGACCAAAGATAGTGTATTTATGCTTGTTACGTTGCTTTTGTTTTCTTTTAAATTGCCTTATTTGGCACCGATATTTGCAGGAGCGATTGCATCATCGGCGACAGTAGCAATTCCGGTAGCATTCGGAACTATTATTTATTATTTTATAGGTTTTGCAACACAAAACGTTGAGATGCTTTCCACAGGCGGAACTGCGGAGATGCTTACCAGATTTAAGTTTATAATTGATGAGATGATTCAGAACAGGGAAATGATTCTTGTTATGATTACTTTCCTTGTTGTTGCTATATTAGTATATACAATCAAAAAGCTCGCTATAGATTATGCATGGGCTATTGCGATAGCTGCAGGCGCGATTGTGAATATAGTGCTGATATTTATTGGTAATATGATGCTTGGCATCAATATGGAAACAGGTTCTATTATACTTGGAACTATTTTGGCAGTAATTATAATGTGTGTATTGCATATTTTCATATTTGCAGTTGATTATAAGAGTAAAGTTAATGTGCAGTTTGAAGATGACGAATATGTGTATTATGTTAAGGCAGTGCCTAAGATATCGGCAGACGTAAGCATTAACGGTAATGGAATTATACCGACTTTTATAAGAAAAACATTTGGCATAGGCGAGAAGAAGGCTAAGAAGAATAACAGACCTTCAGAGGAGCATAGACAATCGAAGCCTATGAATGGAAGTGTCGGAGCAAGAAACATAAATGCTAGAAATGAGAAGGCAAGAAGTGAAGCGGGAACATCGAGAGCACCAAGAGCGGCTAAAGTTGAGTCAGATATGACAAGACAAGCGGTAGCAGGTGCAACGAGAGCACCAAGACCTGCAAGAACTGAATCAGAGGCAGTTGGAACAACAAGAGCACCAAGACCCGCGAGAACTGAATCAGAGGCAGTTGGAACAACAAGAGCACCAAGACTTGCGAGAACTGAATCAGAGACGGCAGGAGCAACAAGAATGCCAAGACCTGTGAGACCGGTGTCAGAGATGACAAGGGAGAATACAGAAACTCCAAGAGCACCAAGGCCGGTAAAATCTGACGCGGAATCAGTAAGACCGACAGAGAGTGTGACAGAAAAGTCGAGAACGACAAACATAGAGTAAAATATAGCAGAAAGGAAAAGAATAATGCAGGATTTTTTGGAAATCATTAGGACCTTTGCGAATGAATCGGTAAAACTTCCTAAGATTGATATAACTGACATTGTTGAAATAATTATTATTTCATATTTGTTCTATCATATAATGGTTTGGATAAAGAACACGAGAGCATGGACACTGATAAAAGGTCTTGCAATTCTTTTAATTTTTACGTTGTTTGCTCTTGTTTTTGAACTTAATACAATTATATGGATTGCGGAGAATACGCTGGGAATTGGAGTTATAGCGATAGTCGTTATGTTCCAGCCTGAGCTAAGAAAAGCTCTTGAGCAATTAGGAAGAAAGAATATCCTGAAAGGATTTATTCCTTTTGACGATACTAAGAATACCAAAGAGAGATTTACGGACAATACTGTATTAGAACTTGTCAGGGCTGTTTTTGCACTTGCAAAGACAAAAACAGGTGCACTTATTGTAATAGAACAGGATTCTGTTCTTAGTGAGTACGTGAATACGGGTATTTCAATAGATGCGATAATAAGCAGCCAGTTGCTGATTAACATATTTGAGCATAATACACCTTTGCATGATGGTGCGGTTATTATACGAGGTGACAGAGTGGTTGCGGCTACATGTTATCTGCCTTTGTCGGATAACATGGAGATTAGTAAGGAACTGGGTACAAGACATAGAGCCGGTTTGGGAGTTAGCGAATTAACAGATTCACTCACTCTTATTGTTTCAGAAGAAACGGGAAAGGTATCTATAGCTTTTGCCGGTCAGCTGTTTAGGAATATTGATAGCGAGAATCTTAGAAATAAACTTATAAGGTTGCAGAATAAGACGATTGATGCCAAGAGATTTAGAATCTGGAAAGGTAAGAGTAAGAATGAAAAAGAAGTTAACCAATAATTTGTTCTTAAAAATATTATCAGTTCTTTTCGCAATAATGTTCTGGCTCGTAGTTGCTATTGTGGCAGATCCTTACAAGACGGTTACGATTTCCGGAGTGCCGATTACGATTCTTAATGAAGAGGAGATAACAGAACAGGGATTGGGGCAGCTGTATTCAGTTGTTTCACCACAGGATAGTACTGTTTCCATAAAGGTATATGGTCAACGTTCAAAGGTAGACAGACTGAAAGCCAGTGATATAACAGCTACGGTTAACTTTGGTGAGATATCATCAGTAGGTGCCGTGTATATTCAGATTAAGGATATCGAAGGTGTGACAGTTCTTAGCAAGTCGTCTGACATGATGAAGATTGATATTGAACCTATTGTCGAAAAAGAGTTTCCTGTTGAACTAAAAGTAGTGGGTGAAGCAGGCACGGGATATATGATTAATTCATATAATGTATCACCGGAGGTTATTAAGGTAACAGCACCGGAGTCGATTATGGCTAAGCTTGCACGTGCACAGGTATTGGTAGATGTAAGCGATACTACAACTGATATAGATACTACCGCAAAGGTTGCATTGTATGATGCTTCCGGTAAATTACTTGACTATGAGCGTGAAGCACATATGAAGTTATCTGAAAAGATGGCGGGGATTAAGGTTGATACTTTGATGACTAAAGAAGTGGAGATTGTACTTGGAGTATCGGGAACACCTGCTGAGGACTACAAGTTTACCGGAGCAACGGCGAGTGCGGAAACGATTCTTTTGAAGGGCAAGGAAGAGATTCTTTCGGAGATTAATAACATAACGATATCGAAGGAGTCGGGGGCACTTAGTCTGACCGGATTGTCCGATACAAGAGAAGTGATAGTAGATATGACAGAGTTTTTACCTGAAGGTGTTACATTTGTTAATGACAATGATAAGATGGTCACGGTAAAGCTCATGATAGAGCCTATACTTGAAAGAACGCTTACAGTAACATATGAGCAGATGCAGAAGCTTAACCTTGCAGAAGGTTTAGAAATAGTTACTGATGAAGAAACGGGTATGGTAAGTATTGATATTACAATTAGAGGGCTTGAAAAGAATGTCACCGGAGTGACGGTGGAGACTTTGAAGCCTTACATAAATCTTAATGGATGCAGCGTAGGAGAGAGCTCGTTAAGAGTATATCTGACTATGCCGGCAGGTGTTGAACTGGTAGGAACTCCGAGAATTACAGTTTTGATACAGGAACATATTGAGGAACCTGTGGAAGAACCTATAGAGGATGTTACCAGCGAGAACACTCAAGAAAATACGCAATAGAAAGTTCTTAATAATGAGGAGGATTAGTAATGGTTTCACAGAAAGTAACGGTACAGAATCCTTCCGGATTGCATTTGCGTCCGGCCGGAATTCTGTGCAATGAGGCTGTGAAGTATAAGGCCCATACATCGTTTGTATTTAGAGGAAATACTACAAACGTAAAGAGTGTATTAAGTGTGTTAGGTGCATGTATTAAATTCGGTGATGAGCTTGAATTTATATGCGAAGGTGAGGATGAAGAAGAAGCCTTGGAGGCACTTATTAAATGTGTTAATGACAGATTAGGTGAATAGATAATTTGGAGGAGTGGCAGATGGGTAAGTATTTTGGTACTGATGGATTCAGAGGCGAAGCTAATGTTGATTTAACATCGCTTCATGCCTACAAAGTCGGACGATTCCTGGGATGGTACTATGGACAGGAACACAAATGCAGAATTGTCATCGGTAAAGATACCAGAAGAAGCAGCTACATGTTCGAGTACGCACTTGTAGCAGGACTTACAGCAGCGGGCGCTGATGCCTATCTTTTACATGTAACTACCACACCGAGCGTTGCTTACGTGGTAAGGACAGAAGGTTTTGATTGTGGAATTATGATTTCAGCAAGCCACAATCCCTTCTACGATAACGGAATAAAGATTATTAAAGCTAACGGACAGAAAATAGACGCATCTGTAGAAGAGAAAATTGAGAACTACATAGATGGAGATATAGAAGATGTACCTGTAGCGACAAAGGAGAATATAGGTTGTGCTATCGATTATGCAATCGGAAGAAACAGATATATAGCTTCGCTTATTTCGATAGCAACACGTTCTTTTAAGGATAAGAAGGTGGGACTCGACTGTTCTAACGGAAGCGCATCTTCGATTGCCAAGAATGTATTCGATACACTCGGAGCAAAGACTTACGTGATTAACAATGAGCCTGACGGAACCAATATAAATGCTAATGCGGGTTCAACGCATATAGAGGTATTGCAGAAGTTCGTTAAGGAGAACGGACTTGATGTTGGTTTCGCATATGATGGTGATGCAGACCGATGTATAGCTGTTGATGAAAAGGGCGAGGTTATTAACGGAGACCTTATTATGTACATTTGCGGTAACTACCTCAAAGAATGCGGACAGTTAAAGGATAATACGGTTGTAACAACTGTTATGTCTAATCTTGGCCTTTATAAAGCACTTGAAAAAGCAGGTATGCGTTACGAAAAAACTGCCGTAGGTGATAAATATGTTTGCGAAAATATGATGGAGAATGGATATGGACTCGGAGGAGAAGAGTCGGGACATATTATTTTTAGCAAATATTCTACAACGGGTGATGGTATACTAACATCACTTCAGATTATGGAAGTGATGCTTGAGAAGAAACAAACACTTTCGGCATTGGCAAGCCCGGTTGTTATTTTCCCACAGAAACTTGTCAATGTACGTGTTAAAGATAAAAACATCGTTCTTAACGATGAAGATGTTAACAATGCAGTCAAAGCGGTTGCGGATGAGCTCGGTGATGATGGCAGAATATTGGTTCGTCCGAGCGGAACAGAGCCTCTTATAAGAGTTATGGTTGAGGCTAAGACAGAAGAAGATTGCGCAAACTATGTTAACAGAGTTATAGATGTTATTAAAGCAAAGGGATACGAAGCTTAATGTTTAGAACAGTTGAAGTTATTATTCCAACATACAAACCCGATATGAGGTTAAGACTGCTTCTTAGGGGATTAAAGACGCAGTCTTACCCGGTATCACGGGTGCATATTATTAATACCGAGCAAGAATACTGGCAGGAAGATATACTCCCCGATATGGGCAATATTCAGGTTAAAGTAACTCATATATCAACAGAGCAATTTGACCATGGAGCGACCAGGCATAGAGGGGCAGTAGAAGCCTTGGCAGATTTTTTGCTGTTTATGACACAGGATGCTGTCCCGGCAGATGACGAGCTTGTCACGAGACTTGTTAAAGTCATGGAGGGACACATTGCCAATGCGACTGAACAGATTGCGGTGGCTTATGCAAGACAGCTTCCCGTAACAAGAGAAGTGTTTGAAAAATATTACAACGACTGCGACAATACAGTTGGCAGAGTATCTTCGAAAGAAGTGGTGGTTGATGAGATAGAAATATATACCAGAAGCTTCAACTATCCTCCCGAATCATGGGTTAAGACGAAAGCAGATATTGAGAATATGGGAATAAAAGCATTTTTCTCATCGGATGTCTGCGCTATGTATGATAAAGCAAGTTATGAAAAGATAGGCGGTTTTGTAAGTCCTACTGTGTTCAATGAAGATATGATATTTGCCGCGGACGCGATTAGAAAGAACTATGCCGTGGCGTATGTAGCAGATGCGAAGGTATATCATTCGCATAATTATAGCCTTAAAGCACTTTACAGAAGAAACTTCGATATGGGTATATCACAGATGCAATATGCAGACAGGTTCGAAGGCATAAGCTCTGAGAAAGAAGGAGTGAGGTTGGTTACAACTACAGCTAAGCACCTTGCAAAGAGCGGCCGCATATACCTGATACCTAAATTAGTATTAACAAGTGCGGCGAAGTATCTTGGATACAGAGCAGGAAAGAAATGCTGGACAAAAAATAAATAATAACGTTATGTCAAATAGAAAGGATATGGAAACAGATATGTATAAGCTTTTAATAACAGGAAGCAACGGACAGCTCGGACGAGCTATAACAAATATGTATGCTGCTAACGAAGAGATAGAATTAATCAGAACTGACGTGGCAGGAGAAGATATTATTAAGCTTGATATTATTAATATTGATGAGGTTATGGAGCTTGTAAAGAAAGAACAGCCATATGCGATTATTAACTGTGCAGCTCATACAGCAGTAGATGCGTGTGAAACAGATGTGGATAATGCATATAAGATTAATGCGATTGGTCCCCGTAACCTTTCTATAGCAGCTAAGGCTGTGGGTGCCAAGATGGTGCAGATATCAACGGATTATGTTTTTGCAGGAGATGCAGACAAGCCTTATACTGAATTTGACGAGCCAAATCCACAGGGAGTGTATGGTAAGACTAAGCTTGAGGGCGAGAATTTTGTTAAGCAGTTCGCAGACAGATTCTTTATTATAAGAACTGCATGGCTTTACGGAGACGGCAAGAATTTTGTAAAGACTATGCTTAGACTCTCAGAGACTAATGATAAGGTAAGAGTAGTAAGTGACCAGTATGGTTCACCTACAAGTACAGTGGAACTTGCCAAGATTATAGACAAATTACTCTGGACAGATAATTACGGTGTATTCCACGGAACCTGTGAAGGAAGCTGCAGTTGGGCAGATTTTACAAAAGAAATCTTTAGACTCGCAGGTAAATCTACGGAGGTAGAATACATCACTACTGCTGAGTATCCGACCCCTGCAAAGAGACCGGCATATTCAGTACTTGATAAATACATGTTAAGACTTACATGCGGATATGTTCCGGCAGATTGGAAGATAGCAATTAAGGAATATATGGAATCCGGACTTGTTTAGGAGGAAGACATGCTTTCGAAAGATAAGAAAGAGCTTTTGTTGGAATACGGGCGCAGATATGGAATAATGCTTGCGTTTATATGCATCATGTTAGTTGTATATTGCAAAGCAGTAAAGGATGTTATAGTTGCGAATACAGGACTTACGGTGGTATTGGTTTTACTTGGTGTACTGATAACTGCATTGTGTGTAATAAGCATGGTAATATTTGAAAAACAACTTCATAAGTTCTATATTATAGTTTTTGCATTACTTGGCGGGATATATTTTTTCATTTATCCTATAGGAACTGTGCCGGATGAACAGGCACATTTTTACAGAGCATACGAAATATCAGAGGGCCATATGGTTTCTGATATTCAGGACGGATATGGCGGAAGAATGCTTCCGGATAACCTGGGGCTTGGTATTAACGCACTTAACACAAGCATTAAAGAAACCTGGGACAAGATGGATGTAGAATTATCCGAGAACAGATCATTCTCCGTTTTCTGGACTATGTCGTTATATGCGCCGGTTTCTTATATACCGCAGAGCCTTGGAATATTAATGGCAAGAATTTTTACAGATAGTATAGCGGTAATGTTTATGGCGGGAAGGTTATTTAACTTTATTGCTGTAGCTGTTATTTCATATCTGGCTGTTAAATACATGCCTTTTGGCAAGAAGATACTTATAATGGTAATGCTCTTGCCTATTAATATGCAGGAGGCGATATCTCTCGCACCTGATGCGATGGTAACGGCACTTACACTGGCATTTGTGGCATATGTACTTCATTTAAGGTATAAGCAGGAAACGAAGATGTCAGGCAAGCAACTTGTGCTTTTGTACATATTGGCTATAGTTGTAAGCCTATACAAGATAGTATATCTTCCGTTTTGTATGTTGCCGTTTCTTATCCCGATGGACAGATTCGGCGGAAAAAAGAAGTTTATCATTCATGCAGTATGCATGGGAACTGCTGTAATCGTGCTTAGTCTTGGATGGCTGGCGTTTGCCGGACGTTATCTTATGGATATAGAGGGCGGTAGAGATTCAGGAGCGCAGGTTGAATATATACTTGGCGATATACCTAACTATTTTAGAGTAATGGGTACAACCCTAAAGCTTCATGGTATTAACTATTTATATATGATGCTGGGACATATACTTAGCTGGCTTAATCTCTTTATACCTAAGGGATACCTTATACCCTATGCGATTATTCTTTTAGCGGGAATTGTTTCGGATGAGGAAAAGCTTCCGGAGAAATTCGGTGCGGTAAGGGCTATGTTTGTGCTTATTTCGGTGGCGGTATTTTTGCTTACGCTCACAAGTCTTTATGTACAGTGGAATAATTATGCCAGTCCGATAATAGAGGGTGTCCAAGGTAGATATTTCATCCCGATTATATTACCATTAACATTGGCAGTAAGTTTTTGCTTACCGCGTTCACTGGGCAAGCTGTTTGGAATGAAGAATCTTATGATTCCGATGGTGGTTGTGAATCTTGTGGTTATGGTGTTCGTATTCGATAATTTCGGTATATCCAAGGCTATGTGGGTAGAAGCTGATGATGGTTGGAAATATTATGTAAAAGAAAGCGGATATGTTACTTCATCATGGTATCAGGTGGATACGGAATGGTACTATTTCGGTGATGACGGATATATGTATGCGGACGAATGGCTGGAATATAAAGGAGACAAATACCTCTTTACAGACGGAGGCGTTATGGCTACCGGATGGCAGTTATATGGCGATGAATGGTATTATCTGGATAGTGATGGGACCGCATATACCGGATGGATTGAGTCGGAGGGTGACTGGTATTACTGCGAGGATGGTAAGATGTGGTATGACTGTGTGACTCCGGATGGATATAAGCTTGATAAAGATGGCAAAATGATTGAACAATAATTACAGAATGACAAGAAAGGTATAGTAATGGTATGGATAAAATAGCAGTATTAATCCCTTGTTATAATGAAAGTACGACTGTAGAAAAAGTAGTTTCTGATTTTGCAAAGGCTTTGCCTGAAGCAACAATCTATGTATATGATAACAATTCTACTGATGGTACTGCCGAGATTGCAGCTAAGGCCGGAGCGATAGTCAGATATGAATATCGTCAGGGCAAAGGTAATGTAATAAGAACAATGTTTCGGGAAATTGAGGCAGAATGTTATATCATGGCTGATGGTGATGACACCTATCCTGCAGAATTTGCCAAAGAAATGGCTGATCTAGTTCTTATGGGAAAAGCAGACATGGTTATAGGCGACAGATTATCTGCTACTTATTTTACTGAGAACAAGAGAGCCTTTCATAATTTTGGTAATAAACTTGTAAGGAAGCTTATAAATACGCTTTTTAAAGGAAATATTAGAGATATAATGACCGGGTACAGGGCGTTTAGCTATGAATTCGTAAAGAGCTTCCCTATACTATCAAACGGATTCGAGATAGAGACAGAGATGAGTATTCATGCTCTCGATAAGAGATTCAAGCTCTGTGAGATTCCCGTTACTTATAGAGACAGACCTGAAGGCAGTGTGTCGAAGCTTAATACATATAAGGACGGAATGAAAGTACTTAAGACGATTGTGACCTTGTTTAAGGACTATAAGCCGATGGCGTTCTTTGGATTGCTGGGATTGCTGTTTATGCTTGTTGGTTTGCTGTTCTTTATTCCGGTATTATATGAGTACGTAGTTATGCAATATGTGTATAAGGTTCCGACACTTGTGGTATCGGTAGGATTTATGATTATAGGCTCTCTTTTGGAGATGTGCGGACTTATACTTGATTCAGTAGCGAAGAAGCATAAAATTTTATTTGAGTTATATTTAAACAGTTTAAGAATAAAAAAGTAATCGTATCAGGAGGATGTAATAATGGGTAAGATATCAGTGACAACATGTGGTATAGAAGGACTTAAGGTAATTGAGCCACAGGTGTTCGGAGATTCCAGAGGATATTTTATGGAGACATATAATTATAATGATTTTAAGGAAGCAGGCATTGATGTCCAGTTCGTACAGGATAATCAGTCCATGTCAACCAAGGGTGTATTAAGAGGACTTCATTTCCAGATTAACTATCCGCAGGATAAGCTTGTAAGAGTGGTAAGCGGAACAGTTTTTGATGTGGCAGTAGATTTGAGAAAGGATTCAAAGACTTTCGGAGAGTGGTACGGAGTACTCCTTTCGGCAGAGAATAAGAAGCAGTTCTTTATTCCAAAGGGCTTTGCCCACGGTTTCATTGTATTGTCCGATTTTGCAGAGTTCTGCTATAAGGTAACCGATTTTTATCATCCAAACGATGA
>JAFTJD010000052.1 GCA_017456585.1 Lachnospiraceae bacterium
CTTGAAAACTTGACATATTTCGTTCAATTATGATATAATTGTGCCTATAAAAGCATAGGCTTGTATAAGATTTAGATTGACACTACAAGCCGGAATATCTTACAAAACAGGAGGATGAGTTATGAACAGCATGAAGAAATTCACGGTGAAAGGTATTATCGCATGTGCATTCATGGCACTAATAGTAGTTTTAATGCTTTTTAGCAACATGTTTGTGCTTGGTGGCGAGCCACAGGAAGAATTGGAAGAAGCATTTGAGAGAATTGAAGATGATATGGATTACTATGATGCGGATGACTTTGAAGAATACTTTGAAGAAATGGGTTATGATGATGATACAGTTAAGGCAGGAGTTAAGTTTTGCAAATTTGTAAGTAAAATAGAAGATGGTAAAATTTCTGTTTTTGATATGCTTAGAGGTATCACCAGTATCTCAGCTATGAATAATGCACCTGAGCTTGGTATGGATTTAGGCGGCATAGGAGCAGCGTCTATGATGCTTCTTTTCATAGCATTGTTTGCAATTGTATATCTTGCGATACCTTTGTTGGGAATTCTGTATTTAGTTTTACACATCACTGGAAAGAAGAACAAGGGAGTTCCTGTTCTGGTACTTCTTGCTGTGTATGTAGTATTAGTAGGTGGTATTACAACTTTAATATCATTAGCAGGAGATATTAGCATTCATATTTCATTTATGCATGTGATTTCACTTGCTCTTTCAATTGCAGCAGTTGCATTATGGAAGGTAGAGCAACCACCACAGGCACAGATGCCATATCAGGGACAGGTACCACCACAGGGACAGATGCCACAGCAGGCGCAGATGCCGTATCAGGGACAGGTACCACCACAGGGACAGATGCCACAGCAGGCGCAGATGCCATATCAGGGACAGGTACCACCACAGGGACAGGTGCCACCACAGGGACAAATGCCATATCAGGGATAATATATGTAAATTATTTTGGGCTGTTACAATATTGATATGCTCCATTCTAGGTAGACAAGTGAAATAATAAAATAGCACACTCGTACACTTTGGTAGTGTACGAGTGTATTTTTTATTAATAGAGCTTATCGCAGTGATAGCGGTTCTTGATAAATTCCTTTACATATTCATCATTCTCGGCAAGTTTGTTGCAGGCATCGACTACCTGTTGTCTTCGAGTGGCAAGTTTAAGTTTGTCCTCCTCGCTTCCTTCATGGTACTTAAGATAATTTGCGAGGCAGATGCAAGCGGAATATTCGGCAAGCAGGAGAGTATCGTCACTGAGATGTTCGCGTATATTAGCGAAAGCATCGGCAAGAGCAAATGATTTCTTAGCCTTATCGTCAGCACTTCCTTCGTGACAGAACCAGATATCCTTCATCTTTTTATCAATGGCAAAGCTAGAAAGTTCATATATATTAAGACGAAGATAATGCTTAAATTCGTCTGTGTCTTTGGCAAAGAGCTGTTCCTTCTTCTGGTCTTTTGTATGATAAAAATTAGGGTATTTTTGCTCGTATATGTCCAGGGCTTCATCAGTTTTACCTTCAGCATGAAGTATCTTGGCACGCATATTCCATGCTTCAATGCGTAAGGTCTCTTCTGTGCAACCGGCTAAGATTTTATCACATATAGCTAAGAATTCGTCCTTATTGGCAAGAAGAACTTCAGGATTATTATCAGCTGCGCCACCTGCAAGGTGCCACATATAATAATGCATAATCCAGTAATCGTTAGGATAGTCATGGTAGGCTTTGGTTATTATTTCTTTAGCTTTTTTGAAATCTGTTGTCCAGAGACTTAAGTAAAGCTTCTTAACTTCTTCAATATCTGCCCGGATTTTCTCTTCATCATATCCCATGAGCTCATCTAAAGTGATACCGAAGTAATGAGCCAGAGGAAACAGAAGAGTAATATCGGGGTAAGTCTCATTTCTTTCCCATTTACTTACCGCAGTTATAGATACGTCAAGCAATTCTGCAAGCTGCTCCTGTGTTATATTTTTGGCTTTACGCATACGCTTAATATTTTCACTGATTTTAATATTCATTAGCATCGCTCCTTAAAGTTTATTTAGACAGGCCTGTTTACATCATAGTATATATAAGTAATTGACGATTGTACAGAGACTTGTAAGGGAATGGAATTTAACTTGCGGTTAAATAAATCCCTTATAACTTGAAATGTAAGAGCAAGAGTATGAACATGAAAATTGTTTTATCTTAAAAATGGTTTCAATTGACTAGATTTTTTGTAGTTGTTATAATAGTGCTATTATAGATGATTAATGGTGATGAGATGAATTACAAAATCGCAGTTTGTGATGACAGACAAGAAGATATAGATTACATAAGTAAGCTGGTTAAAGGTTGGGCGGCGCAGACCGGACATATGATTAAATTGAATACATTTATGTCAGCGGAGGCTTTTCTTTTTCATTATGATGAGGAACATGATTATGACATGCTGCTTCTTGATATTGAGATGGGACAGATGAATGGCGTTGAGCTTGCCAAGAAGGTGCGTAAGGGCAATCGTGAGGTTCAGATAATATTTATTACAGGATACAACGACTATATTGCCGACGGGTATGATGTTGAAGCACTTCACTACATATTAAAGCCTGTTCACGCGGATAAGTTAAATGCTGTACTTGACCGGGCATGTGAGAAGCTTAAGAAAAATGAAGCTGCACTTATATTCGATTTGGTTGACGGAATGGTTAGAATTCCGCTTTATGAGATTAAGTATATCGAAGTACGGGCTAATTATGTTACTATTCATGCGACAGAAGAAGTGTCTGTTAAAACAACGCTTTCGAGTGTGGCAGAGAAGCTTGATGATGGATTCTTTAAGATTGGTCGTTCTTATATAGTGAATATGAAATGTATTCGAAAGATTACGAAGACAGAGGTTTTTCTCGAAGGAGTAGATATGACTTTACCTATTTCAAGAGGACTCTATGAACCGCTTAATAGAGCTTTTATAAGATATTTTTAAGCACATATGGCGTTTTTCTAAAAGAAAAGGAGAAAAAATATGTCACTTCTTTCAAAGAAAATTGATAAACATATAGCTGCATACCAACGTGAGCTTATTGAGACGCATTATGCAGAAGTTGAAAATATGTACAAGCAGATTAGAGGCTGGCGTCATGATTACCGCAACCATATTCAGACTATGAAGGCTTTGGTAGCAGATGGTGATATGGAAGCAATAGACAGTTACCTTGATAAGCTTGATATAGATCTTAAAACAGTTGATACGGTTATTAAGACAGGCAATAAGATGGTTGATGCCATTGTTAACAGTAAGATTTCACTTGCAAAGTCCAAAAACGTACCGGTTAAGGCTGATGCACATGTACCTATTGCACTTACGATATCTGAGATTGATTTGTGCGTAATCATTGGTAATCTTTTTGATAATGCAATAGAAGCTTCGCTTGCGCTTCCTGAGGACGAGCGAATGATTAGAGTGTACATCGATATCAAAAACACTCAGTTATATATGTCATTTACTAATTTTACTGCTACTAAGAAGCAGCAAAAGATTAGCGGCGTATTTAAGACTACAAAGGGTAAGGACCATGGTTTTGGACTTATTAGAATAGATGATATAGTGGAGAGATACGGTGGGTATTTGTCACGAAACAGTGAGGATGGTGCATTTACTACCGAGATTCTTCTTCCGCAGAAGTAGGGGATGAGTAGCTTTGGCAATTCATCCCCTGATTATTACAATTCATCCCCGAGCTAAGCAAAGTTTAGATAGTTTATGATATAGTACATTCAAGAATTCGGTAGCTTGCCGGTGCTCTAATTTACAGAAGGGAAGGTAGTATAAGTGAGTAAGAAAGATAAAAAGGAGAAAGAAAAAGCTCCAAAACCTAAATATAACATGTGGCAATGCTCGTGGTTTATGATTGTCACAGCGTGGAAGGAAAAAGAGAAGAAAGTACTTGTGCTGTCATGTCTGACGGCTGTGCTTGCCGTAATAAGTAATTTGATTAACTTATATATTTCACCGGCCATACTTGGTACGGTTGAGAGGAAAGCACCGATATCGGAGCTTTTAATAACTACAGCAGTATTTGTGGGTGCATTGATGCTCTGTCAGGCTGTATCTACTTACATTAATGCCAATACAATATATGGCAGAATTACCGTGCGTTTAGCAATTATTAAGGCCGTTAATAAAAAAGCGGCTACTACATCTTATTCTAATATGGATGATGAGAAGTTTATTAAACTTAACGCCAAATCAGGTGATGCAACATCCGGCAATAGTCAGGCAACGGAAGCAGTATGGGGAACGCTTACTTCTTTGCTCCAAAATGTAATTGGATTTGTAATTTATGTAATGCTTTTGTCTCATGTAAATATGTTTTTGATAGCAATAATAGTTGTGACTGCATTATGTGGATATTTTGTCAGAAAGCATTTAAATGAGTATGAGTACCGTCATCGCGAAGAGTTTTCGGAACAGGCTAATAAGCTATGGTATACTATTGAAACATCAAAAAATTACAGCACAGCCAAGGATATTCGTATCTTTGGTATTAAACCATGGCTTGTAGAGGTTGGGGATAGTGCTATGGCAACAATTAAGGCAATGTATCGAAAGGCAGAAGGTGTTTATATATGGGGACATGTGTTTGAGACATTCCTTGCGGTTGCGCGTAATGGTATAGCATATCTCTATCTTATTAATCTTGTGCTTGGCGACGGACTTATGATTGCTGATTTTTTACTTTATTTCTCAGCAGTGGGCGGATTCACCTCGTGGATAACAGGAATTCTTAGCAACTTAAGTACGTTACATAAACAAAGTCTTGATTTGTCAACAGTAAGAGAATTTATTGAGTATCCGGAAGTGTTTAAGTTCGAAGAAGGAGAAGACCTTATTGTAGATAAGAATAAAAAATATGAGCTTAGACTAGAGGCTGTATCCTTCAGATATCCGGGAGCGGATAAAGATACCTTATCGAATATCAATCTTACACTTCATCCAGGGGAAAAGCTTGCGGTAGTGGGGCTTAACGGTGCAGGTAAGACGACACTTGTTAAGCTTATGTGTGGATTCTTAGATCCGACAGAAGGAAGGGTGCTTCTCGATGGTAAGGATATTAGAGATTATAATCGTGAACATTATTATACATTGTTCGCTGCGGTGTTCCAGAACTTTTCGCTTCTTGCCGGAACTGTAGCAACGAATGTTGCACAGACGGAGGAAGAGATTGATATAGAACGTGTTAAGAGATGTATTGCAGATGCAGGATTAACAGATAAAATAGAGTCGCTTAAGAATGGCTACATGACTAATCTGAATCGTGAGATATATGAGGATGCAGTCATGCTTTCAGGTGGCGAGACACAGAGACTGATGCTTGCAAGAGCACTATATAAGGATGCGCCGTTTGTCGTACTTGACGAGCCTACGGCAGCACTTGACCCTATTGCGGAGTCAGAGATGTATCAGAAGTACAATGAGATGATATCAGGAAAATCATCTGTATATATTTCGCACAGACTGGCGTCAACACGTTTCTGTGACCGCATTATTTTGATAGAAGATGCATGCATTATAGAGGAAGGAACTCACGAAGAACTGTTGAGTAAGGACGGAAGATATGCCGAACTGTTCACAGTTCAGAGCAAGTATTATAAGGAAGGAGCGATTGAAGATGAAGAATAAAGATAATAAACTCCTTTCGTGGCGTGAAGCATTTAAGATTAATAACAGGGCTTTGGGATTAATGTATAAGAAAGCTCCGAAAATGGTTATATCACGTATTATTTTTGTAATCTGGAAAGCACTTACGCCATACCTGGGTATATATTTCTCAGCACTTGTAATAAGCGAGCTTGCTGGAGCAAGGAATGTAGAACGATTAAAAGGACTTGTAGTATTAACCTTAGTATCACAGGCATGCATTTCATTGATAGATGCACTTCTTAGAAAGTGGAAGAATACTGAGAGCGCGGGAGTTTATCAAATGATTGAAGGAATCTTTAGGGATAAGCTTCTTGATATGGATTTCCCGATTATTGATGATACCAAAACTCATGAACTGCTTTCTACAATACGCCAGAATAGTAATGGAGGCGGTTGGGGGCTTCATCAGGTTGTTGGTAATTATGAAAGACTTCTTTCGGCTATATTTACAATTACAGGTGGTGTGGCATTAACTATAAGCCTTTTTACCACAAAGGTACCGGAGTATGCAGGTGAGCTTGTGATACTTAACAATCCGATATTTATTATTGGGCTTATTATAATTATGCTTGCAATTATATATATAGCACCTGTATTGGCCAATAAAGCCGGTAGCTATAGTGCACTAAATTCAGGCACACATAATTTGGCGAACAGACTATTTGGATTCTTTGGATGGTTAGGATACAGAAAAGACTGTGCAGCAGATGTGAGAATATATCGTCAGGATAGAATATGCGATAAGTACAATAGTGATAAGACAGGTACATTTAGTTCTAAGGGCTTTTTTGCCAAACTTGCGCGTGGACCTGTAGGCTTTTATTTTGCAGCATCATCAGCCATATCAGTTGTTTTTACAGGAGTTGTATATGTGTTTGTATGTCTTAAAGCATGGACAGGAGCTTTCGACATTGGTATGGTTACACAATATGTAGCTGCCATAACAAGGGTATCCGGTAATGTTTCATCACTTATCGGAGGCGCTGGACATATGAGAAATAATGCCTCCTTCTTAAAACTTGTTTTTGATTTCCTTGACATACCTAATACTATGTATCAGGGAAGCTTGACAGTAGAAAAACGAAGAGACAGAGATTATGAGATAGAATTTAAGAATGTGTCGTTTAAATATCCGGGCAGTGATGATTACGCACTTAAGAATGTGTCCATGAAGTTTAAAATCGGCGAAAGACTTGCAGTTGTTGGTCAGAATGGTAGTGGTAAAACTACATTTATCAAGCTACTTTGCAGACTCTATGACCCTACAGAGGGAGAGATACTGCTTAACGGAATTAATATTAAGAAATATAATTATTATGACTATATGTCAGTATTCTCTGTAGTATTTCAGGACTTTAACCTGTTTGCATTTAAGCTTGGAGAGAATGTCTCGACAAAGGTTAATTATGATAGGGAACTTGTAGAGGACTGCCTTAATAAAGCAGGCTTTGGTGAGAGACTTAGTGAGATGCCTGAAGGAACTGAAACATATCTTTACAAAAAGTTCTGCAAGGATGGTGTTGAAATCTCGGGTGGTGAGGAACAGAAAATTGCGCTTGCAAGAACTCTGTATAAGGATGCACCATTTATTGTGCTTGATGAGCCTATGGCGGCACTTGATCCGGTTGCGGAGGCTGAGGTCTATAGTAAGTTTGATGAGATAGCGGGAGATAAGACGGCTATCTATATAAGCCATAGATTATCTTCGTGCAGATTCTGTGATACAATAGCGGTATTTGATAAGGGGCAGATTGTAGAACGTGGAATACATGATGAGCTTCTGGCTAATGAAAAAGGAAAGTACCATGAATTGTGGCATGCACAGGCACAGTATTATGCATAACTAAATTCGGGGCTGTTACAAGATATAACTGTGTAACAGCCCCGTAATTAATTGACTATCTCTTGGAGGGTATGTGTAATTTCTTATACATATCCCAGATTAAATCATGCATCCATGCAACAGTATCATTAAGCTTGTGATTTTCCTCTTCAAGAAAGGCAATTTTTGCTGTGAGTTCATTAATATATTCTTGAGAGGTATTAGGGACAATATCATTCATTCTGTTAGAACCTCCGCAGGTATTACTGTAAGTAGTTTCTATTAGAATATTTTAGAATTAACGGATGATGTTGTCAAACTATATATAAATACAAATTTCGCTTTATTTCGACAATAATTACAGAAATAGTTCAGGATTCTTTGCGATGGTACTGCATACGATGGTTAGATTACCGTTGCGGCATCTGATTTTGTCGATAAGTGCTTTCTCCTGTGTAGCATCTTTAAGTCTAAGTGTGTAATAAAGGTCAAACATACTTCCCATATTTGTGGTCTTTACTTTGGTTAATTCGCATGAAGATGTGAATTCTTCAAAAATATCATCAAACACACCTGTATAATCAAGGTCTTCAGGTATGGTTACTCTTAATTGCTTCTGAACTGTCTTGGTAGCTCCGAAATTAAGCTTGTTAAGTACTAAGAATATAATGCTTATAATAACTGTCATAAGAGCTGCAAAGGTTATGAAGCCCATTCCTGCTGCAAGTCCGATTGCCATTGCAAAGAAGATAAATGCAATTTCTTTGGAACTTCCGGGAATAGAACGGAAACGTACAAGGCTAAAAGCACCTACGATGGCAACACTTGTACCAAGTTCACCGTTTACAAGCACGATAACGATACCGACTAATGCAGGCAGAAGAGTAAGTGTTATTACGAAGCTCTTGGTTCGGTCTGTATCAGATAATATGTAAACACATGCGATAATAAAACCGAGGAATAAAGCTGCGCCTGAGGATAACAGGACATTGGTAAGGGTAAGAGTTTCTGTTTGTGAAAAAATACTTTCTAACATATTTTAATTTCTCCTTTTGTAAGTAGTTTTTTGTATATTGTTCCGTACTTTGAAAATGAAGTCGGATAAATCTTGTATTCGGATAGTGCTGATACCAACCAAAGTGGAATGGCACCTGCTATTTTAAGTTCCATAAGGTGCATATCATCAGCTAAAAGCTTCTCACCATGGTCGCCACGCTCAAGTAAAAGCTCATCTTTCCTGAAACGGATATTTGAATCAAAGGTAATTCTGAAATCCTTGTCATCTTCGCAAAAATATGCGATTCTGTCATATGCTATGTACATCTTCGGCGTAGGATGATAGTAGTCCATAAAATAATCTATTTCTCTTCGTATCTGCTCATTTTTTACCGAAATATCCGTATTGCCGTCTATGTAAGAATAGGCAGTACTCAAAGGAAATGTGATTCTTCTTTTGTATACAACGCCGTCGAATTTTTTCTTTATTTCAAGAAAAACCTTGGAGTCAAGCCCGGGAATGCCATAGCTTCGTAGCCGGAGTTTTTCCTTATATAATGGTTTCTCTATCGAAGTCCTTATTAATCTATAATCGTCCGTATCAAAATATATATTACAGATAGTGTGCTTGCCGTATTCGTCCACTTTCATGTGTTCATCTATGACATCCAACAGCTGCTTATATTGAACTTCGGTGAGCATATATTTTTTCTCATATCGTTTAAAGACCGTCTGTACAGTACCTGCCATAACAGCCTCCTTTCATAAAATCAGTTTAGCAAACGTCTACATTTTTTATCTTTTATAGTATATCATTTTACTCGGAAATTTGTTTAAATTTTGTAAAAAATGTGATTAATTTGTGAAACTATATGATTTTAAGTGATTTATAAATATTTAAGATTAGAAAAAGGTTGCTTACTTGACATAACTAACGCAAATAATTTATTATATATAAAGATTATTTGTGAAAGGAAATGAAGACGTGGAATTTGCAGTTATACTTTTAGCATTGCTAACATTTGTTTTGCCGGTTGTGGCAGTGTGTCTGTTGGTTGATAAAGATAGGAAATCTATCATACCAATGATAACAGGAGCTCTTACATATTTGATATTCGAGGCGTGTATTGTATTGCCTGTGATTAATTTCCTTGGGTATAGTTTAACGGTTGCGATTATCGGAATAATTATAATAGAAGTTGTTAGATATCTTGTCTTAAAGATAGGATTCGGGAAGAGACAACAATTTACAACTAAAGCCGGACGATTTTTTATCGGCTATGCGATAGTTAATCTTATAGTTGTGTGGGGCATAGATGCCTTGCAGACAGCAGCAGTTGTTCTTATATCAGATTTTGATTTAGTTGGTGGTGGAGAATACTGGCTTGCTATCTTGACAGCATTTATTAAGGTAATTATGTTGTATGCGTACACATGGTTAACGATGAATGCAGTAAAAGCTAAGAAGGGCGGCTTTAAGTATGTGTTGGCTGCCATAGGTCTTCACATAATTTCTGATGAGAATATTATCGGTGAAGTTTGCAATATTATAGGTATAGATAGTTTGGTCAGAGTATTGCTTTTGGTAGCTATTACAGGAATAACTGCATTCCTGATTATAAAGAAGAAAGATTTTTTTTGGAAGGATAATGGTAATGAAGACTAGCAAATTTACAAAGAGAAGAATTGTTTCATTTATAATGATGTGCCTGTTGTTGGTAGGAACTACATTTACCGGATGTACATATGGATTTCCTGAAGGCTTTGATAAAGAAGAGGTTATAGCAGAAGCAGAAGCTGTAATCAATGTTATAAGTGCTCAGGACTATGAAGGGCTTGTTGCTATAATAAGGGAAGATTTAAGATCTAATGTTACAGCCAAGGATTTTGAGGATTCATGGGGAGAAGCACTTGATGAACTTGGTAAATTCGAGAAATTCGGTAATCCTGTTTTGTCCGGGGAGATGGACACTGAGACAGGTGAGGAATTTGCACTTGTAGCATACAGATGTTATTATGAAAAGGGGAAGGCGACATATACTGTATATTTTGACAGTAACATGGAAGTTACTGCAGTATATATGCAATTAAATTAATAGACTGTAAGGTTGGTATGTGAATGGAAATATATATTATCGGTATAGTGGGTATCGTGCTTTTTGTAATTGTTCAGTTTTATCTGGCACAACGCAATCAAAAACGCCGTTTTCTGGAGAAACTTAAGGCAACTTGGGGAAAGGTGCCGCAAAGGGAATATTCTTATGAAGAGTTCGAGAGTATAACCCATTATTACAAAAACAGAATTGAGAAGTCAGAAACTACTGCATCAGAAGTGCAATATATTGATGATATTACATGGAATGATCTTGATATGGATCAGATATTCATGCAGATGAATAATACACATTCATCTCCGGGTGAAGAATATCTTTATTACATGTTAAGGACACCGGTTACTTCGAAGGAAATTCTTGACGAGAGAGAGAGGCTCATTTCATTTTTTCAGAAGAATGAGGAAGAGCGAAGAACGGTGCAGCTTGCATATGGCAAAATCGGAAGAACCAAAGGGCTTTCTGCAAGTGATTATATAAGCAGACTTAATGATGTGCAGCGTGAGAGTAATTGGAATCATTATCTGATTTTTATTCTTTATGCTGTATGTGCAGTTATATTTTCGTATGAAGCTTCTTTGGGAATAATGTGTTTTGTTGGAGCTTTTATATATGCGGCAGTAAGATATTATAGAAGGAAAGCAGAGATAGAAGCATATTTTACATGCTTTAAGATAATTAGCAATATTATTTCGAATATACCTATGCTGAAGAAATGCAATGTATCTGCAATTGAAACATACGTTGCAAGGATGGAAAAAGAAGCATCAGAGTTAAAAGGAATTAACAAAAGCATGGGTATGTTCCCGTCCGATAATCTTGGAGGTTCGATTTTCGATGCAATTCTTGATTATGTAAGAATTGCAACACATATGGATTTGATTAAGTTTAATAATATGCTTTCTATATTTATTAAGAAGCAGGATGCGTTGGAAACAATTATCGAGAATTTTGGTTTTATAGAAAGTATGATAGCGGTAGCTTCTTTCAGGGAAAGCCTTGATTATTATTCCTTGCCGGTATTTACGGATAAGAAGGTTATAGAATTCGAAGAAATGTACCATCCGGTTCTTGATAAGCCTGTTGCGAATAGCATTCATTCAGAAAGATGTGTGCTCATTACCGGTTCAAATGCTTCCGGTAAGTCTACATTTTTGAAATCAGCTGCAATTAATGCCATTCTTGCGCAGTCTGCTAACACAGTTGCTGCCAAAGCATACAAGGCATGCTGGTTTAGGGTTATGTCTTCTATGGCACTTAAGGATAATCTTTTGGGAAGCGAAAGCTACTATATAGTTGAGATTAAGTCATTAAAGAGAGTTCTTGACGCAGTTAATGATAAGATTACAGTACTTTGTTTTGTTGATGAGGTACTTAGAGGAACCAATACGGTTGAACGTATAGCTGCATCCTCACAGATTCTTAAGAGTCTTGCTGAACGAAATGTACTATGTTTTGCCGCAACCCATGATATTGAGCTTACGCATATATTGGAAAGTAAATATGACAATTATCATTTTACGGAGCATGTTACTGATAATGATATTACCTTTGATTATAAGCTTAATAGAGGAAGAGCTACCTCACGTAATGCAATCAGATTATTAAAGATGATTGGATATGATGATGATATAATTGATAAAGCGAATGATAATGCACAGTACTTCCTTTCGGAAGGGAAATGGAAACAGGTGAATAGCTGATGAAAACAGTGAGAACCGTAATTTGTATGCTTTTGTTATTAACAGTCGCAGGACTTACAGTGACGCTTATAACAAAAGGAGTTCTTGAAGGTAAGAGAAGAATCCTGTATGGATATGATACGACTGTTGATATGAGTGAACCAACTACTGATGGAATCCATAATTCAGATGATGGACCGGGTAATATGATTATGGACCGGGAAACATATCTTGAGGAGCTTGCAAGTCTTGAAAAACAGATAAATGAGATATGGGCAAATGTTGCGGATGTTAATGGTAACAGTGCTCTTAGTGCTGCCA
>JAFTJD010000004.1 GCA_017456585.1 Lachnospiraceae bacterium
AGGTACTAAGATAGCCGATGAAACAGCTAAGGCTCTTGAGACAATTACAGATGTTGTTTCAAAGAGTGAAGGTATTATTGTTAATATAGCAGAGGCTTCTAATTATCAGGCAACAGCAGTTGCACAGGTTGATCAGGCAATAGGACAGGTATCACAGGTTGTTCATACTAATTCTGCAACAAGTGAAGAGTGTGCTGCAGCAAGTGAAGAACTTACCAATCAGGCAGAGAGAATGCGTGATTTACTTGCAGATTTTAAGGTTGCAGAATAAGTATATTTAGTGTATAATGTATAACAAGAAGAATGAATGCGAGGATATAGTCAGAGAAAATTGAGAATTAATTTGAATATACAGAGTATTTTATAGCGACAGATTTGAGAGGCAGTTATATGGTGGCAGGCAGATCTGCCTAAGGGAAAGAGAACCGGGGCCATATGTGTATGGCTCCGGTTTTGAATTTGATGAGAAGTATTTGAGCATCAGGAGGTGTTGTTTTTGGAGGACTTAAAAAGATATTATAAAGAAGACAGGCGTACTGTAGAGCGTATTATTATTTGGATATTTGCGCTTTATACATTTAGTACGCTTATTGTTGCGTTTAGGGATAAAGTCTCCATAGAGATAGCACTTTTAGAACTGGTGGCGTATGGAGTTGGACTGATAGTTTACCTTTTTAGCTTTAAGGATTATAAGTTCAGAGCATGTCTTACAGCTGTTATGGTTGAGATAAGCTCTATTCTGTATGCAGTAAATTCGGAAGATTTAAGACTGGCCATTCCTATACTTATAACCATGATTGTAGTATTGGGATTATATGAATTGAAAGAAATAATATACATAACGATAGCCGGAACTACAGTTGTTATTATGTATCATGCTGCGATTTATCACGAAACACTGTTTGAGGGAAAAAGTAAAGCCATTTTGATGGAGATGGCTATGATATATATTGTTGAGATAGTAGTATATTTCAGAGTTAAAAGGCAGATTGGACGTAATCTTGTCCAGGCCGATATTATAGAGATGCTTGAGGAGGCACAGCATGGAAAGGATGATTTTCTTACCAATGTGAGCCACGAAATTAGAACTCCGATTAATACAATATGCGGAATGAGTGAGCTTGTATTGAGAGATGAGCTTCCGGACAGAATTCGTAAAGAAGTTTTTGATATACAGACGGCGGGAAAGAACTTACTAACGGTAGTAAGTGATATTCTTGACTTCTCAGAACTTTCATCAGGCAAAATGGATATGGTTGAGGAACAATACAATATAGTTACAACGATTAATGATGTGCTCAATATGATTAATTCCAGACAGCTTGAAAAGGGAATAGAAGTTGTTGTGGATTGTGATGTGGACATTCCTGTAGGACTTATAGGTGATGAACAGAAGATACGACGAGTGATGATGAATTTGATTGACAATGCGATTAAGTTCACCAATGAAGGTGGTATAGCTATTTCTGTTTCTCATAGAAAAACTGAATATGGAATTAATCTTTCTGTACTAGTAGAAGATACAGGAATAGGTATGAAAGAAGAGAGTATCGAGAAGATATTCAAGAGCTTTAGTCAGGTTGATGCAAAGAGAAACCGACAAGAAGGAGGTCTCGGACTTGGACTTGCCATATCAAAGGCACTTGTTGATAAAATGGGTGGATTTATAACAGTAAGAAGTGAGCTTGGCAAGGGTACAAGCATACAGTTTGTTGTTCCACAGAAGGTGGCAGATGAGACACCTATATTAAGTGTTGATAATCCTGAAGCTATAAATGGTGCAGTATGGATCAGCCTTGAGCAGATTCATTACAAAGAGATTCGAGATAAATATAGAATGCTTATTGAGCATATCATAAAACAGCTTACAGTTAGATGTTATGTATGTCGTAATCTTAATGATTTAAAGAGAAGAAGTGAACGTGGAGATTTAACACATATATTCATAACTAATCTGGAATATAAGCAGGATAAGTCGTTTTTTGATGAATTGGCTAAGAATACCAAGGTTGTTATTATTCTTGACTGGTGGGAAAAGAATGAGGTTCAAAATAGTAATTTTACAATAATAAATAAGCCTTTATATTCTTTGCCTATCATAAATGCACTTAATGATCAGAGTATTATTCAGGGTGCAGAGGTTACTAAATTCTTTGATGAAGTGTTTATGGCACCGGAAGCACATGTGCTTGTTGTTGATGATAACGTAATGAATATCCGTGTAGTAGAAGGATTGCTTAAGTTATACGGAGTTAGGGTTTCTACAGCAGAAAGTGGTATGTCGGCGCTTGAGAAGGTTGATAATGAGGTCTATGATATGATATTCATGGATCACATGATGCCTGAGATGGATGGAATAGAGACGCTTCACAGAATTAGACAGAAAAAGGGTAAATACTTTAAAAATGTTCCGGTTGTAGCACTTACTGCCAATGCATTAGGAGGAATGAGAGAAGTATTTTACGAGGAGGGATTCCAAGATTTTGTGCCTAAGCCTGTTGATTCAACAGCATTAGGAAGAGTATTAAAGAAATTTCTGCCTGAGGATAAGATAATACATGGTGCAGATATTCTTGCTCCGATTGAAGATGCTGTAAGTGTTAAGTATGTTGAAGGTAAAAAGGTAGAGGATGAATTAAAGCTTGATGACATTGACATAGCAAATGGCTTATTATACTGTGGTAACATGGATAATTATCTGGAAGTGTTAAGGCTTAATCTTAATAAAGGTCCGGAGAATAAGCAGAAAATACAGAAGTTTATGGAAGATAAGGATTGGAAGCAATACACTATCCATGTGCATGGCTTAAAGAGTGCTATGGCAAGTATAGGAGCAGATAATTTGTCTTCTATGGCAAAGAAGCTTGAACTTGCAGGTAAAGAAGAGAATGTTGAATACATAGCTGCCAATCATGACGATATGATTGCGGAATACGACAGGATATTAGCGATTTTAAGTTCCAATGATAAGATTAATATAGCACCTAAAGAGGTTGATACGAGTAACCTTAGAGAAATAGACATCAATGAGCTTAAACAAATTACCGATGAACTTGAGAATGCTACATATACATTTAATGCAGATAATATGTTGAAGGTTCTTGATAAGCTTGATGGATGTGCATGCAAAAGCCATGATATTGGTGAAGATATCGTTCAGGTAAAGCAGAAAGTGGAAATGTCAGATTTTATGTCTGCGTTCGAACTGTTTTCCAAGCTTAAAGACAGTTGGTTAAAAGAGTAGGTGGTGAATATATGTTTCGTAAAATAAAGAAGTTTATGGCTGCCGAAGATATAGGCATTAGAGAAAAATTTTTCCGTATTATTTTATATGTAGGCTTGCTACTTACAATCATTACATTCTTTTTTGGAATGTCTATGGACAATTTTAAGGAAAATGTTGTTGCATTAACTTTGCTTCCTTTGTGTTTGATATTTGCTATAATACTTACGGTGAAGTATAAGAAGATGACTTTGGCAGCAGCTCTTATTCAACTGGTTGTTTTTTGTGGAATGATGCCGATAACGTTTTTCTCGAATGGTGGTGTTCACAGTGGTTCACCGATATGGTATGTGTTCGGAATTCTATATTGTTTTTTGATGTTTCAGGGTAGGCAGCTGATTGTATATCTGCTGATTATGGTATCGGTATATGGCGGTTCATTTGTGCTTGCATATACTCATCCGGAAATGCTTGTTTTTATTACAAGTGAGGCAGAAATATATATGGATGTGTTTATGGGTATGCTTCTTGTAAGTATCCCTACGGGTATTCTTATTCAGTATCAGGTAAAGCTGCTTGATAAAAATCAGAAGATTACTGTAGAACAAAAAGAAGAACTTGAGAAGCTTGCTAAATCAAAAGATGTATTCTTTGCCAATATGAGTCATGAGATAAGAACACCTATTAATACCATTATTGGTCTTAATGAGATGATTCTGAGAGAAGATGTATCTGATGAAGTTAGGGAGAACGCAATTAATGTAAAGAGTGCAAGTAATATGCTTCTTTCTATAGTTAATGATATTCTTGATTTCTCAGGCCTTGGAAATGGTAAGATGGAGCTTATAAATGCCAATTATGAGACAAAGAATATGTTTTCTGATTTAGTTAACATCATTGGTGTAAGAATGCAGGAAAAGAAGCTTCAGTTTAATATTGATATTGATGAACATCTTCCGAGTGTGATGTATGGCGATGAGAAAAGAATTAAGCAGATATTGATTAATATTCTTTCTAATGCTGTTAAGTATACTGACACGGGTTCTGTTACATTTACAGCATGGGGACAGAAGACAGATGATAACAGACTTGTGCTTAGAGTATCAATAGCTGATACCGGTATAGGTATTAAACAGGAAGATATTGATACGTTATATGATACCTTTAAGAGAGTTAACAGTGAACGTAATGCTAAGATAGAGGGTAATGGATTAGGCTTGGCAATAACTAAACAGTTAGTGGAACTTATGGGCGGAACTATCGGTGTAGATAGTATCTATATGAAAGGAACTGAATTTGTAGTAAAGCTTGAACAGGATATCGTGGATACGACTCCTATAGGTGTGTGTAATTTTGCACTTGGTTCAGAGGTGGAAGATAGTACTTATCATCAGTCCTTCGAAGCACCTGAAGCGAGAGTTCTTTTTGTTGATGATAATGACACTAACCTTATGGTTGTTAAGAAGCTTCTTCGTGCGACCAAGATTAAAATTGATGTTGCCAAGACAGGAGAAGAATGTCTTGAAAAAACTAAAGAAAAAACTTACGACATAATTGTACTTGATTATATGTTGCCTGATTATGATGGAAGGACTATGTTGAAGGCGATAAGAACACAGGAGAATGGTCTGTGCAGAAATACACCACTTATAGCTTTTTCTGCGGCAATAACGGAGAATAACATACAGACCTTTATGGATAACGGGTTTGATGGTTGCCTTTCTAAACCGGTTGATCCACTTTTGTTAGAAGCAGAAATGCTTAAGTTCATTCCGGAAGAGCTGATTGAATATAGGGAAGTTGAAAATAAAGCTGATGATTATAGCGAAGACAATGAATGGAAGAGACGTAGGAAACATAGAAAGATATTAATTACTACGGATTGCGATTGTGATTTGCCACGAGAGGTTCTGGAACGAGAAGAGATAAAGATGATGTATCTTTATATACAGACAGAATCAGGGATTTTTCAGGATACGAAAGAGATGGATGTTGATATGTTAGAGCAATTCCTTAGTGATAAGGATACGTCTATCAGATCAATGAGTGCACCGGTGGAAGATTTTGAAAGATTCTTCGCAGATGCGCTTACAGAGGCCATAGATGTAATACATATTGCTCCGGCAGAACATGTCGGTGTCACATATAAGCGTGCATCTGAAGCTGCTAAAGGATTTGCACATGTTAGTGTAATTGATTCGGGAAACATCTCGGGCGGACAAGGAATTATTGCTTTACATGCAGCCAGATTAGTAAGAGAAGGCTATAGTGTAAACGAGATTAAGGAAGAGATTGCCAGAATAAGAGACAGGATAGAACTCTATTTTCTTATGCCATCTGTTAACATTTTCTATAAATATGGTTTTACGGATAGAATTACGGCGAAGTTATGTAATATTCTTCGTGCACATCCTGTAGTGGATATAAAGCGTAGTCATATGCGAGTGTCAGGTGTGTGGTTTAATTCTGTATCTACTGCGCGTAGGCATTTTATTGCATGGCGTGCACGAAGAAAGAAGAAAATTGATAGCGATTTACTTATAATAACTCATGTATGTTGTACAGTGCGTGAACAAAGGGAGATTCTAAGAGAAGTAAACAAGCATTTTAAGTTTAAAGAGATAATTATTCAAAAGGCCTGTGTGTCCAATGCTTGTAATGCAGGAGTAGGAACTATCGGACTTGCATTTATGACGAAGGAAAAGAATGATTAATATAATTTGCCAATATGCATGATTATGTAAGTAAATCTAATAAAAATACTTGACAAACCAAAATGTCAGAGTATAATACAAAAAAGAAGGAGGCGTGCAACATGGCAGAGAAGTTAATGAGATTAGTTAATAAGACAACTGAATATTTCTTTTACTTTTTTAACTTCTTTTTCCAGGGCTTTTACTTTTTTAGCGTTGGTTTATTTTGCTATGTGAAACGTCAAGTGAATTACAGTACATGTTAGAAAGTATTGGAATTAGACCGATGTTTGCATAGCAAACATCGGTTTTTTGTGTTATAGGAAAATGCAGATTTTTATTTTAGGAGGAAAAGAAAATGATAGCAGTATTAAAACCGGGAGTATCAGAGGAGCAGATTAGTAACCTTACCAATTGGTTCGAGGAGAAAGGTGTAAGTGTACATAAGACAGTAGGTATGTATCAGACAATATTAGGTCTTGTTGGAGATACAACCAAGATTGATATAAGCCTTCTTGAAGCGCTTGAGATGATTGAATCAGTTAAAAGAATCAGTGATCCGTTTAAGATGGCTAATCGTAAGTTCCATCCTGAGGATTCTGTAATAGATGTTAGCGGAGTAAAAGTGGGTGGCGGTAATTTTGCTATTATGGCTGGTCCGTGTTCAATTGAATCAGAAGAGCAGATTATTGAAGTTGCTAAACAGGTTAAGGCAGCGGGCGCTAATATGTTAAGAGGTGGAGCATTCAAACCAAGAACTTCTCCATATGATTTCCAGGGTATGGGTGGTGACGGACTTAAACTTTTATTAGAAGCAAAGAAAGAAACAGGACTTCCAATTGTTACAGAGATTATGAATGCCAACCATTTACCTTTGTTTGAAGAAGTTGACCTTATTCAGGTAGGCGCAAGAAATATGCAGAACTTCGAACTTTTGAAGGAACTTGGTAAAACTAATAAGCCTATTCTTTTAAAGAGAGGTCTTGCAAATACAATGAAAGAATGGCTCATGAGTGCAGAATATATTATGGCAGGTGGTAATGAGAATATTATTCTTTGTGAGAGAGGTATAAGAACATTCGAGACATATACAAGAAATACACTTGACCTTTCAGCAGTACCTATGTTACATGAACTTACACATCTTCCTGTTATAGTTGATCCAAGCCATGCGACAGGTGTAGCAAGAATGGTAGAGCCTATGTCATATTCAGCTGTTGCAGCAGGTGCAGATGGTCTTATGATAGAAGTGCACAACAACCCTGAAAAGGCACTCTGTGATGGTGCACAGTCACTTACTCCAAAGCAGTTTGCACATATAACAGATAATGTTTTCAAGGTTCATGAAATGATGAGAGGTATTAAATAATAGACGTAAAATGAGTTATGTGCGGGAGGAAATACTGTATGGAAAAAATACATGTAAGTGCATCAGGAAGTTACGATATATTGATAGAGGATGGAATACTTGAAAAAACCGGAGCTTATCTTAAAGATATAATAAAAGGAAGAAAAGCCGTGCTTGTTACGGATGATATAGTTGATGGATTGTATTCCGGAAAGGTAAGCAAGAGCCTTGAAGAAGCAGGCTTTCAGGTGCTCAAATTCGTTATACCTAATGGCGAAGCATCAAAGAATGCCGGGAATTTTATAAAACTTCTTGAATATGCTGCGGAGAATAAGGTTTCAAGGGCGGACGTAATGGTTGCACTTGGTGGTGGTGTTGTGGGTGATCTCACAGGCTTTGCAGCAGCATCATTCCTTAGAGGAATTGCATTTGTACAGCTTCCGACCACACTTCTTGCTGCTGTAGATTCCTCTGTTGGTGGCAAAACTGCTATTGACCTTGTGGCAGGGAAGAATCTTGTGGGTGCGTTTTATCAGCCTAAGCTGGTTCTTTGCGATATAACTACTTTTAATACTTTGCCAGAAGAGATTTTTGCAGACGGTATGGCAGAGGTCATAAAATATGGAGCAATAGTAGACAAAGAGCTTTGGGATTGGCTTAAGGAACCGCTTGGACATGATGAAATAGAAAAGATTGTAGCAAGATGTGTTTCCATTAAGAGAGACGTGGTTGAGAAAGATGAATTCGACACAGGTTTAAGACAGATTCTTAACTTCGGACATACGATTGGTCATTCTATTGAAACCTTGAGTAATTATACAATCTCCCATGGCAAGGCAGTAGCTATAGGTATGTCGCTTGCAAGTGCAATATCAGTACAGAATGGATTCTGTAAGGATGCATTACTCGTAGATGAAATGAATGGGATGTTAACAAGGCATAAGCTTCCGATTAATACAGAATTCGATGCAGTATCACTTATAGAGCCGATTCGTTCTGACAAGAAAGGTGATGGGGCAGGAGTTAATCTTATTCTTTTGGAAAAGATAGGCCAATACATAATAAAGAAGGTATCCTTTGATGATATATGTGATATGCTTTCAAAGGTTATCAAAGAAAGAGTTTAGCAACCGGTTTTTCCGGTAGACTGGAGATAGGTATGAAAGCAATTATTAAAGAAACCAAGTTAGGTGGAAATATTCCAGCAATAGCGTCCAAGTCCATGGCACATCGCTATATGATAGCTGCAGCACTTTCTGATGCACCATCATATGTAAGCTGTCATTCGACATCAGAAGATATTGAAGCCACGAAAGCATGTTTGGAAGCTATGGGGGCAGTTTTTGAAAAAATAGAGGGCGGATTTATGGTTATTCCGGTGGATTTTCATAAGATGTCGGATGGAATGAGCCTTCCATGTAAAGAGAGTGGTTCTACCTTTAGATTTTTGCTTCCGGTAGCAGCAAGCTTCGGCAAAAAAGCCGCTTTTCTTCAGGAGGGTAGACTTCCTCAAAGACCATTATCACCTTTATATGAGGAAATGAGTGCTAAAGGTATGATTATGTCACCTCAGGGGAGTAATCCGTTTGGTCTTGAAGGCAAGCTTGAGGCAGGTGAGTACAGGCTTGAGGGAAATGTTACATCACAGTTTATAAGTGGTTTGTTATTTGCACTTCCAAGGCTTAATGGAGATAGTAAAATTATACTCACCTCAAAGTTGGAGTCAAAGCTTTATGTGGATATGACACTTGCGGTACTTGAACAGTTTGGAATAGAAGTTAAAGTGGAAGATAATTGCTATATAATAAAAGGTAATCAGACCTATCATGCAAAGGATGGAAATGTGGAAGGCGATTGGTCTAATGCTGCTTTTTGGCTGGTTGCGGGTGCAATAGGAGCAAAGCCGGTTACAGTTTCCGGGCTTTTACCGGATTCACTTCAGGGAGATAGAAAAATTGCTGATATATTGAAAGAATTTGGAGCCAAGGTTACATATGAAGGAAATAGTATAACAGTAGCTCCGGGGGAGCTTAAAGGCATTAAGATAGATGCCATGGATATACCGGATTTGGTGCCTATACTTGCGGTTGTGGCTTCTGTTGTCGCAGAAACACCCGGAATGGAAGGCGATACAGAGATTTACAATGCTGCAAGGTTAAGGCTTAAAGAAAGTGACAGATTAAAGACTGTTACAGAGGTACTTAACAGTTTGGGTGCCGATATAGAAGAAAAGGAAGACGGACTTATTATTCATGGCAAAGGTATGCTTAAGGGTGGAACGGTTAATGCGATGGGTGACCATAGAATTGCTATGATGTCTGCGATAGCGGCACTCAGATGTAATGAAGAAGTTATTATTGATAATGCGGAGGCGGTTAATAAATCGTATCCGACGTTTTATGAAGATTATAATAAGCTTGGCGGAAAGGTGGAGATTAGATAATGTCATCAATTATAGGTAACAAGATAAAAGTATCAGTATTCGGACAATCTCATGCAAAAGCAATAGGTGTTACGATTGATGGATTTCCGGCAGGTTTTGAAATAGATATGGATGAGCTTGGACGTTTTATGGAACGTAGGGCGCCGGGAAGAAATGCTTTCTCTACAGCGAGAAAGGAAGCAGATTTACCGGAATTTATTACGGGAGTACTTGGGAATGTAACCTGTGGTGCACCTGTCAGTGCACTTATATATAATAAGGATCAACATTCCAAGGATTATGAGAATCTAAAGAAGGTTCCGAGACCGGGACATGCAGACTATACTGCACAGGTTAAATACGGCGGTTTTCAGGATGTTGCGGGAGGAGGCCATTTTTCCGGAAGAATGATGGCCCCTGTATGTATAGCAGGTAGCATGTGTCTTCAGTATCTTAAGAAGCAAGGTATTGAAGTGTATGCACATATCAAGAGTATCGGAGGAGTATCAGATGATTCTGTAGATATGGCTGATTGTACACAAGAGATGCTTGCGAATGTAAAGACAAAGGAATTTCCTGTCATAAATGATGATAAAGGAATGGAAATGCAGGAGGTAATTGCTAAAGCAAAGGCGGACCTTGATTCAGTCGGTGGTGTTGTTGAGTGCGTTATCACAGGCGTTCCGGCAGGAATAGGTGAACCGATGTTTGATGGAATAGAGAATAGATTGGCGCAGGCACTTTTTGGAATTCCGGCGGTTAAGGGACTTGAGTTTGGTAATGGTTTTGAGGCTGCACTTTTGAGAGGCTCTGAGAATAATGACAGCTTTGCCGTAAAGGACAACAAAGTGGTTACTAAGACTAATAATCATGGAGGAATTCTGGGAGGAATAACCTCAGGTATGCCGATTGTATTCAGGGTTGCGATTAAGCCGACTCCTTCTATTGCAAGACAGCAGGAGAGTGTAAGACTTGAGACACTTACAGAGGAATTACTTGAGATTAAGGGAAGACATGATCCTTGTATAGTGCCAAGAGCCGTGCCATGCGTAGAGGCTGTGGCAGCTATTGTGATGATGGACGTAATCCAAGCTGGAGAACACGGCTTTTAAAAGGAGGAAAATAAATAATGAGTCTTTTAGAGTATAGAAATCAGATAGATGAATTAGATGCAAAGCTTCTTAAACTGTTCGAAGACAGAATGGTGCTTGCAAAGCAGATTGCAGATTATAAGAAAGAAAATAACATGGCAGTACTTGATTCAGGAAGAGAGCGTGAGAAGCTTGCCGGCATTACAAATGCTGCAAAGCCGGATATGGCTGAATATGACCGTAATCTTTTTACTGTAATTATGGACCTTAGTAAGGCTTATCAGAGAAGACTTAACCGAGTAGAGAACACTGTAACTGAACAGATTAAGGCCGCTATTGATGCTAATTCTAATAAGATGCTTCCCAAACATCCGGTTGTAGCGTGCCAGGGAGTTGAAGGAGCATATTCACAGATTGCAGCAGATAAGATTTTTCAGAAGAATGCCAATATTGTATATTTACAGAATTTTGAAGGCGTGTTTGCAGCGGTAGATTCAGGAATGTGCCGTTACGGAGTTCTCCCGTTAGAGAATAGTACAGCAGGTTCGGTAACACGCATATATGATTTGATGATGAAGTACAATTTCTATATTGTAAAGAGTATGCGTCTTAAGGTTGAACATAATCTTCTTGTGAAAGAAGGGGTGAATGAAGAAGATATTAAAGAGATTTTCTCACATGAGCAGGCTATTTCACAGTGTAGTGAGTTCCTTAAGAATTATCCTAACGCAAAGGTTACTGTAGTTGAGAATACAGCGGTTGCTGCCAAGATGGTAGCATCCTCAGACAGAATGGATGTGGCTGCCATATCTTCAAGAGATTGCGCTAACCTTTACGGACTGAAGATTCTTAAGGCTACAGTACAGGATAAGGGTAATAATTTTACACGATTTATATGTATTTCAAAGGATATGGAAATATATCCGGGAGCAGACAGAACCAGTATTATGATGGCAATTAATCATAATCCGGGTGAGCTTTATAAGATTCTTTCAAGATTCTATGCACTCGGCATTAATCTTACGAAGTTAGAGAGCAGACCTATGCCTGACAGGAATTTTGAATTCATGTTCTATTTCGATTTGGAGACATCTGTATATTCAGAAGAATTTATTCAGATAGTCAGTGATTTATCTGATTCATGTGAACAGTTTAAATATCTTGGAAGCTACTCGGAGATTGTTTAGCAGTTAATTGTTAGAATGACAGATGATAGGTTAAAATGGCCTTGAACTTAATAATTGTGCGATATCGGGAGGAAGAATAATGGGATATGGATTGCTTGGAGGAAAGTTAGGACACAGTTTTTCTCCGCAGATACATGGTTATCTTGGGGAGTATGAATATAAGCTTTATGAGACAAAGGAAGACGAACTGGAAGCATTTATCAAAACCGGTGGTGAAGCATGGCAGGGACTTAATGTAACCATTCCATACAAGAAAGCTGTTATACCCTATTGTGATGAGCTTAGTGAGACCGCAGCTAAGATTGGAAGTGTTAATACGCTGGTAATGCGTGACGGCAAGCTTGTGGGAGACAATACTGACTATTATGGTTTTAAATGCATGGTGGAGAAGCTTGCTGTTTCTGTCAAGGGCAAGAAGGCAATGGTTTTCGGAAATGGGGGCGCAGCACCTACGATAAGAGCCGTACTTGAGGATATGGGCGCAGGAGAGATTATTACCATATCAAGAAAAGAGAATAATTATGAATTTCTTTCAAAACACCTTGATACGGCACTAATCGTCAATACTACACCGGTTGGAATGTATCCGAATGTCGGTGAACAGCCTATTATGAATCCGCCTATAGGAGATAAGATTATAACACTTGCTGATTTTAAAGTTTGTGAGGCTGTGTATGATATTATTTTTAATCCGTTAAAAACAAGGCTTATATTAGATGCAGAGGAGCTTGGAATACCTTGCATAAATGGTCTTTTGATGCTTGTCGCACAGGCAAAGAGAGCAAGTGAGATATTTAGAGATGTGAAGATAGATGATTCTGTCATTGCTAAGATTCATGACACGATTGAGGCAGAGGTTCGCAATATAATGCTTATAGGAATGCCTGGTTGCGGCAAATCTACTATAGGTAAAATGCTTGCTGAAAAGTTGGGAAAAACGTTCGTTGATGCAGATGAAGAAATCGTTAAATGCGCAGGAAAGAGTATTCCGGAGATTTTTGCTGATAGTGGTGAAGCTGAGTTTAGAAGAATTGAAACAGAAGTGCTTGCAGCTATTTCTAAAGAAAAAAATCAGGTTGTCGCTACCGGTGGCGGTGTTGTTACCAAGGCTGTTAATAAGCCGCTTCTTAGACAGAATTCGGTGGTGATATTCATAGACAGACAAATCGAGGAACTGCCAACCGACGGAAGACCGATATCGCAGTCAAGACCGCTTACGCAGATATATAACGAGAGAATAGATGCTTATCGCGCATATAGCGATTATCAGGTATTAAATACTGAAATTGAAGCTACGGTTGATAAGATTATGGAGGAATTGTAATGAAACTTTTAGTAATAAACGGACCAAACCTTAACATGCTTGGCATACGAGAGCCGAATATTTATGGTAGGGAGACTTATGCGGATTTGCTCAAATATATTGGGGATATATGTGAGCAAAAGGGAATAGAAGTTGAATTTTTTCAATCTAATCATGAAGGTTCAATAATAGACAGGATTCAGGAAGCATATCAGAAGAGTGATGCACTTCTAATTAATCCGGGAGGATATACACACACAAGTGTAGCTATTCCGGATGCAATAAAAGCAGTAGCTATTCCTACGGTTGAGGTACATCTTTCAGATGTTTCGCAGAGAGAGGATTTCAGAAAAATATCCTATGTGTCTTATGTAGCGGCAAAAACCATATATGGCAAGGGCTTTGAGGGATATAGAGAAGCGATAGATTTTCTGGAAGACTTACTTAATAAATAATTATGCATTTTAATGAGAAAAATAGTTGAATAAATGCATATAATTAAAGTATAATAGATATATTAGAGTTTTGGCAGATAATAAACGTTGATATAACTAAAGACTTTATAATTGGGAGGAAGTAATAATGATTTGGAATGAACCAAAGGAATGTATGAGCAGAGACCAGATATCTACCATACAGGAAGCGAGACTTATTAAGACAGTTAAGGATGTATATTATAATGTGCCATCCTATCGCAAGAAGATGCAGGTGGAAGGGCTTGAACCGGGAGATATCCGTCATTTAGATGACCTTAGTAAGCTTCCGTTTACAACTAAGGATGACCTTAGAGATAACTATCCGTTTGGACTTTTTGCAGTACCACAGAGTGAAATTGTTAGAATTCACGCTTCAAGCGGTACTACAGGAAAAGCAACGGTAGTTGGCTATACAAGAAAAGATATCGAGATGTGGAGTGAGTGTGTATCAAGATGTCTTACCATGGCAGGCCTTGGCAAGGATGATATTATTCAGGTTGCTTACGGGTATGGATTGTTTACAGGTGGACTTGGAGCACATTATGGTGTTGAGAATCTCGGAGCTACGGTTGTACCGATGTCTACAGGTAATACACAGAAGCTTATTGCTATGATGGAGGATTTTGGTGTAACAGGTCTTATGTGTACTCCTTCATACCTTATGCATATAGCAGAGACCATCTGTGAGATGGGTGTTAAAGATAGAATTAAGTTAAAGGCTACAGTTAATGGTGCAGAGCCTTGGACTGACAACATGCGTAGAAGAATCGAAGAGATGCTTGGTATCAATGCTTTTGATATCTATGGTCTTAGCGAGATTATGGGACCGGGTGTTGCCATGGACTGTATACATCATAAAGGTTTACATATTTTCGAGGATTATTTCCTCCCTGAGATTATTGATAGTGAGACTAAGAAGAATCTTGGTGAGAATGAGAGAGGCGAACTTGTTATTACAACACTTTCTAAGGAAGGTATCCCGCTTATCAGATACAGAACCAAGGATCTTACCAGTCTTACATACGAGAAGTGTGAGTGTGGAAGAACACATGCGAGAATTGCCCGTTTTACAGGACGTTCAGATGATATGCTTATTATCAGAGGTGTTAATGTGTTCCCGTCACAGGTTGAGGCTGCACTTCTTACTGTTAAGGGAATTACACCTAACTACAAGATTATAGTTGACCGTGTTAACAACCTTGATACTTTTGAAATCTGGGTTGAGCTTGATGAGAATTATTTCTCAGACCAGATTAATATGCTTGAGAAGCTTAATAAAGAGATTGAGCATACTATCGTTCAGGCAATCGGTCTTAAGGCTAAGATAAAACTTGTTGAGCCAAGAAGTATAACAAGAAGTGAAGGTAAGGCTAAGAGAGTAGAGGACAGAAGAGTACTTGTGTAATTGATTTTATGGTTCACAAGAGGGTGAGATTTAGTGTTTAGAACAACAGCTGTCATAGAATGTAACCATCAAGTTGGCAATCATTGTATGATAGCTGTTTTTGATTAGTAATGAGGACTGTTTTATTGATTATAGCCGAAAAACGTGATAAAATGGGGTTTGCAACGCAGGGTAACCGGCAGTTGCAACCACCGGTTGACAGATTGACGGGGAGAGTTTATTGCCTGCAACCGGAAAAAAAGCTATATTTGATGACATAAGACAGACCACGATGCATAACATTTTGGTTGTAGCATTAACAAGGTCGGACAAATGAGAGGAGATTAAAAAATGATTTTAGCAGACAAAATTATTACATTAAGAAAGAAGAATGGATGGTCTCAGGAAGAGCTTGCTGAGAAGCTAGGGGTAACAAGACAGTCAGTGTCCAAATGGGAGGGTGCACAGTCAGTGCCGGATTTGGAAAGAATATTACTTATAAGTAAAGTGTTCGGTGTTAGTACAGATTACCTTCTTAAAGATGATGCAGAAGATATTGAATATGTACAGGATGCTACAGAGGACAGCATAAGTGTAAGACATATATCAATGGAAGAAGCCAATGAATACTTGGAACTTAAGGAAAAGAGTGTACCTAGTATAGCTATAGGAACATTTTTGTGTATCCTGGCACCGGCAGTACTCATATTCTTCGGTGCACTTACAGAATTTGAAAATGTAATCATTTCTGAAAATGTTGCAGGCGGACTGGGAATGATATCTCTCTTTATTCTTATAGCATCAGGTGTAGGTTTATTTATTTCAAGTGACGCTAAGACAAAGAAATACGATTTTCTGGAAAAAGAAAAGATAGAAACAGCTTATGGTGTAGCAGGTATGGTAAAAGAGCGTCAGAAGAAGTTCGAGGCAAAGCATACACAGTACATGATAATAGGAACAATGGTTTGTATTTTGTCAGTAGTAGCGTTATTTGCTGCCGCTATATTTGATAACGACGCGTTAGCGGCAATGATGCTTCCTTTGATGCTTGTTGGTGAGGGTATAGGTGTTACTTTCTTTATTAGAGGTGCTATTCCGTGGGAAAGCATGGAGAAGTTATTACAGGAAGGCGATTATACAGTAGAGAAGAAGCGCAATAACGGCAAAATGGGTGTAATAACCACCGTTTACTGGTTACTTGTAACAGCAGGATTTCTTACATACAACTTTTTGACCAATAATTGGGAATCAGCAGGAATTATCTGGCCGGTAGCAGGTGTTATATATGCAGCAATTGCAGTAATCGGCAATGCTATAATCGGAAAGCAGGATAAATAATTAGATAAGTCAGAAGATTAATAGCACATATCGGGAATGCACATAAAGGCTCCGATATGTGCTTTTTTCGTTGCACGTGCTGCGATGCAGTTGAGTTGAGTGCTACGACAAGTGTTTGTATAACAGATTCTCGAGTTGCAATTCATCACGCAATTCATCGTTGAAAATTACCTTTTGGACAAAAAAACGATAAAAAATTATCGAAAAACGATAAAAAGTTATTGACAAATGAAAAACATGGTAATATAATGCATTTAGATGTTTAATGATAAACATTAAATAATTAACATTAAATGATGAATGGAGAGTATGGAAATGAAAAATGAAGTAGTAAGTAAAATTAACACTGTCGGCAAGGTAGGAAGTATCATAACACTTATCGTGAAGATATTGTGCGGCATAGGTTTTGCCGGAGCAATGATAGCAGGAATATTCCTTCTGATTATGCCGAAGGATTTTGTGAGTATTAACATTGATGCAACAGCCGGAGTTATTGTTGATTTGGCAGAAATAGGAATTACACCAAGTCTTATCGGGGACCTTGATATAGAAGAGGGTGAGAGACTTGATTTGGAGACAGGAACTTATGTATATACAACGACAGATATAGAACAGGATGGTACAAAGATTAGTGTTTCAGCTTCAGCAGAGACAGTACAGATTAGAATGAGAGAATTTGCATGGGTATCATTTTTGGGAGCTTTAAGCGTGGCTATGTTTTTTGTAGTACTTCTTTTCGTAGGAAAGCTTTGCAAGGCGTTTGCTAAATGTGATAATCCTTTCGAAGAGAATATCATACATAGGATGAAACAGCTTGCTATTTCGATTATTCCTATGGTTGTAATTTCATGGATAGTGGATGCAATAGGTGCGTTTGTTATGTCAGGTTACACCGAATTTAAAATGACGTTTGATTTTGGCTCAGTGCTTATAGTAGTTGTAATCTTAGTGCTTACTTATGTATTTAAGTATGGCGCAGTACTTCAGCAGGAATCAGACGAAACATTATAGGATGGTGTAATTTATGGGCAGAATAGTATTAAGATTAGATAGAGTTATGGCAGATCGTAAGATGAGCCTTAATGAACTTTCAGAGAAAGTAGGAGTTTCGAATGTTAATCTTTCGAAGATGAAGACCGGTAAGATAAGTGCTATCAGATTCAGCACATTAGAAGCAATCTGCGAAGTACTTGATTGTCAGCCCGGAGACATCCTTGAATATGAACGCGATGCTGACATGCTCGCTTAAAGAATCCGTGGGTGAGATGCAATTTAGTTATGCTAAGGGTGAAAGAAGCACATATCTAGTAATGATGTATTCTTTCTAAGACGCTTTTGTATCTTGGAAAATTAATGTTCTTTAGTTACGGACAGATTTGTATCATACACATGTACATGATAGTTCCTTCTAAGACACGCTCGCGCTCCGTGAAAAACGTAGCAGTACTAAACTCAGAAAACCAAACGAGGAGTAATGCAATACAGATAATCTCAAAAATGATTTATCTGATATGCATTACTCCTCATTTTTCTTCGTTAAGTGCTGACGTTTTTCAAGGGTCTTAACAGGAATCTATCATGTACAATGTATACAAATATAGTGATTCCGTAACTAAAGGACATTAATTTTGATGAATTAAAGAGTCTTAAAAAGAATACATCATTACTAGATATGTGCATCTTATAAAATATGGCATAACTAAATTACATCTCACTGCTGTATTTTGACCGGAGAGCATTTCAGAATATCGCAGTTGTAATTATAAAACTTGTCAATTCTACCCCAAAGGCTGGAAACAGGTATTATGGTAAGAAGAAAGCTAGAGCAATTCTACCCCAAAGCTTTGAAGCATCCTCTGTGGGTAGATTAGATAAATGATTCTGTGGCTTACACATATACTGTCATTTAGTTAAAGAAAAACAATGGCTTACACATAGGGGAGATGATGTATTTCCGTTAAGACCCTTGAAAAACGTCAGCACTTGATGAGAATAAAAATGCATTGCGTTGCAGATAAATCAATCTTGAAACTATCTGTATGCGCAATGCATTTTTTGGTTATTCGAATCTAGTACTGCTACGTTTTTCACGGAGCGAGAGCGTGGCTTAGAGGAAAACATCATCTCCCCTATGTGTTTGGCGCAACTTTGCTTTAACTAAAAGACAACCCTATTTTTTGAGTTTCTTGAGTAGATAAGGAATCACTGCCTCGAAATTAACGCCGTAGGTTATGGCGTTAGGATCTTCGCAGGTGATTCTTATACATTCTGCTGTGTAATCTGCGGCAATTGCGATAGCTTCTTGCCAGCTTAAGCCGTTCATCATTGCACCGATACAAGCACTTGAGAAGATATCTCCCGTGCCGTGGTAGCTTACAGGATGCTTCTTGTGCGTATAATAGTGGAATGAGTCTTTTTCTTTATCATATCCCATTACGCCGGTATATCCCTCTTCGAAGCTTACACCGGTAAGAATACTGATTTTGGCACCAAGGTTCGAGAGTGCCTTAAGTAAGTCTTTAACATATTTTTCGTCATATGTACTCTTGTATTCTGTTCCGGTCATAAAGCAGGCTTCTGTTATATTTGGAACTATGATGTCTGCTTTGGCACAAAGGGTTCCCATGTGCTTCGCAAAAGCCTCATCAAAGGCAGGGTAGAGCTTGCCGTTATCTGCCATGGCAGGGTCGACGAAGGTTATATTGGAGTCGGTCTTGAATTCATCGAACATATCTTTCATAAGGTCAATCTGTTCAAATGAACCAAGATATCCTGTATATATGGCATCGAAATCCAAAGCTTCTTTCTTCCAGTGTTCAGTTATTGGCTTTATCTGGTCAGTTAAATCTTTGCAGGTAAAGTTGTTAAACATGGTATGAGTGGAAAGTACTGCGGTTGGAATGATGGCAGTTTCAACTCCCATTGCTGAAATAATCGGAAGTGCTACGGTAAGTGAGCATTTTCCTACACATGATATATCCTGTATGGTTACAATTCTTTTCATAATTACCTCCTATGTTGTGTAATTAGAAGCTATACTTTAGCGCATTATTTAAAGGTGGTATAGCTTCGTATATACTTAATAAAATACTTTACATAACCGACAATTAATATTATACTAAAAATTGACCTTATTTAAATTGCCAAAATAGATATAAAAAATATGGCCAGAAAGGCAAAAATATGCTTACATATTCGTTTGAGGATAGGGGTAAATTGAGTCTATATGAATACCTCTATAAGCAGATTAAAAATGATATAGTCAGCTTCAGGCTTTCGCCTGATGAGAAGCTTCCGTCCAAAAGAGAGCTTGCCAAGCACCTTAACATAAGTACGATTACGGTTGAGAATGCATATGCACAGCTTGTTGCCGAAGGATACATATATTCTAAGCCTAAAAGTGGATTTTATGTAGCACATATTACCTCGGCAAATAACAAGAACAGTCAGCATACAGAAGCAGGACAAAAGTCTGCCGATATAAAGAATGAGTTCTATGCGGATTTTGTAAAAAATTCCACACCAAAAGGAGCGTCATTTTTTAATATATGGACAAAACTAATGAGGGAAACAATGTCAGATAACCCTGATAAGCTTATGGTCAATTCTCCGTCAGTGGGTATTTATGAACTTAGAATGGAGATTGCGAAATATTTATTTGAATTTCGAGGAATGAATGTTTTGCCTGAACAGATAGTAGTGGGAGCCGGAACGGAATACCTCTATGGTATCATTATGCAGCTTCTTGGTCATGATAAGATATATGCGGTGGAAGACCCCGGATATAGTAAAATTGCTAAGATATATAAAGCTAATTCAGCTAAGTGTGTGCATATACCATTAGATAAAGATGGGATAAGTGTTGATGCGCTTAATGAAACTCAGGCTGAGGTGCTTCATATATCACCTTCGCATCATTTTCCGACAGGTATAGTTACTCCGGTAAGCAGACGTTATGAACTTCTTTCATGGGCATCTAAGTCTGCGTATAGATATATCATAGAGGATGATTATGACAGTGAGTTTAGATTTGTGGGTAAACCCATACCGTCTTTGCAGAGTATAGATGTACTGGATAAAGTTATATATATTAATACTTTTTCAAAAAGTCTCGCGTCCACTATAAGAATCAGTTATATGGTTCTTCCGAAAAAACTCATGGACGTGTATAATAGGGAACTGGGATTTTATGCATGTACGGTATCTACCTTTGAACAATATACACTCGCCAGTTTTATTGGAAAGGGATATTTTGAAAAACATATTAGCAGAATGAGAAATCATTACAGAAACCAAAGAGATTTAATTATGGATTGCATAAAAAAGCATCCATGTTATAATAGAGTAAGGATTGCAGAGGAAGATTCGGGACTTCATTTCCTGTTGCATGTTGATACTACACTTACAGATGAGGAACTTGTATATAATGCCGCCAAGAACGGGATCAATATATCAAGTTTAAGTCAGTATTATCATGAGAAAAAGGAAATGATATCACATACACTTCTTATTAATTATTCGGGTGTAGATGGTGATAAATTAGAACAAGCAGTTGAACTTTTGTTTAAGGGGCTGTGGTAGAAAGGGAATAGTTTACTATGTTAGATAAAATTAAGGGATTTGTGAATAAGCACAGAGAAGGTATTTCATATCTTTTCTGGGGAGGAATGGTAACGGTAGTTAGTTGGGGAAGCTACGGTATAATGGTTTTTCTGCTTGACGGATTAGAGATGAAGGTTGCTATCGCTAATGCAGTTTCATGGCTGGCAGCGGTGATATTTGCATTTATAACCAATAAAGTATGCGTGTTTGAAAGTAAAAGTTGGAAGAAAGAAGTTGTTTTTATGGAAATAGCCAAATTTCTTTCTGCAAGAATACTTACCGGAGCATTTGAAGTAGTGGCAGTGCCTTTGCTTGTATGGATAGGACTTGATCATACAATTATGGGTATAGATGGAATGGTATCTAAAGTATTGGTAAGTGTAATAGTAGTTATTCTTAATTATATTATCAGTAAGGTTTTCATTTTTAAGAAGAAAGAAGCGTGATACTATGAAGATTCTGTATTACTATTGGAACGAAGTTGCGGCGGATGATATGATTTCGACACTCCTTACGCAAGGCCATCAGGTTAATAAGGTGGAGCTTTCATTTAGTAATTATGATTCAGACCCCGTGTTTGAGCAATCGTTGAAGGAAGAAATGATTGAAGTCACATATGATTTGATTTTTTCGTTTGATTTTTTTCCGCTTGTATCCAAAGTGGCAAATGAAGCAGAGATACCATATGTTTCTTGGGTATACGATATGCCGCATACCACACTTTTTTCACCACAGCTTAGGAATCCGATGAATCATGTGTTTATCTTCGATTATGCACTGTATACGGAGTTAGAAGCCAAGGGTTATCCATGTAACCTCTACCATTTGCCGTTACCGGTTAATACAACAAGAATAACTAAGTTGTTGGGAGAACCGCCATTATATAGCGGCGATACTTTTGATGTAAGTTTTGTGGGAAGCTTATATGAGAAGTGCCTGTATAATAAGATTAACTATCTGCCTGAGTATATTAAAGGATATCTTGAAGGCGTTATGGCAGCTCAACGTAGTCTGTATGGGTGTAACATTGTAAAAGATGCGCTTAATGATAATATCATTGGTGAGCTTATGAAACATGTCAACCTTGGTGTTCCTGCGGGGTATGATATTACATATAAAGATTTGTTTGCAGATATTGTTAATGCTAAGATTACTTCCACGGATAGAATAGAGCTTCTTACAAAGTCGGCTAAAACCTATAATACAACTCTTTTTAGCGGCTCTGATTCAGGTCTGGTACAAGGTGTTAAGTTCGCCGGAACCATTGATTATATTAAAGAGATGCCGGCAGTCTTTAGAACCTCGAAGATTAATCTTAACATAACTTTACGCTCGATAGTATCAGGAATTCCGCTTCGTGCGATGGATATATGCGGAGCCGGAGGCTTCCTTTTATCCAATTATCAGCCGGAGCTTGCCGAGTTCCTTGATAATGGCGTTGGTTGCGTATTATTTGACAACGAAGAAGATATGCTTTCTAAGATTGAATATTATTTAAGTCACGATAAAGAACGCAAAGAGATAGCATGCAACGGATTTGAGAAGGTTAGACAGAACTTTTCGTACGAAGTCCTTGTCAATCGCATATTCGATATTGTATTCAGAAATTAAAAATATAATAAACGCCGGCACCAATGTCATTTGGTTAATGCCAATCTTGTGCGAAACACATATTATAGATGATGTTTCCCTCTAAGACACGCTCTCGCTTGGTGAAAAACGTAACAGTACTAAACTCAGAAAACCAAATACGGGCATTGCATACAGATAATCTCAAATTTGATTTATCTG
>JAFTJD010000053.1 GCA_017456585.1 Lachnospiraceae bacterium
CTACCGGAGTGTGAGAATGCGCCGTCTGGTAGGTAAAAACCAGAATAGCCACGGCGAAATTACCTACCGGAGCGGGAGAATGCGCCGTCTGGTAGGTAAAAACCAGAATAGCCACGGCGAAATTACCTACCGGAGCGGGAGGATGCGCCGCCTGGTAGGCAAAAACCAGAATAGCCACGGCGAAATTACCTACCGGAGCGGGAGGATGCGCCGTATTGTAGGTAAGAGCTAGAAAACATAAGGAGTGATATTTATACTAAAAAGAATTAAAGAAGAACTTGCGGAAGTGCATGATATCGAGTGTCGGATTTGGGACGAAATGAGAATGTTGCCGGACGGGAAATTGCGCTGTGCTACGAACAAAGGGTATTATCAATATTATTTGGGAGAGAAATATATTTCGAAAGATAAGAGAGAGATACCGGCCGGAGTCGCACAAAAGGAGTATTATAAAAAACTTAACATTATGTTAGTGGAATACAAAAAACTTTTATTACAGCTAGCAAATGTATATGAGACGGAGAAATTTGAGGAATTATATAGAGGATTGAATCCAGCTAGAAAGGTTCTTGTAAACCCTATATTTATGCCTGTTGAATGTACAATTAAAGAATTTGAATCAATAGTGTACGAGGGAAAAGGGTTTAATAAAGATGATAACACAGAGTATTATACTGTTAAAGGTGAAAGAGTAAGGTCGAAATCCGAGAAGATTATAGCCGATGAATTATATAGATATGAGATTCCATACAAGTACGAATTACCTCTGGAATTAAATGCGACAACTTATGATAGAATGAACAGAATAGTAATATATCCGGATTTTACAGTGCTGAACAAACGCACAGGAAAAAGATGGATTATTGAACATTTGGGAATGATGGATAAATCGAGTTATTATGAAAGCGCAATACGTAAAATTGATACATATGAAAAGAATAATATGCTGCTGGGTAGAGATGTTTTAATATTTCATGAGTCCTCCGCTAGTCCATTAAATACCAATGTTATTAAAGAATATATCGAACATTATTTGACTTAAGCTATATGTATTGATTTGCCCACTAAAGTAAGATGAAGTGCCGCTTGGTAGGTAAAAATCAGAACAACCACGGCGAAATTACCTACCGGAGCGGGAGAATGCGCGTCTGGTAGGTAAAAATCAGAACAACCACGGCGAAATTACCTACTGGAGCAGGAGAATGAGCCGTCTGGTAGGTAAAAACCAGAACAGCCACGGCGAAATTACCTACCGGAGCGTGAGAATGTGCCGTCTGGTAGGTAAAAATCAGAATAGCCACGGCGAAATTACCTACCGGAGCAGGAGAACGCGCCGCCTGGTAGGTAAAAACCAGAACAGCCACGGCGAAATTACCTACCGGAGTGTGAGAACGCGCCGCCTGGTAGGTAAAAACCAGAATAGCTACGGCGAAATTACCTACCGGAGCAGGAGAATGCGCGTCTGGTAGGTAAAAACCAGAATAGCCACGGCGAAATTACCGCCTAGAGCAAGAGAAAGCAGTAGCCAGGCGGTAAAAAGTAGAACAGTCAAAATTGGAACTACAATAACAGCTAAGAATAACTAATAAAAAGAAAAATAAACCGGTTGACAAATCCCTAATACAGAGATATATTCTTAACAGAAACATTCTTCGGGGCAGGGTGAGATTCCCGACCGACAGTGAGATGGCACGACAACGGTGCTATTAAGTCTGTGAGCTGCGAAAGTGGCTGACTTGGTGAGATTCCAAGACCGACGGTACAGTCCGGATGAGAGAAGAGATGTCTGTGATATGCTATGCCGATAAGTATTTGATTTGAGAATAAGAGGTTGTCTTAGCGATAAGTCTTGGAAACAAGACTTAACAGGTCTTAATAAGTCTCAATATATCTTAGCGAAAACCAAGACTTTGCATTGGCATGTATTGACAGTAACTATTTAGCCCCATGTTTTACATGGGGCTTTTCTTTTTGGCAACAGTTGACTAATGAAAGTATGTATGGACTTTTTTACAAAGTGTTCATGACGGCATATGCTTTTAGAGGAGGCTGACTAACAGCGGTGAATGTTTCGTAATTACATAAAAAGGAGATTTTTTAGTATGAGAAACCTAAGTAGCAATGTGAAAAGAATTACAATGATAGGAATGTTTAGTGCGATAGCATTTGCACTCGTTACATTCGGAAGAATTCCGGTTGTTTTATTCCTAAAATATGATCCGAAGGACATAATTATCGCCCTTGGCGGTTTTATTATGGGACCGTTGGCATCACTTCTTATATCAGTGATAGTGTCATTTATTGAGATGATTACTATAAGTGATACAGGAATTATCGGTTGTATAATGAATATTTTGTCAACATGCTCGTTTGCATGTGTAGCATCTATTATTTATTATCGTAAGAAGACAATAAAGGGTGCGATAATAGGTCTTGTTACAGGTTGCGTTGCAATGGTTATTATTATGATTGCATGGAACTATCTTATAACACCACTTTATATGAAGATTCCGAGACAGCAGGTTGCTGAGCTTCTTATTCCTGCATTTTTGCCGTTCAATGTTCTTAAGGGTGGATTAAATGCAGCATTTACATTCCTTTTATATAAGCCTATTATCGGGGCACTTAGAAAAAGCGGACTTGTTTCGACAGGCAAGGGAGAGACAGCTTCTTCAACAGCTTCAGAAGGCTCAAAGAAGATAGGATATCTTGGAATTAAGATAGGTGCGTTACTTGTTATCGCAGGATGTATTATCTGGATATTAGTATTAAGAGGTATTATATAATATGGCATTGTACGTTTTAAACGGAGAAGTAGTACATGGCAGAGGTATCGGAGGGAAAGCAGGTATGCCGACTGCCAACCTTAAGATTACCAAAGATATGGATATGCCGCCGTTAGGGGTATATGCATCAAAGATATTTATTGATGATAAAGAATATATAGGAATTACAAATGTTGGATTAAGACCTACTGTAGATAGTGATGACGATATATCTATCGAGACATATATTATTGATTTCGATGGCGATATATATGGAAAAGATGTCAGATTAGAAATATATCTGTTGCTCAGAGGCCAGCAAAAGTTTGAGAATATTGAGATGCTTCGCAGGCAGCTTATGAAGGATGCGCAGAAAGCATTAGAGTATTTCGGATAACTAATTGAAAAATACATCTGTAAAATATTTTCTTTTTTGTAAGTATCTGTTATAATTAATATGAAAGAGAGTTGGAAGCGCTTTCAACTCTCTTTATTTTTAAAAGATATAAAATATGGATATTAATTATAATGTATTGGCTGCTTTGGGGTAGCAGAACGGAGAGGTATATGGAGAAAGAGATTAAGGCTACGGTGAAGCTTAAAGCTTCGGATTTGTTTTGCTTTTTTGTGTATTATTCATATGTATCAATTGCAGGAATATGTGAGTTGCTGTTTAGTATAGGCGGCATAGTTTTACTAATAATTATGTGGGGAAGTCTTAGCCCGGCATACATCCTTGTATTAGGAATGTGCGGAGCGTTGTTTACGGTAGTTAATCCGTGGATGTTATTTAAGAAGGCTAAGAAACAGGTGTCAACATCCCCTGCTTTTAAAGAGCCGGTTTCGTATGTGTTTAGTGAAGAGGGGATTCATCTTGAAATGGGTAACGAGAAGGCTGACCTTAAATGGAGTGAGATATTTAAGGTGAGAAAGGTTGCCGGAAGAATCTTTTTGTATTTTAATCATATCCGTGCTAATGTAGTGCCTGTATCGGCATTTGAAAGCAAGGAAGATGCGAAGAAGCTTATGGAGATTGTTAAGAAAAGCCGTAAGAATGTGCAATATGATAAGGAATAATCATGTGCATTGCGTATAAGAAGTGTGAGGAATAAGATATGTTAGTTAAGGAAACATTCTCTGCCAAGGAGACCTTTGAACTTGGTAAGTTGTTGGGAGAGCAGGCTAAAGCCGGTATGGGTTATTGTCTTAATGGTGATCTTGGAACAGGTAAGACAGTATTTACACAGGGGTTTGCCAAAGGACTTGGGATAGAAGAACCGGTTAACAGCCCTACCTTTACTATTGTTCAGGTATATGAAGAGGGAAGATTACCTTTTTATCATTTCGATGTGTATAGAATTGGTGACATTGAAGAGATGGATGAGATAGGCTATGAAGATTATTTCTACGGAGATGGTGTGAGTCTTGTGGAATGGGCAAGCCTTATTGAAGAGATTATACCGAAGAACTTTGGCAAAATAACTATTGAGAAGGATCTTGAGAAGGGCTTTGATTACAGAAGAATTACCATAGAGTAGGATAGGTTATATTCCGGATATGGGAATACTAGGTTAGGAAAGGTTTGGTGTAGAATATGAGAATACTCGCCATGGATAGTTCGTCTTTGGTGGCAACGGTGGCTGTCATTGCGGATGGGATTATGACGGCAGAATATACTGTGAATTATAAGAAGACACATTCGCAGACATTGCTCCCTATGCTTGATGAGATTGTAAAGACAATAGAGCTTGATATTAATACTATAGATGCTATAGCAGTGGCGGCAGGCCCGGGTTCATTTACGGGACTTAGAATTGGCTCGGCGACAGCTAAGGGGCTTGGCCTTGCACTTAATAAGCCGATTATTCCGGTGCCGACTATTGCGGGTATGGCATACAATTTCTTTGGAATCGGTGAGGACACGGTAGTGTGCCCTATTATGGATGCGAGAAGAGAACAGGTATATACAGGAGTTTATGCATTTGAAGGCGAAGATATGGTTACTGTTATGGAACAGGATGCCATGGATATAAGAGAGCTTTTGGACAAGCTTAAGGAATTCAGTAAGAAGGTTATATTCCTTGGAGACGGAGTTCCTGTATTTGCCAAGATTATTGAAGAAGAGTGTAAGGTTGCATACAGCTTTGCTCCGGCACATCTTGCAAGACAAAGAGCAGGTGCTATAGGTGCACTCGGAGAAGTGATGTATAATAAGGGCTTATATGAAAGTGCAGCAGAGCACAAGCCGGAATATCTTCGTAAATCACAGGCAGAGAGAGAATTGGAGATGAAGAATGCAGAAGCTTAAGATAAGACATATGACAGAGGTTGACATAACGGATGTCAGCACTATCGAGAATGAGTCCTTTAGCATGCCATGGAGCAACGATATGTTTAAGGATACGATGGAAGACGAACACAACGAGCTTTTTGTTGCAGAGGTTAATGGTGAGGTGGCAGGATATATTGATTTGTGGTGCGTTCTTGATGAGGCAACTATTGCCAATATAGCAGTAGCTAACAGATTCAGACGACAGAATATAGCGACTTCGCTTATGGAGCATGTAATTGCATATTCCAAGGATAATGGGATATCAGCCCTTACGTTGGAGGTTAGGCGTTCTAATGAGCCTGCGATAAAGCTTTATGAGAAATTTGGATTTGAATTCGTCGGAATTCGTCCTGATTATTACGAGAAACCGAAGGAAGACGCGATTATTATGTGGAAATATTTCCATTGAACAGTCTTTATATAATATGATATTCTATGCATAGTAGCGGTCACGCTGTTGTGGCTTGCAGGGCACTTTAACGGTATGTCCTATGAAAGGAAGATGTTTATGATAGAATACATTGCTAGAAAACAGGATAATATTAAGAAGATTGTTTGTAATAAATGTGGCAGAGAGCTTGAACTTGAGAATGGAATAGCAAGAGAAGATTACTGCACGGTTAATAAGTTGTGGGGATATTTTTCACAAAGAGATGGGCAAAGACACAGATTTGAGCTATGTGAGCAATGCTATGAAGAATTGATAGCCGGTTTTTTGATACCGGTTGAAAATATTGAAGAAAAGGAATTGATTTAATGCTTGATGTATGTTTGCTTGGTTGCGGAGGCATGATGCCGTTGCCATACAGATGGTTAACGTCTCTTATGGCACGCTATAACGGAAGCAGTATATTAATAGATTGTGGAGAAGGAACGCAGATTGCGATTAAGGAGCAGGGGTGGAGCTTTAAGCCGATAGATGTGATTTGTTTTACACACTATCATGCAGACCATATAAGCGGGCTCCCGGGACTACTTCTTACAATGGGGAATGCGGAGAGAACAGAACCTCTTTTGATGGTGGGACCTAAGGGTTTGGAAAAGGTTGTTAACGCACTTCGTACCATTGCTCCGGAATTACCGTTTCCGATAAAGTTTCATGAGCTTTCGGATGCTGAGGAGACTGTTGAATTAAATGGTTACAGAATAAGGGCATTTAAGGTTAATCATAATATTGTATGTTATGGATATAACATAGAGATAGACCGTATAGGTAAGTTTAATGTGGAAGCAGCGAAGGAGCTGGGGATACCTGTAAGATACTGGAATCCGTTGCAGAAAGGACAGACTGTAACTATAGATGATAAGGTCTATGAACCGTCGATGGTGCTCGGAGATGCAAGAAAGGGTATAAAAGTTACCTATTGTACGGATACAAGACCTGTACCGGTTATAGCAAGGATGGCTAAGAATGCAGATTTATTCATATGCGAAGGCATGTATGGTGAAAAGGATAAGGATGCCAAAGCGAAAGAATATAAGCATATGACTTTTTATGAGGCGGCAAATCTTGCTAAGGAAGCAGAGCCTGAGCGTTTCTGGCTTACACATTATAGTCCTTCACTTAACAGACCTGAAGAATTTATGGATGGGGTAAGAAGCATATTTGCCGGGGCAGAAGCGGGCAAGGATGGTAAGAATATAGTAATTGATTTCGAAGAAGAGTAAATTATTTAGTGTATTGGTAGAGATGAAACATACAAGTACAAATAATATTTATGAACAGGGGGAATACGAATGAAGAAACTTACTATTGCAATAATTATTGTTTTGGTTGCGGTTGTCGGACTTGGATTCTATTGGAAATTTTCGCAGAAAGGAAGCGAACCAACGGAGATTGAAACTGAGATAACCGAGCTTACTAAGGTACTTGCACAGGATCTTGAAAACAAATATCCTGAGACTCCTAAGGCAGTAGTTAAATTGTATGCCAGAATTACAAAGTGCTTTTATGAGCAGCCACTTACTGACGAAGAGCTTAATAAGCTTGTTGATATGTCATTTGCTTTGTTTGATGAAGAACTTCTTGCGCTTACCCCAAGGGAAGAATATGTACCTAAGCTTAAGGCAGTAATTAAAGAGTATAGTGATGCAAAGAGAGTTATCACATCTTATGAGATACAGGACTCAAAGAGCATTGATAAGTATACTTATGAAGGCAGGGAATGTGCTAAAGTAGGACTTATATATAATTTTAAAGAGATAACGACACAAGAAAAGAGCGGCGGTTGTGGCAAAAGCGAAGAGGAAGTTTGCGCATATTATAGCCGCTATGAGGAGTTTATTTTAAGAAAAGATGACAACGGCGACTGGAAGATACTTGTTTGGGCAGAGTCGAGTGTAGATAATGAAGAGTAATGGTAACAGATAGCTGGGAGATATGATGATGACAGAAGATGTATTGATTTTGGCAATTGAAAGCTCATGTGATGAAACAGCAGCGGCTGTAGTACGTAACGGAAGAGAAGTCCTTTCCAACGTTATCTCATCGCAGATTGCACTTCACACTTTATATGGCGGAGTTGTGCCGGAGATTGCTTCAAGAAAACATATTGAGAAGATTAATCAGGTTATAGAAGAGGCTCTTAGTGAGGCGAAGGTCACGCTTGATGATATAACTGCTATAGCAGTTACATACGGACCGGGACTTGTCGGAGCACTTTTGGTAGGTGTGGCTGAGGCGAAGGCGATAAGCTTTGCACGTAAGCTTCCGCTTGTCGGGGTACACCATATAGAAGGACATATATCTGCTAATTACATTGAGAATCCCGAACTTAAACCGCCGTTTGCTTCATTGGTGGTTTCGGGTGGACACACACATCTTGTAATTGTTAAAGATTATGGTGAATATGAGATTATCGGAAGAACCAGGGATGATGCGGTAGGAGAAGCATTTGACAAGGTTGCAAGAGCGATAGGGCTTGGATATCCGGGCGGACCTAAGATTGATAAGGCGGCGAAGACCGGGGATATTCATGCGATAGAATTTCCAAGAGCAAGTATAGATGGCTCTGAATACGATTTTAGTTTTAGCGGTGTCAAATCAGCAGTACTTAACTATATTAATTCATGCGCTATGAAGGGGATAGTTGTCAGTGAATCAGAGCAGATGGTTTCGGATGTTGCGGCATCCTTCCAGGCTGCGGCTATAGAAGTGCTTGTTGACAGAGCGATAAAAGCAACTAAGGCATATGGCATGGACAGTCTCGCCATAGCAGGAGGCGTTGCTTCTAATTCTTATCTTAGAAGTGAGATGAGTAAGGCATGTGAAGCGGAGGGCATTAAGCTTTATTATCCGGCACCTGTTTTTTGTACTGATAATGCGGCAATGATAGGGGTAGCTGCATATTATGAGTATATTAAGGGTGTAAGACATGGTCTTGATCTTAATGCAGTTCCCAATTTAAAATTGGGAGAGCGCTAGAATTAAACAAGTCTTAATAAAATCTTAAAAGACAGAATGATTATATGGTGATATAATGATGAAAGCAAAGGTAGCAATGATTATTGTGGCAGCAGGAAACGGAAGCCGAATGAATTCATCCGTGAAGAAGCAATACATGGAGCTTGAGGGCAGGCCGGTGATATATTATTCGCTTAAGGCATGTGAGACTTCTGCGGTAATTGATGAAGTAATCGTGGTCGTTTCTAAAGAAGATATTGATTATTGCCGGAATGAGATAATTGCGAAATACAACTTCACTAAGGTAAAAGCCGTGACCGAGGGGGGAGCGGAAAGATACCTTTCTGTATGGAATGGATTAAAGGCAACAGGAGCAGATGTTGCATATGTCATGGTACATGACGCGGCAAGGCCGCTCATTAGCATAGAAACCATAGCTTGTGCATATGACAGGCTTATAGAGGTCGGTGCATGTGTAGTGGGAGTTCCTGTTAAGGATACTATTAAGCAGACTGATGAGGATGGAGTGGTGGTGGCTACTCCGAAGCGTTCGGAGCTTTGGACCGTGCAGACACCGCAATGCTTTAAGAAAGATATTCTTGATGCAGCATATAATGCCTTGTGGAAGGATGAACACGCACCGATGCTTACAGATGATGCAATGATAGTGGAGCATTATACATCCACCAAGGTACATATGGTAGAGGGACAATACACCAATATCAAGATAACTACACCGGAAGATATTATTATAGCAAAGGCATTTATTAGGGGAGGAAATTAAAGATGAAAGTATGTAAGAGAATTTTTATGGTCATCCTGATGTTTGTCATGATGACCATATTTGTTACAGGAGAAAGCGAGACGGTAATAGCCGCCAAAGAAGACTTCGAGATAGAAGTTGAGTATGGTTTTGAGAATAAAATCCAAGTTGGCTGTCATGTTCCTATATACATAACAGTTACTAATAATGGTGACAATTTCGAAGGCTCGGTTGAGGTTATCGTAGCGGAGAGTTATTATAACACCATGCATGGTAAGGATATTTCCATTGCAGCAGGGGATACCAAGACAGTTGTTATAACAGCACCTTTTTATGTGAACGCACCGAGATTTGCGGTGAGAATAGTAAACAAAAAGGATGACATCGTATATAAGGAAATGGTTACAGCCGATATTATTAAATCAATAAATACGGCTAATATCGGTGTGCTCACAGATGATTATACTGCACTTAGTTATATGGCAGACCAGGTTATTGACAGTAGTGAAAACATATACACAAGATTGTACGAACTCTCCGCAGACAGAATTCCGGAGGAATACAAGGCACTTGATATGTTGGATGTTATTGTTATCAGTAATTACAGCACGGATAAGCTTACAAAGGCACAGATAGATGTTATAGATAAATGGGTTCAAGACGGAGGCTTATTGCTTTTGGGAACCGGTACTACGGTTAGTAAGACCTTTGCGGGCTTAAACGGGGTAGTTTTTAATGCTTCTTTGGGTAACGGAGAATTTAAAACATATAGTACTAAGTTTGGAATTGAGTCCATGATAGGCATTGTTAATAACAATGTATCGGGATATGACTACAGAGACGATTATTTCTTTGCTACATCGGAGGAAGACCAGGAATATTTCTTAGAACTTATTGATAAATATGAGGAAAGCTGGAAAAAGGGCTACTATGAGAACTTTTTTAATCAGTTCTATAATGATAACTATGATAAGCTTGTTGAGATATACAAGGGAATATTTATCAAGGATTATTATGGCGGATATCTTTCGGATGAAGAGTGGAAGAGTTACGGAGAGAATGAGTTCTACCATTTCATGTTTGAACTTGTTGACAGAATTGTAGAGCTTAAATTATATACGATAGCTCAGGATGAACAGCGTGAGCTGGTAGAGAAAATTGAATATGTTAATGCTGATGTACTTAGTGTTACACTTAAGGGAACATCAGGAGCAAGCTTTTATGCAGAGATAGAGGGTAGTGATGACGAATTTGAGCTTGTAAGCTCAATCAGAAAAGGCGAAGGTCAGATAGCAATTGCCGGTATTGATTTTACACAGAACCCAATGGCATCTTTTGCAGGGAATAAGTTTTTCTTCTCAACATTAATAAATACTTTTGTCGGAAGTGAGCTTATTAAAAAACAATCTGAGTACATGGATATCATGCACGGATATTACTATGAATGGAATGAAGAAGAGGATTATCTTAGAATGTTAGGTGATGCGATTAGCACACATGACATTCCGCCGATGATTATCTATGTGGTTCTTCTTCTGTTCTACACTGTTGGTGGTTTGGTTATCTACTTTATACTTAGAAAGAAAAGAAAAAGCATGCTGTACTGGGGAGTGCAGGCAGGGCTTGCGGTTCTTTGCGCGGTTATAATATATTTTGCAGGCTTTACAACCAGAAAAACAAAAGCGGAATATAATGTTGCGGTAGTTAATTTACTTGAGGATGGACAGGAGATGAGAACGGTAGTAGGTGAGCTGTTTATGCCTAAGAAAAAGAGTTATGAGGTGGCTATATCCAACGAATTCACCTCAAAACTTCTTGCGGATTATGGTTATTATGGCTATGACCTTACCAATCGTGATTACGATAGTTATTATCTTGCAGAAAAAGCTACTGCAGATGCGTATGTATACGAGATATGTAATGAGCAGGCACTTGGTACACAGAGCTTTATGATGAGTAATTCAATCATGTCTGAGCGAACTGTGGATACGAAGCTAGAGTGGGTTAAGAATACATTTAAGGGTAGCGTTACCAATAATTACGGTGTGACTCTTGAGGATGCCATTTTGTTCTATGATAGTGAATTCTGGTTGCTTGGAGATATTGCACCGGGTGAAACGGTGAAGCTTGAAGATGCTGAAGTCATTAGTGATAACTACTATTACTATAATATGGAATACATCTTCGGAAAGCAGAATTATAACCTTAGTAAATTCTTGTTTGGTAATAGTAATGAAGATAAAGCAGAGGTAATGAAGAGGACATTTTACCGCTATGTAAATGATACTGTTGTCAACAGAAGCTATTACAATGCTATGATTTATGATAAGGGGGTATATTTCTTTGCATTCCCTACAGAGACAGATTTTAGTGTTCTTGAAGGAGACGGAATAAAAGAGAATGTTTACGAAATGGTATGTAAGTGGATACCATTTGATGAAATTGAGGGAATTGACTATTAAGGGGAGGACAAAAAAGTGCTTACAATTAAAAATCTTAATAAGACTTATGGCAGATTCCGTGCACTTAATAATGTCAATCTTCACATAGCTAAGGGTGAGTTGTTTGGCTTTGTGGGAGCTAATGGTGCAGGAAAAACCACAACTATGAAGATATGTGTTGGACTTCTTTCGTCAGATAGCGGAGAGATATATATCGATGGGAAAGAAGTTACCAGAAACAGTAAAGAGTTAAAGGAAAAGGTAGGATATGTACCGGATTTCTTCGGGGTATATGATAACCTTACGGCAATAGAATATCTTAGATTTTTTGCTTCGACTTATGGAATAAGGGGAGAAGAAGCTGAGAATCTTTGTTCTGATTTGTTAGAGCTTGTTAATCTTACCGATAAGAGAGATTTCGAAGTAGACGGACTTTCAAGAGGTATGAAGCAGAGACTTTGCCTTGCGAGGGCGTTAGTGCATAATCCGGATCTCTTGTTCCTTGATGAGCCTGCGTCGGGACTTGATCCTAAGGCGAGATTTGAGCTTAAGGAGATACTTAAGAATCTTTGCGCGATGGGTAAGACGATAGTTATAAGCTCACATATTTTACCGGAGCTTGCAGAGATGTGTACAAGTGTAGGTATTATTAATAAAGGCGAGATTAAGCTTACGGGAAGCATTGAGGATATACAGAAGCAGGCAGCATATTCGACTCCTGTGATTGTAAAGGTAGCTAATGGTATGGAAGAAAATGCGGCGAGAATTGCTAAAGAGATTCCGGCTACCAAGAATGTAGAGATTCATTCAGATAAGCTTCACATAACATATGAGGGTGGAGAAGCAGAAGAAGTAGAGCTTCTTAAAAGACTTGTTATGGCGGATATTCCTGTGGTTACCTTCTATAGACAGGAAGGAACTTTGGAGCAGATGTTCCTTCAGATAATGGGCGAAGCAGAAGGAGAGGGGGTTAATCAGGCATGAAGAAACCAACAATGAATGCGGTTTTGTATAAAGATATGCAACAAAAGGTAAAAAAGGGTGGCCTTGCTATTACTATAATGGTTATTAACACTGTAATGTTTCTTGTTGCCCTTTTGGTTATGTCAGGAACCTTCAGTGGTTATTACGATTATTACGGAATAGACAGCAGGGTGCTTATCGGACTTTTTATAGCTCTCATCATAACTGAGGCAGTAATCATATGCTTCATTACACCGGCTTATTCGGCAAGTGCCATCTCAGGAGAGCGTGAGAAACAGACGCTTGATGTGCTTCTTACAACCAGTATGTCTCCGTGGGAGATTATTAAGGGTAAGTATTTCTCATCAATTACACAGATATTCATGGTAATGATTTCGGGCCTTCCGATATTTGCATTAGTGTTTATCTATGGTGGAATTTCTTTTTTTCAGGTAATTGCCGTTATTACGGTTATTATGGTAGGTGCCATGTATCTGGCAAGCTTCGGTATATTGTATTCGTCAGCAATTAAGAAGACGATTACTGCAACCGTGCTTACCTACCTCACATATATATTAGTATTTTTTGCAACTGCCATTATTGCTTTAATGCCGGTAGTGATAGCACAAGCGGTTAATAGCTATTACTATTATCAGCATATTAATATGAACTCTATATCAGGTGTTACACAGCAGGTAAGTAGTCAGGTTGTTAATCTTGATGGATTCGTGTTTATTTTATATGCTAACCCGATTACAACAATTTTTGATTGTATGACTAACGTATTCGGTAGCAGCTCAGGATACGATAATGTCAATATGGCAGTATTCCTTAGTGATTTTGTAGATATGAATAAGTCTAATATATTATTAAGATTCTGGACTTTATTTGGTTTGGTTGTACAGCTTTTGCTTACCTATCTTAATCTTAGATGGGCGGCAAAGGTTCTTAATCCTTTGCGAAAGAATGCAAAGGTGAAGGGAGAAAGCGTTGAGAGAAAAGGAACAGCTAATTCTTAAATTCATAAAGAAAGCCAAAAGCTACATTAACAGGGATATTATGCTTAGAAATCTGCAGATGTTTCTTGTGGCGGGACTTTTTGCGTTTCTATTAATAGGTGTAATCGCTTTATTCGTGCCGTTCTATAACGCTAAGTGGTTTGGTTTGGCATGTTGTGCCGTGGTGATTGCGATAGGAATAATATATTCCGTAATCAGCTTTAAGGATATGAAGCGGTCGGCACTTATAGCGGACAGTAAAGGGCTTAAGGAAAGAGTAAGCACGGCATATGAGCTTATTGATAAGGAAGATATTTTTGCCAGAATTCAAAAAGAGGATACGGTAAGAACTATATCAACCTTTGATTTTAAAGCAAATTTTCCTCTTAAGCTTATGTGGAAATGGCTTGCTACTGCTGTGGTAGTCTTGATTTGCGTGATAGTTACGATGGTAATTGATACACCGGCGAAGAGAGAGGCGATAAGACTTCATGAGATAGGTGAGCTTGCAGAGAAGAAAGCGGAAGAGCTTGTGGAGAAATACGAAGAAATTCTTGAAGATAAGACGCTTACGGAGGAACAAAGGGAAGAACTTGAGGCGCTTCTTGATAAGGCACTTAAGGAGATTATGGATGCGCAGTCTGAAGCCGGAATACATAAGGCGGAGGAAAGACTTCTTACCAAGCTTGAGCAGAAGCTTGAGTCGAATTATAAAGAGCAGCTTGAGGCTATAGAGAATACGATGGCCGGTCTTGAGGGGGCACTTAATAAGGAACTTAGTGCGGAAGAATTAGAGCAGCTTATGAAAGAGATGGCTGAACTGGCAGAGGGATTTAATAACGAAGAACTTAAGGAGCTTGCTGAGAAAATGGCATCTGAGCTTAGAGAAGGAGCTCTTTCAGAGGCTAATATAGCGAATGCTATGGCACAGCTTTCTAATATGTCTGCTTCCATGCAACAACAGCTTGCGAGCATTAATGGACAGCAATCAGGGCAGAATTCTAACGGAAGCCAGGGAAACAACGGAAGCCAGGGAAATAACGGCAACCAGGGAAATAACGGCAACCAGGGGAACAGTGGAAATCAAGGTAATAGTGGTAATTCCGGTGGAGAAGGAAATGGTGGAAACCAAGGCGGCAATTCCGGTAACGGAGGCGGTGGAAACCAAGGTGGTGGCAATAATGGAAGCGGAAGCGGCACCGGAACAGGCTGGAACACAGGAAGCGAAGAAGGTAACGAAGAAGACTCCGAGCTTAGCGGAGAGAAGATAACGGTAGGTAATGATTTCGCTACAGGCGGTCTTACCGGTAGCGCAAGCGGTGAAGAATCACAGCTTACCGGACAGGGGCCGACAGCTACTTGGGAAGGAATTGAGATTCCTTACGAGCAGGTAATAGCTGAATATACCAATCAGGCATACGAAGACCTTGCTTCAGGCGATATACCGGATTCCATGAAGGATATTGTAAAGGACTATTTTTCAGAGCTTAATAATTAAGTACAACTTGGAGGAAATGTTTTAATGAGTGAAGATTTGCGTTTAACCTTAGTAACTGCATTGGGAGTTATTATTCTGGCAGTCGGATATTATCTGATTATATTAAGACGTGATAAAAAACGTCAAAAGTTCTTTGATAAAGCTAACAAGAATAATTGCACTGCAGTTGCAAATCTTTCAAAAGTAACTGCGATTTTAAAGAAGACAAAGAACATCGACTACGAGAAGGTAGAATATCTAAAAATAGTAGCAGTTAAATACGAGTATACCGTTAATGATAGAAAATACTATAAGAAATATATCTACAGGGCAAGAGGAGCTAATAATTCAGCTACTTACCCTGATAAAATATTTGTATATTATGATGAGAAGAGACCACAAAAAGCCAAGACCAAGGGTGAGGATAATTCATTAAAGCCTGCAATCGGATGTCTTGGAACATTTGTTATAGCATGTGGTGTTATGCTGGCTTTTGAAAAAATTCTTATAGCCATATTCGGATAGAAAAGAGGGACTGTAAAATGTTAAATAATGAGAATGAATTAGGGGAAATAATTGAGAAAATTAAACTCTGCGAAGCAGAAATAGGTAAAGCCATTATCGGACAGAAAGAGGTTATCAGACAGGTTATTCTTGCGATGCTTTCTAACGGTAATGTTCTTCTTGAGGGTGTTCCGGGACTTGGTAAAACACAGCTTGTTAAGACTATCGCTAAGGTATTCGACATTCAGTTTTCAAGAATTCAGTTTACACCGGACCTTATGCCGGCAGACGTTACAGGTACGAATCTTATCGTTAAGGAAGACGGCAAAAATGTATTCAAATTCGAGAAAGGACCGGTATTTGCTAACATAGTTCTTGCGGATGAGATTAACCGTGCCACACCAAAGACACAGTCTGCACTTCTTGAGGCAATGCAGGAGAAAACAGTTACAGTCGGTAAAGAAACCTATGCAATGCCTAAGCCATACATGGTTCTTGCAACACAGAACCCTATCGAGAATGAAGGTACATATCCGCTTCCCGAGGCGCAGCTTGACCGTTTCTTATTTAAGATAAAAGTAGATTTCCCGACACTCTCAGAGCTTAAGGAAATCATGAACATAACAGTAACCAACAATGTTACAGAGCTTAATTCAGTGCTTAACGGCGAAGACATTATCAGATTTCAGTCAATTATCAGGGACATGCCTATAGCTGATGCCGTACAGGAATTTGCACTTAAGCTTGTAGTAGCCACTCATCCGGAGCTTGATACAGCTTCTGATTATGTACGCAAATATGTTTCCTGCGGAGCAAGTCCAAGAGCTGCACAGGCCATCTTCCAGACTGCAAAAGCACGTGCCCTTATCGAAGGCAGAGCAAATGTAGCCTTCGAGGACATCAAGGCAGTTGCATATCCGGCACTTAGACATCGTCTTGCTTTAAGCTTCGAGGCCCTTGCTGATTCAATCAGCCCCGAAACAATTATATCAGAAATCATCAAAACCATTGAAGCATAGAGAACATCTCCTGCGAAACTTGGTTTATTTGCGGCAACAGATATCACTACAATATCTATCCCGATTTCATGATTATATATTTTGCCGCAGACAACATAGCTACCTTAGTAGAACCTCACTTTGCAACGCTTCGATGAACACGCCTCCGTAGGTTGTCTGAGACAAACTTAGTGACCTATCATATGATTTTGCTCGCAACTTCTACGACCATAAGGGGAACTATAGACTTTGCCGCTTCGATTTTTGATTACACGCCCCTCTCGCTAAACTCGAACAAGGTGCATATCTGTACAGTTGGTTCCCACGAATAATCTTATCGCACCTTGTTCTCA
>JAFTJD010000054.1 GCA_017456585.1 Lachnospiraceae bacterium
CTAAGTACATAGTTTTATTTCAAGTATAATAAGTATTTATATACTTATTTACATAATATTATATTTGGAGGTCATACCAATGAACAATGATTTTATGAACAACTTTTCTCTTGAAGGAAAAGTAGCATTAGTAACTGGTGCTTCGTATGGTATCGGTTTTGCTATTGCAACAGCTTTATCAAACGCTGGTGCAAAGATTGTATTCAATGATATTAAGCAGGAGCTCGTTGACAAAGGTCTTGAAGCTTACAAAGAGATCGGCATCGATGCTAAAGGTTATGTTTGTGACGTAACAAACGAGGAGCAGGTTAATGCTTTAATCGCTCAGATTGAGAAGGAAGTTGGCGTAGTTGACATTCTTGTTAACAATGCAGGTATCATCAAGCGTATCCCTATGCATGAGATGACAGCTGCTGAGTTCAGACAGGTAATTGATGTAGACTTAAATGCACCATTTATCATGGCTAAGGCAGTTATTCCTTCAATGATCAAGAAGGGTCACGGAAAGATTATTAACATCTGTTCAATGATGAGTGAATTAGGACGTGAGACTGTTTCAGCTTATGCTGCAGCTAAGGGCGGTCTTAAGATGCTTACAAAGAACATCGCAGCTGAATATGGTGAGCACAACATTCAGTGTAATGGTATTGGACCTGGTTATATCGAGACTCCTCAGACAGCACCTATCCGTGTTAACGGACATCCTTTCAACGATTTCATTATCGGAAAGACACCGGCTGCTCGTTGGGGAAAAACAGAAGATTTACAGGGACCTGCAGTATTCCTTGCATCAGATGCTTCTAACTTCGTAAATGGACATATCTTATACGTAGATGGTGGTATCCTTGCTACAATCGGAAAGCAGCCTGCTGCAAACTAATTTAATAAGATTCAAATTAAAGAGACTGTTTTTACAGTCTCTTTTTTGTAAGTTATTTCTATATATCATAAATTAATTATATTTAGGAGTAAATTATTCTATGGATAATACACACAACTTTACCGGATATGCAACAGATTATACGCTTGGAAGACCTGCTTATGCAAACGAATTTATTGATAACCTATATTCCAAATATGGCTTCTCTAAGGAATCAATTATTGCTGATATAGGTTCTGGTACAGGCAAATTGGCTAAACAGTTACTGGATAAAGGAAGTTTTGTATATGGAGTTGAGCCTAATGATGACATGCGAAATATATCTATTAAAGAATTAGCGCAATATAATAAATATCTCGCAATAAACGGAACCGCAACGGAAACAAGCTTAAAATCAAATTCTGTTGATTTCATAACAAGCGCACAGGCATTTCATTGGTTTAATATTTTAGAGTTTAAAAAGGAGAGTAGTAGAATATTAAGAAAAGATGGCATGGTATTTCTAATCTGGAACATAAGGGATATGTCCAGCGAGATAAACCAACAAAGTTTTGAAATATATTCAAAATATTGTCCTAATTTTAAGGGGTTTGGTGGCGGAATCAAAGAACATGATGTAAGAATAAAGCAGTTTTTTGATGACAAATACGAATATAACGAATATGATAATCCAATTTACTATGGTGAGAATAAGTTTATCAGTCGTAATTTATCCGGTTCGTATTCATTAAAAGTCGGGGATATGCATTATGAAGAATATCTAAATGCACTACATAATTTGTTTAAAAAATATTCAAATAAGGATATCCTCGTAATGCCTAACAAAACATCAGTATACTTCGGTAAAATATAGATATATCTATCACTATATTCCAAAAATCAGGCGTAGTTCACATAACTATTTTATGTCAACTACGCCTGATTCTAATATAAAATCCATATAAGAGAGCGGTATTGTCATATATCTAACTATTCGCAAAAGACAGCTTTAACGAAATGTTTATAGTAAAGAGTAGCCTATCAGCGCCATTCTTGTCATATATCCCCGGCATCCATCTATAATACATCTTTTCAATTTGTATGCTTACTTGTTGCTTTATTGTTTAGATATTGTATGATTATCATATCTTTACATAATTATATATATATCAATAATATTTCAAGCTTACATATAATATGTTTTAAATGTTTTTACTATATATACCTTGCCTTATTATATCAATCCGACTATATTTCTATGCTAAAGTTCTGGTTCAATTTTTCACACTTGTCTACCTATATTTTATCCATGGAATCTTCTAATAAATTCATACAGAGCTTATTTATTCTCCGTTACAAATATGTTTATATCTAATGTGTACATATTCCTGCCTAGTTACATGGTCTAACTATAATATGTCTTATTCATACTTATAACAACAATTTGCGCCTAATTAATATAATAATTACACCTAAAACATATTCTGATTTGATTTTATTATTAATTAATATGATTATAGAGAATGACTTTGCTATACATAATATAACTAATATCAAGATATTTGTAGTCTATACATCATGTTATATTATAAAATGTAATTACCTATTGATTTTCGTTATTTTTTTCACAAATGTTAATTGTTAAAAATATCATATCATGCATATTTATTGCTTTATATCTGCAAATATTCTGCATATTCAAATGAAATTATATCTTTTGGTGCTGTATTAATATATACATGGTACCCCTTTTAATTCAATAATTAAATCATGTCCTATAGGAACTGCGCCCATTGGTAATGCCTGGTATACCAGTCCTGTTATTGCTACTCCTCTATTCTTATATGAAAGGGCGTCTGCGAACCACATAAGTTTCATAAGCTTTACCTTATAGAGATATCCTCCCTAAAAATTATCTATATAATATAATATAATATAATATGTTATATTTTTATCTGAAAAGGATTTTTTGCACAAAAAAACCATAACAAAATAGCTGTCCCGGTTCATATCCCGAAACAGCTATCATATTTATCTGATATTATGTATATCAAGAACTCTATAATTTAGCACCACAATTCTCGCAGAAAACAGCATCATCCGGAACTTGTGTACCGCATGCATTACAACGCTTTACAACTGCCATCTTTGTTCCGCATGATGTACAGAATAATGCAGAAGGATCTACCTTAGCACCACACGACGGGCACTTATTCCCTTCTTCTACTACTTCCTCTACAAGTCTGGTTCCACAAGAAGCACAGAACGTAGCACCTTTCTCTATCTTCACTCCGCATGTCGGACAAATATTACCTTTAGGTGGTTCTAACTTCGTTCCGCATGAAACGCAGAATCCTGCTGCAATTGAAACTTCAGTTCCACATGTAGGACAATTATATGTACCTTTGATAAGTATAATCTGGTTATTATACTGTTCAATCTTTGCTTTTGATTCATTAATGGCTTTAAACAAATCATTATAATTGGCATTATCCAAATCCGGATTCTCTTCATAGAATTTCTTGCCAATTTCTGTGTACTTTTCCTTTATCAAATTCTCTTCTGCTGTTATTTGATTCTTTAACTTACTAAGTTCTGTTGTATCAGTTATTTTGTTACCAATTTTACTAAAAAAATCCATTTTGTCCGCTCCTTCTCATATATATAAAATCACAAAACAAAACACATTTATAGTATAGCTTCTTTAGATTATCGTGTCAACTTTGTTTTAAAACTTTGTATTTCAAGTTATGATTTTAATTAGTTCAAATATGTGTTATAATTGATATAAAGCTTTATCAATATAAGCTAATATATATTTACTGAATGGAGAAATTATGAAACTTCAACAAGTTCTAAGTTATACAAGACGCGCTATAGATGATTATAATATGATAGATGCCGGCGACAAGATTGCCGTTGGAATATCCGGAGGAAAAGACAGCCTTACCATGCTTTATGCCCTGCATGGCCTTATGCGCTTCTATCCTAAGCCTTTTACAATCGAAGCTATTACTGTAGACCTTGGCTTTAATAACGTCAATTTTGAGGAAATTAAGCGCCTCTGCGACTCTTTAGGTGTAAATTATACAATTGTCAAAACAGACATTGCACCTATAATATTTGAAGAACGCAAGGAAGCTAGTCCATGTTCCTTATGTGCTAAGATGCGTAAAGGTGCACTTAATGATATGGCTGAGTCCTTAGGCTGTAACAAGATTGCTTATGCTCATCATAAGGATGACGTTATTGAGACGATGCTTCTCTCTCTTATATATGAAGGTCGCTTCCATAGTTTTTCACCATATACTTATCTTGACAGGATGAAGCTGACAGTTATCAGACCTTTAATGTACATGAACGAAGCCGATATAATCGGATTTACTAAGAAAAATAATTTACCTGTTGTCAAAAGTCCATGTCCAATGGACGGTAATACTAAACGCGAATATGTCAAGAACCTTTTAAAACAACTCAATCAGGAAAATCCCGGAGTTAAAGAAAGAATGTTCCGAGCGATACTTGATGGTAATATTAAAGGTTGGCCACAAAGAAGGGAATCTCGCTATGAGTGATAACAAAAATGTCGGAAACGGTAGCTATCATGATAATCTTAATAAAGAAAATACGTTTAAATTACGTGAACTAATCTCTAAATTACCTAAGTTCACCACCACATTTTTTCGCGGCATAGAACCCACTACCGCGTCAAGAACCAGGATAGCTTACGCCTATGACTTAGGTGTTTTCTTCAAGTATATAACAGAGAATAATCCTGTTTATAAGAATACTCCTGTTACAGAGCTTCCGCTTGAGATACTTGACCAGATAACTGCATTAGATATTGAAGAATACTTAGAATATCTATCGTATTATGTTAAGGATGATAATGAACACCAGAATAAAGAACGCGGTAAAATGCGTAAACTTGCTACTCTACGAACTCTATATAACTACTTCTATCGCAAGGAAATGATTAAGACTAATCCCGCTTCAATAGTAAGTATGCCTAAGTTGCATCAAAAAGAAATTGTTCGCTTAGATATTGATGAGGTTGCATCACTTCTCGACGAAGTCGAACAAGGCGACAAGCTTACTAAGAAGGCTAAACATTTTCATGACAAAACCAAAAAACGTGATTTGGCCCTTTTAACGCTTCTGCTAGGTACAGGAATCCGTGTTTCTGAATGTGTAGGACTTGATATCAATGATGTTGATTTCAAAAATACCGGCATCAAGATATTAAGAAAAGGCGGCAAGGAACAGATTGTATATTTCAGCGATGAAGTTGCCGAAACCTTACTTGATTACATAGAAGAACGCAAACATATCATTCCTGAGACGGGCCATGAGAATGCTCTTTTCTTATCACTTCAACGTAAACGAATCAATGTACGAAGCGTTGAAAATCTTGTAAAGAAATATTCCAAGCTTGTTACACAGCTTAAGAACATAACACCACATAAATTAAGAAGTACCTACGGCACGAGCTTATATCGTGAAACCGGTGACATTTACCTGGTCGCATCAGTTCTTGGACACTCTGATGTTAACACTACCAGAAAACACTATGCCGCAATTGAAGATGAGAAACAACGATTAGCAAGGAATCAAGTTTCCCTTAGAGAAAAACACAACAGGAACCCACAATAACGGGGTTCCTGTTTCATTTAACATATTCTAGTTAGCCATTTCAATCAAATCTTGTTCTGAAATCTCATAAGGATAGTTCTTAAGCTTAGCAGGATTCTCCAACAATCCCTTAGCATCAGCAACCAAAAGCTCATCTTCTATCTCTACCACACCAAGTAATCCTCTGATATACTGTCTAAGATCGCTTGCTGTATCAAATCCGAGAATATCAAGAACAACTTTTACATCTTTCTTTTCCTTATAGAAATCTACATATCCGCCTAAGAACATTCCTACAGCCTTACCATGCGGTATCTTTCGTTCATATGTAATAGAATAACTCATGCCGTGTGGCACAGAAGTTCCTGTATGTGCGATAGCTATTCCGGCAATCATTGAAGCATGTATCATATCCTCATAATCCTCAGCAGAAACATTACCATTCTTCAATGAATCCTTAAACTTAGACCAAATACGAAGACCTTCTCTACTATATATCCTGCTAAGTTCTGATGCATTAGTATTAAAATAACTTTCAACCAAATGCGCAAGTGCATCTACACAGGTATTAACAAGGCATTCCCTTGACATAGTTCTCAAATATCTTGAATCAAGTAATGACAATTCAGGGAAAAGCGTATGACTTATACTTCTCTTAGTTCTCTGATCATGTAAAGTAAGAATGGAGTACTGTGTAGCTTCTGAACCTGTTCCGCAAGTTGTAGGTACGCAAACTATCGGCATACACGGAAGCACTTCATTCTTGTATAAAACATCTTCTGTCTTATCAGGATTCGTCATCATAAGCGCAATCGCCTTAGAAGCATCAAGCGGTGAACCTCCACCTATACCAATTACAAAATCAACATTATTATCAAGCCCTATCTTTCTGGCTTTCATTACTGTTTCAACAGACGGATTCTCTTCTACCTCATCAAAAACTATATATGAAACTGCTTCTTGTTGCAAAGCACTAACAACATCATCATATGCTCCTGTAACTTTAGCAGAATGCTTGCCTGTAATAATCATAGCTTTCTTACCATAAGCAGCTATCTCTTTAGCATGTTTTCTCACACAACCTTCTTCACTATATACTTTCGTCGGCATAAATAACTTCATATAAAACAACCTCCTGTTTATCTTCTCTAATGTATCTTAACCTTAAGTATATGATTTGTCAAATACATATTCATAATATCAAATCATTGAATTATATATGTAATTATACATTTAATCACAACTCTGATATACAAAACAAGAACAGGAAGGTCTCTCCCTGTTCTTTAAATCTAAAATGAAATAACAACAACAATAATAATATATTAAATGCTACTTATGACTAATACTAGTTATATAAAACTACGGTAAGTGTATATCCTGCCAAAATGACATCATTCTCGATATGATTAAGTTGCTTAAGTTCATCCATATAATCCTTAACATCATATCCTTCAGGTGTATATCTATTAGCAATAGACCAAAGGCTGTCACCGTCTTCTACCATAATCTGCGCATAACTCTTAACAAAATCATCTTTGGCATTAACATTAGCGAACAACTTCCCACCAAGTATTACTGAAAGAAATAATATACTCATGATAGCTGTTATTATTATATATCTACCGTTTCTTCTACTGTTCTTCTTCATAAGTATCAACCTTCCTTTGCCAAATTCATAATGAACATTTGTTCTGATATTAATTTATCACACGAACAGATGTTTGTCAATACTTTTCGAACAAATTTTCGAAAACATTTGTTTGCATTTATCTGATTTATGTGTTATACTGTTTTCATAATCAAACATTTGTACACTTAATTTTAATATAATTATTTCAGGAGGTACATATATTATGGCTAATTCTAAACTTACAGCCAAGCAGGCTGAGATATTAGAGTTTATAAAAGACGAGATTATGAAGAAGGGCTATCCACCTACAGTACGTGATATTTGTGCAGCAGTTAATCTTAAGTCTACTTCATCCGTTCATTCTCATCTAGAGACTCTTGATAAGAACGGATATATACGAAGAGATCCTACTAAGCCACGTGCTATAGAGATACTTGATGAGAACTTCTATAATACAAGATGCGAGGTTGCTACTGTTCCCGTTGTTGGTCGCGTTGCTGCCGGCGAACCTATACTTGCAGTTGAGAATGTAGATACATACTTCCCTCTTCCTACCGATATGCTTTCTAACAGAGAGACATTTATACTTGTTGTTAAAGGCGAGAGTATGATTAACATGGGAATTTTTGATGGTGATTACCTTGTTGTTGAACAGTGTAATACAGCTAACAATGGCGATGTAGTTGTAGCCTTGGTTGATGACTCTGCTACCGTCAAGAGATTTTATAAAGAGAACGGTCACTATCGATTACAGCCTGAGAATGACTACATGGAACCAATCATAGTTGATCATGTTGAGATTCTTGGCAAAGTAACCGGATTATACCGCAAGAATATTATCTAATACATAAACCCGGCATACAGACCAGTCACTATGACCCTTTCGTCTGCCGGGTTTACTTTTTGCTTGTTTTCATTTACATAACTATATTATGTAAACTTCTTTTTAATTTTAAAGATTGTATACAATTATACAATGCATTTTTCCTTAAAATTTTGCTATTAACCATATCATATTTGTACAACGAAATATCCATATATAGAGTTATACATAATGCTGGAAGCAATCTCCTTTAGTTACGTACATAAATTTTAGATACATTGCAAATGATAGATTCCTGTTAAGACCCTTGAAAAACGTCAGCACTTAACGAAGAAAAATGAGGAGTAATGCGTATCAGGCAACTCAATTATTTTGAGATTATCTGTATCGCATTATTCCTCATTTGACTTTCTGAGTTTAGTACTGCTACGTTTTTCACGGAGCGAGAGCGTGTCTTAGAAGGAACTATCATTTGCAATGTGTACAAAAAATCCCTTCGTAACTAAAGGAGCTTCTTTACAGTTCAGCAACCTCTATACTCTGTCCGTCTCTCCATATTCTCTCAAGGTCATAGAATAATCTGTCCTCATCACTAAAGATATGAACGATAATATCGCCGTAATCAAGAAGAATCCAATTAGCAGTCTGATAACCTTCTACTTGCTTTGATTCATGTCCTACTTTAAACAATTCTTCCTGTACATTATCTGCAATTGCCTGCACCTGGTTCTTATTACTACCGCTTGCGATAATAAAGTAATCTGCAAGTACAGAAATTTTTGAAATATCAATAACCTTGATATTCATACCCTTCTTATCTTCAATTGCAAGTGATGCAACTTTAGCCATTTCACGTGAAGTCATTATATTTCCTCCTTATCATGTTTTGTTTTAAATATAGCTTTATAATATTCAAATGCTTTCTTAGTCATCTCATCAACAGCATAAGGCTGTGTCATATAAAGATAATAAAGCGTATCTCTCATAATATAATATACTGCATCATCAATATCCTTCCGGGCTATTTTACGAATAGCATCAAGATTCGGTGCTTTATCACGTCCCGGTTCAATATAATCAGCTACAAATATTATCTTTTCAAGAAGCTTCATATCCGGTTTACCTGTAGTATGCCACTTAATAGCCTCGCATATCTCATCGTCATCTATTCCGTACTCAGTCTTTGCAAGTACCGCACCAAGCTTAGCATGAATAAGCTCTGTATTGGCTTCTTCCACCGCAGAAAGTTCTATTCCTGCTTCCTTGCATTTTCTAAGCTGTGCAACAGATGAATAATCCTTTGCAAGATCATGCAACACAGCTGCAAGCTTTGCCTTATCGGCATCATAGCCATATATTTCTGCCATTTCGGAGGCAGTATCAACTACACCTACCGTATGCATATATCTTCGTTCTGAAAGAATATCTTTCAACTTAGTCTCAACTTCTTTTTTCTTTTCAATATAGTCCATAATCTTATACCGATATCCTAATATTATTTATTGCGTTATATATATAATCTCATTATACATACACACATAATATAATAAACATTAGTTATATAGTTTATTATCACATATATAATTCCAAACTTGATTAGGAATTAATTCCTTTATATTTTTACCTTCGTTTACACAGCTTCTAATCATCTCAGATGAAATACGTATATCCGGAATATCCAAAGGATAGATGGTAGCATTATATTTGTGCTTATAATCATCAATTAATGCCAGTACAGATGCTTTATCTACGCCTTCTCTTGTTGCTGCCAATATTATTGCATTAGCAAATATTGTCTCAGGTGTGCGCCATTTGCCCATAGAAGCCAAAGAATCTCCGCCCACGATAAAATAGTACTCACAATCAGTATTAGCCTCTTTTAAAAGAATAAGCGTCTCTGCCGTATATATATATCCTGTTCTTTCCTGCTCAAATAGAGATAATTCCATATAAACCTTATCTTTAATCGCAAGCTCAATCATTCTATTACGATGAACAGCTTCTGTAATGCCTCTATCTGTTTTGTGAGGAGGATTTCCGGATGGCATAACCAAAATCTTATCAAGCCCAAACTGTTTATAAGCATTTTCCGCAAGGCTTATATGTCCTTTGTGAATAGGATCAAATGTTCCACCAAGAATACCTATTTTCATCTTACTCATTCTATCAACTCCGAAATAAGAATATATTAGAATGTAATCTTATTCTTCTTGTCCTTATTTTCCTTATAAAGAACAATCTTCTTACCAATAACCTGTACAACCTCTGAGCCGGTTCTCTCTGCCAAAACCTCAGCAATCTCTCTTGGATCGTCCATACAGTTCTTAAGAACATTAAGCTTAATAAGCTCTCTTGCTTCTAAAGCCTCTCTTATAGCTTCTGTAAATTCAGGAGTAATGCTTGATTTACCTACTTGAAAAATAGGATTCATCGTACTTGCAAGGCTTTTTAAATGCGCACGTTCCTTAGTTGTCATTCTATCTTCATTCCTTTCTGTTATCGTAAAGCAAATTATATCTTCAAATAACAAATATCACTTATTTATAGTAATCAAAATCAAAGCCATATACTCTTACAGTATCTCCGTCCTGAACTCCAAGCGCTTCTAATTCATCAAGAATACCATTTGTCTTCATGAACTTCTGGAAGAAATCAAAGCCCTTCTCTGAGTCAAGATTGGTATAACCAAGCATTCTTTCGATACGTGGTCCTTCAACATAGAAAATACCGTCTTCAACATATACTGAATATGGCTCATTAGGATCATCGAGCACTTCTGTAAAGTATTCTTTTTCAAAAATAACCGGTGCCTGGTCTACACTTTCAAGCATCTCTCTCACATAATATAAGAGTTCCTGCAAGCCTTTACCACTTACTGCGGATATTGGGAAAACCTTTATTCCTTGTGGCTCAAATTCATCTTTAATTCTTTGAATAGTTGAATCTTCCTCATCATATATAGCATCAATTTTATTAGCTGCTATAACCTGCGGAAGCTCCATAAGTCTCTCATCGTAAGCCCTTAATTCATCATTAATCTTATTGATATCGTCAACTGCATCTCTGCCCTCTGTTGAAGCAGCGTCAACTATATGAATCAAAACTTTAGTTCTCTCGATATGTCTAAGGAACTCATGTCCAAGGCCGATCCCCTCACTTGCACCCTCAATAAGACCCGGAATATCCGCAATAACAAAGCCCTTACCCTCTTTAAAGTCAACTACTCCAAGATTAGGATTAAGAGTTGTAAAATGATAATTGGCAATCTTTGGTTTAGCATTAGTTACTCTTGACAAAAATGTTGATTTACCTACATTAGGGAATCCAACAAGTCCTACATCTGCGATAACCTTCAATTCAAGATTAACCCAAAGTTCCTTAGCCGGCTGTCCGGGTTGAGCATACTTAGGCACCTGCATTGTAGCTGTAGCATAATGTCTGTTGCCTTTTCCTCCACGGCCGCCTTTCAATATAACTTCTCGTTTATTATCTCCGGACATATCTGCAATAACCTTGCCGCTTTCAGCTTCTTTAATTACAGTTCCTTCCGGCACCTTTATAATTAAATCCTCGCCATCTTTACCGTGACAGTTTCTCTTACCGCCTTCTTCGCCGCTTTCTGCCACATATTTGGTAACATGACGAAAATCTGTTAACGTATTCAAACCTGTATCAACAACAAATACAATATCTCCTCCACGGCCGCCATCTCCACCGTCCGGACCACCTGCAGCGACAAAAAGCTCTCTTCTAAAGCTTACATGACCGTCGCCGCCTTTTCCTGATTTAATAAATATTTTTGCTCTATCAGCAAACATCGATAATCCCCCATTTCAAATTAAATAAGGTAAAAAAGAGGCTGTATTAAAACAGCCTCTTCTATTCTTTATTATTCGTTTACGACTCTAGGATATACAGAAACCTGTTTCTTGTCTCTTCCTTTTCTCTCAAACTTTACAACGCCATCAACTAATGCAAATAATGTATCGTCACCACCGCGACCAACATTGTTACCAGGATGGATCTTTGTACCACGCTGTCTGTAAAGAATATTGCCAGCCTTAACAAACTGTCCGTCTGCTCTCTTAGCGCCAAGTCTCTTTGACTCAGAATCTCTGCCGTTCTTTGTAGAACCAACACCCTTCTTATGAGCAAACAACTGAAGGTTCATCTTCAACATAACTTACACCTCCTTAGATGTAACTGATATATACTCAGTAGAATAGTCTTTCTCAATTGCTTGTAAACCAAGCTTTAGTGAATGTAACAACAACTGTGTATCAGAAGAACTTGCCGAACTCTTAAGTTCAAATTCTAAATGTCCTGATTTATTCTTACAAGAAAACTTATCTTTCGTAAAGTGTTCTATAGAATTAACAGTATTCACAGTCAATGCAGAAACTGCTGAACAAACAATATCCTTGCCATATTCACCATATTCCGCATGTCCATTCAATTTAAAACCTTTAATAACATCATTCGAATCATGAAAAAACGTTACTTTAATCATAATATCACTATTTATTAAGCATTGATCTTGTCAATCTTAACCTTAGTAAACATCTGTCTGTGTCCGTTCTTCTTGTGATATCCGGTCTTTCTCTTGTACTTGTAAACGATAACTTTCTTATCCTTACCCTCAGCGATAACTGTTGCTGAAACAGTTGCGCCTTCAACACAAGGAGCTCCTACTTTAAGCTCACCGTTGTTAACAACAAGAACCTTGTCAAATGTTACAGTTTCGCCAGCTTCTACACCAAGCTTCTCAACCTTGATAATATCGCCTTCAGCTACTTTGTACTGCTTACCACCTGTTGCTATAATTGCGTACATATGGCACCTCCTATTATCAATACTCGCCAACTTCGGTGGCCGGAAAACCCGACACTTATAACCTCATTGTGCGGCACACTAGACAATTCTAACATTATAGGCAAGTTTTGTCAAGTATTTTTACTTTAAATTTTTGAACTGTTCATATATAAGTGCATACTGTTCTTTAATCATAAGATATGTAGCCATACGTCTCTTATGCTCTTCATCAAAATTCTTAATAATTTCACTCCAATTTCTAAGAACATACCCTGAAACCTTCGGACAAATCTTTCCTTCTTGCTCCAGTTTTTCAATCAACTTTCTTATAACTTCACTATCATAAGAATCTTTATAACTTCTTTTACCATACAAAGCACTAAGTATATCAGCAACAGCAAGTATACGTTGTGTAATGCTTAACTGATCACCTTTAAGCCCTCTTGGATATCCGGAGCCATCTATTTTCTCATGATGAGCTATCGCTATCTCATATATCTCCTTGCTAACTATACCTTCAAGTATGTCCTGCGTAATCTCTACATGCATACGCATAACACGCATTTCTTCATCTGTAAGCTTACGCGGAGCTTCAAGTATCTCAACAGGTATGGCAAGTTTGCCAAGATCATGCAAAAGAGCACCATAATACAGATTCTGTTGATCATAGCCGCTGAGTCTCATACATCTGCCGATTTCATGTGCAAATGTAGTTGTTGCCATTGTATGGTCAACAGTATGTTCACTTCTGAAATCAATTGTATATATAAGAAGTTCGAGATATCTTTTCTTATATTCATTAGAGAAAGTTCTTTCTGAAAGTATCTGCATAAGCTCCATTCGATAAGAACCATCACTAAGTTTCTCAAGTATCTTATATTTCGCATCTGTCTTATAAAACCAATCAAGTGCCTGTCCCGAGAACTTAATATCACGATATTTCTGAAAATATTCTCTCTCCATCTGCCACTGTCTTGCATGCATAAATGTATCCATCTTGTCCGCAAGATTAAGATATGAAATGACTTTCATATATTTTGATTTAATTCTGCCATATAATTCATAATCAAGATGGTGATAGAGTATAATCTCTGCCATATCACCAAGCGGCGACAAATGCTTAAGAAACAGATATCCATATATAGAGTGTGCCCATACATCTGTATTCTCTAGTTCAAACATAGAAACTTCATGTTTACGATTAAACAATCCCAAATCATGCAACACAGCTATCATTGCATAATCGGCTATCTCCTGCTTAGTGTATGTATTCTCACATTCCAGCATCTTAGCCAGAATATATCCCGTTATTTCCCCATGAGTCATAATATCCTGGTTAACCATACTAAGCGTCTGTTTTATAATAAGATATACATCTTTACTTCCTATAATCTCTGCCACAGCTTACCTCCCCAATATTATCAACCTTTTTGTAAACGCTGCTCATATATAGGTTTTCTTATCTTCTTTCTTGTAATCTCTACAAGATTAAGTTTTGTAATATCCACAACAACTGTTTTGACAGGATCAGGTTCTATGCATTTCTTAAGTTCATCCAATAACTCTTTGCGCATATCCTCATCATCCATATCAATAAAATCTACTATTATTATACCCGACAAATTTCTGAGGCGCAACTGTTTTGCTATCATTTCACATGCCTCAAAATTCACCTTTCTAACTGTATCTTTAATTGACTTCTTCTTAGAAATACATTTACCTGAATTAACATCTATAACTGTAAGTGCCTCCGTCGGTTGTATAACCAGATATCCTCCGCATTTCAACCATACAGTACTCGAAAGAGCCTGTTTTATCTTACTTTCAAGTCCATATATTTTGAGTACGGAATCTGTTTCTTCATTCATAAGCACAAGCTTATCTTTCATACTGCTATCATATCGTTCAATATATTCAAGTACATCTTTATATATCAAAGTATCATCCGTAACTATCTGAGATATTTCATTAAAATCTATATTCCTAAGAGCCTTAAGATAGCTTTTCTCATCTTTTCTCAAGATAGTATGAGCACTTCTCGTATCTGCATACTTGATTATTGATTCATAATCTTTGATAAGCTGTTCAATCTCTTTTCTAATCTCTTCAAAAGAAACACTTTCAGCACTTGTTCTTATGATAATTCCGTATTCATCCGTAAGATACTTCGTAAATTCATCCTTGTAAAGGTTTCTGAGATTAGCATCAATTATCTTTGAAGATATTCCAAGTCCCGGTTTACCCATGGTAAGTACACTGTATCTTCCGGTACAATTAATGTATGTGGTAGCCTTAGGTGGTTTAGTCTTAATTGCCTCACTTGCTATCTCAATGAGAAGTAATTCCCCCTGGTGAACCGGTGTATTATCTTTATTAAGTTTACCAAATGTCGCCTCTTCAAGCGGCAAATATGCTATTTCACCTTTATCATATGATACAAAAACAGCACCTATATTCTTAACGACATTTTCAACTCTGGCAACATAAACATTGCCAACTATAGTCTGTTCCTTCTCAGGCTCAAAGCTTAATTCAATTATTTCATTACCACTTCGTCTCGCACTAAGAATACATCCATCATACTTAGTAAGTAAAAGCTTATCCTTCAATAACCTCACCCATATCTTCTAAAGTAACTAATTTCATAGCCTCACCCTCTTTGGCTACATTGGTATATACCTCATCTCTTTGATAATCAAAAAGAATGGGGTCTTCTGTATATTCTATTCCAAGATAAGTTTCACAGAATTTCTGCATAACCAACTCCGGTTTAATATTATCGGTACTTCCGGTACTAAGACACATCTTAGTAACACCATCTACACTCGTAAGTGAATAGATTAACGGTTTAATATCAAGCATTCTGGTACTTTTCTTAGTTTCTTTCTCTGTTATAATCGTATCCTGATTATAGAATGCAATAATCTTCTCTGATAACTCTTTCGGAGAAAGTTTTATATTATCACCATGAATGGTAACTGTATAATCTGCTGCATATACACTTGACATAGCATTCGGCACATTTTCAGGAAGCTTTCTTAAGCTTACAACCTTAAATCCGTCAACCATGGTATTGTTAAGTGCATTCTTCATATCCTCTGAGCTTCCTTGTATAGAATAAACTTCTATATCAAAATATTCACCCATTCCAACTAAACCGATTCCAAGCGGTGCTGCAAATGACATCTTCTGATGCGGTGAAAACCCTTCAGAATATGCAATATCTATATTAGCTCTTCTAATTGCTTTTTGGAAATATCTCATTACGTCAAGATGACCAATAAACTTCATCATTCCTGTTTTTTCAAATTTAACTCTTATCTTATCTCTCATTACAGATTGCTCCTCCTAAAGGTTTTAATCCGCAGTTAGCACATGCCGCACGACAATTAGGTGTAACCTTTTCTTCAAGTGCACGCTTCCATTCTCTCTTAAGGAATTCCTTAGTAACACCTGCATCAATAAAATCCCATGGCAAGATTTCATCCAAATCTCGTTCTCTTTTATTGTAAAAATCTATACTTATGCCTGTATTTTCAAATGCCTGCATCCATTTATCATTAGAAAAGGATTCAGACCACGCATCAAACATACAACCAAGACGATATGCTTCGAGAATAACTTTAGATACTCTTCTGTCTCCACGTGCCATTACGCCCTCAAGAACAGTAACATCTGCTTCATGCCAGTTATATTTAAGACTTTTATGGTTAAGCATAGACTTCATCTTAGCATTAACAACCCTTGCTTTTCCGATGTAATCTTCTTTATCATACATCCTTGCCCACTGGAATGGTGTAAAAGGCTTTGGAATAAAGAAAGATGTACTGGCTGTAATCTGCGCTTTACCGTGTCTTTCTTCCTTCGGGACGGTGTCATAATATAATCTTGCTATCTTATCTGAAAGAATGGCGATTTCTTCCATATCTTCTTCTGTCTCTGTAGGCAGACCAAGCATAAAATATAGCTTAACCTTATTCCAACCGCCACGAAAAGCTTCAGCTGCGCCATTTAAAATTATCTCTTCAGTAAGACCTTTATTAATTACATTTCTAAGTCGCTGTGAACCTGCTTCCGGTGCAAATGTAAGGCTGCTCTTCTTAATGTCCTGAACCTTGCTCATAACATCAAGTGAAAAAGCATCTATTCTAAGCGAAGGAAGTGAAATATTAACGCCCTTAGTTCTTACTTCGTCTATAAGGAAATAAACCAATTCTTTAAGCTGTGAATAGTCACTTGAGCTTAATGAGCTAAGTGAAATCTCTTCGTGTCCGGTACTCTCAAGCATACTAACTGCGAGCTTCTTAAGGAACTCAACATTTCTCTCCCTAACAGGTCTATATATCATACCTGCCTGGCAAAAACGGCATCCTCTTATACATCCTCTTTGTATCTCAAGTACAACTCTGTCCTGTGTTGCCTTAATAAATGGTACAAGCGGTTTCTCCGGATAAAAAGTATCACTCATGTTCCATTCAATTTCCTTCTTAACCTTTGACGGAACTGTATCATATATAGGTTCAAAGCTAGAGATAGTACCATCTTCATTATATGTAACTTCATACAATGCCGGAACGTACATACCCGGTATTTCTTCTGCAATCTTCTTAAGAATCTCTTTTCTTCCAAGACCTTCACTCTTACATTTCTTATAAAGGTCCATCATCTGATAATATCTGGTCTCACCTTCACCTATATAAAATATATCAAAGAAATCAGCAACCGGTTCCGGATTATACACACAAGGACCGCCACCGATAACAATAGGCATATCATCATCTCTGTCTTTAGCCAAAAGCGGTATCTGTGAAAGTTCGAGTATTTGTAAAACATTGGTATAACACATTTCATACTGCAAAGTTATACCAAGGAAGTCAAAGTTCTTAACCGGCTCCTGTGTCTCGAGTGAAAACAGCGGAATATTCTCTTCTCTAAGTATTTTATCAAGATCAAGTCCCGGAGAATATACTCTTTCGCAGTAAATATCATCTCTCCTATTAAGCATGTCATATATAATCTGAATACCAAGATGTGACATACCTATCTCATAGAGGTCCGGAAAACACATCGCGAAACGAATATCCACGTTTGTCGGGTCCTTCTTAACCATGTTCACCTCGTTACCAAGGTATCTTACAGGTTTTTCTATCTTTAATAATATCTCATCCCTTAATGCAGGTTTTATCATATCAATATATCCTTTCATAATTGTATTTATCTTTAAGTTTACATAATTTAGTTATGTAAACTATTTTGCTTTATTTCACCAATTTACATGTATAAGGTTTCTCTGTCATAACAAAATTATCCAATAATCCTTCAGTATAATAGATTTCATTATTCTCTGTAATCAAAATAGCATCAAAAGAATTTCTGTTATTCTCCCAAAAAGTAATCGCTTCATCAAGGCCCATTACGAATAATGCTGTGGATAATCCATCTGCATATGAGGCATCTTCAGAAATTATGGTAACCGAGACCAAACCATTATCAGCAGGATAGCCTGTCGTTGAATCAATAATATGATGATACCTTTCTCCATCTAGTTCAAAATATCGTTCATAATTCCCGGAAGTTACTACTGCCATATCTTTAACCATAACCGTACCAAGTAAGGTATTGTCAAACGGGTCAGTGATTCCAACCACAAATCTATCTTCTTTACCCTGCTTATCGCCAAATGCATAAATGTTGCCGCCAAGGTTAACTATGGCACTATTAATCCCCTTATCAGCCAGATAATCTACAATCTTATCTGTAGCATATCCCTTAGCAATACCGCCAAGATCAAAACAAGTCCCTACAGGTCTGATAACAGATGATTCATTAATATCTACACTAATGTCAGTATTACTATCATCCATAATATCTTGTATTTCTAAAATCTCGGCATCTAGCCAAGCCTTATCAGGAACCTTATAATTACCTGTAGTAAAGCCCCATTCTTTTGATATAACATATAATTTATCACAAAAAGCACCATCGGTCAAATCCTCAAGATATTCTCCCTCTTTAAGAATATCCAGAAGTTCCTTGCTATCAAGTGTTACATTTTCATTAATATCATTATTAAGCTTGTACAAGTCGCTTGCAGTTGAAGTTACAGAAAAGCAGGCTTCTAACTTTCTAACAATAGCTTCCACATCATTAAAATATAATTCTAAATCCTTATCATCACACGACTCAGGAAGCTGTATCTCCATCCATGTATCCATGGCAAAAAACTGTTTAGTTACATATCCTTCTTTCTTTCCACATCCGCTTACGAAACAACATAGTACAACAGACAACATAACAATTATACAATTTATTCTTGTTATACTTAATTTAGGTGCTTTATTTTTCATATTTCTGCTCAAATTAAACTCTCTTTTCCCTCTTATAAATCTAAAGAAAATAATCTCTGGCTTAAACTATATATCTATATAACATTTTGCCTATTTTTAATTATACAATACACTAAAACTTTTGCCAATAATATATATCTTCTCAAAATATATAAAATCAGAAATGCTACGGTGGTTGTTAACACCGTAGCATTTCTCCATGACTGCTTATTCACACAGTCCAAAAATCAACTTACTCTTATACAGGGTATGCCTTATTAGCTGTATCAGCTACTGCTGAATCAACTTTAGTTTTCTGAGCCTCACGATACTTGAAGAACTCTGTCGCAACCTGTGGGAATAACGCATATGATAATACATCCTCATCCTGCTCTTTCCACTGTGCAATCTCCTTCTCGTACTTCTCGAGCTGTGGCTCAATTAAGTCTGCAGGACGACAAGTAATAGGCTCAACATCACCGATACACTTCTTCTGAACTTCTGCATTGAATGGCTTAATTGTCTGTCCAAACTCACCTGAAAGAACCTTCTTAGACTCCTTAGTAACCATCTTATATCTCTCACCCTGAAGAACGTTCATAACAGCCTGTGTACCAACAATCTGTGATGAAGGTGTTACCAACGGTGGCTCACCAAAGTCTTTTCTTACCTTCGGAATCTCTTCAAGTACTGCATAATACTTATCTTCAGCCTTAGCATCCTTAAGCTGTGATACAAGGTTAGAAAGCATACCACCCGGTACCTGGTAAAGGAGTGTCTTAATATTAACACCCATAACCTTAGGATTAAGAAGACCTGTCTTTAAAGCCTCTTCCTGCATTGGTCTAAAGTAATCAGCTATCTCAGCAAGAAGATTCTGATCTAAGCCAGTATCATACTCTGTACCCTTGAATGTCTCAACCATAACCTCAGTTGCAGGCTGGCTTGTACCCATTGAGAATGGTGACATAGCTGTATCGATAACGTCACAGCCTGCCTCTACAGCCTTAAGATATGTCATGGATGCAACACCTGATGTGTAGTGTGTATGTAACTGGATAGGAAGCTTAGTTCCTGCCTTTAATGCCTCAACAAGCTTTGTAGCCTCGTAAGGAACAAGGAGACCTGCCATATCCTTGATACAGATTGAATCAGCACCCATCTCTTCAATTTGACGTGCAGTCTCTCTCCAATAATCAAGTGTATATGCATCACCAAGTGTATATGATAATGCTATCTGTGCATGTCCTTTTTCCTTGTTAGCAGCTTTAACAGCTGTCTCAAGGTTTCTTAAGTCGTTAAAGCAATCGAAAATACGAATAATGTCAATACCATTAGCTATAGACTTCTGAACAAAGTATTCAACTACATCATCTGCATAGTGATTGTAACCCAAAATATTCTGTCCACGGAATAACATCTGTAACTTAGTATTCTTAAAACCATCTCTTAATTTACGAAGTCTCTCCCATGGATCTTCCTTTAAGAAACGAAGTGATGCATCGAATGTAGCACCGCCCCAACACTCAACTGAATGATAACCAACCTTATCCATCTTATCGATGATAGGAAGCATCTGCTCTGTTGACATTCTGGTAGCGATAAGAGACTGATGAGCATCACGCAAAACTGTCTCTGTTATTTTCAACGGTTTCTTTACCATTTCTGCCATATCTTTTTCTCCTTTTATAATTATCTTAATAACAATTCAGTATCTTAAAAGACACCAAAAATAGCCATGAATGTTCCGGCTGCAACCGCAGTACCGATAACACCTGCAACATTCGGTCCCATAGCATGCATAAGAAGGAAGTTAGTAGGGTCTGCCTCAGCACCAACCTTCTGAGAAACTCTGGCTGCCATAGGAACCGCCGATACGCCGGCAGAACCGATAAGAGGATTAATCTTACCACCCGAAAGTTTGCACATAATCTTACCAAACATAACACCTGCAAACGTACCAAAAGCAAACGCAACAAGACCAAGTACAACAATCTTAAGTGTTGCTACATTAAGGAACGCCTCAGCACTTGTAGAAGCACCTACTGATGTACCAAGTAAGATAACTACGATGTACATAAGTGCA
>JAFTJD010000055.1 GCA_017456585.1 Lachnospiraceae bacterium
CCATCTATCTCATTAAGACTTGAAAGTAATGTAAGAAGATTCTCTTCTTCATTCAAATCTTTCCCATAAGAACTAAGATGTATTCCGGTAAGCACAATTTCCTTATAGCCTTCAGCCGCGAGTCGCTTAACCTCCGCCATCACAGAGCCCTTATCACGGCTTCTTATTCTTCCTCTCGTATAAGGAATTATGCAATATGTGCAAAACTGATTACAACCATCCTGCACTTTAATGTATGCTCTTGTATGATTCTCCACTCTAGTAAGGGGCATATCCTCATATTCAACTGATTTGGCCGACATATCTGCCATATATGCCTTTTGACTGTTTCTGTTCTCTGTATATTCTTCTATAATGCTTACAATATCCGCCTTACGATTATTGCCAATAACCAAATCTATACTTTCATCCTTCTCACATTCCGAAAGTCCGCTTTCCACATAACAACCAACTGCCACAATCACTGCTTCCGGATTCAACTTCTTAGCCTTATGAATCATCTGTCGTGACTTTCGGTCAGCTATATTAGTTACTGTACATGTATTTATTACACAAACATCTGCCTCTTCACCGAATGGCACCAGCTCATATCCTGCCTCCTCCATTCGTTGCTGCATAGCCTCAGTTTCATATGCATTTACCTTACATCCAAGTGTATGAAACGATACCTTTTTCATTATATGTCATTACACCTTTCTTTTTTTGATTAATTTGTTACAAAATTTCCCATATTTCTAGTGAATTATTATAAAATTTTATTGTTGACTTTTTCCTTTTAATTGGCTAATATATACCTAGGTATTAAGTTAATAGATTATAGGAGGTATTACACAATGAAAACAGTTAAAATTTCTTTAAATTCAATCGACAAAGTAAAATCATTTGTTAACGAGATCGCTCGTTTTGATGTTGATTTCGATCTTGTATCAGGAAGATACGTTATCGATGCTAAGTCAATCATGGGAATCTTCAGCTTAGACCTTTCTAAGCCTATCGATTTAAACATTCATGCAGAAGGCGATGCTGCCGACATCATGAGCGCACTTGAGAAATACATCGTTTAATAAAGATTTTTAAGGGGCTGTTACAACAGCCCCTTTTTTTGTTGCACAAAACTTTTATTGACAAATAACTGTTTCTACCGTATCTATCGCTATTTTACAGAGCTCATCCATCTTCTCTTCTATTTTCTTCTCGGAACGCTGTATGATATGAAGAATCGGCTTGGTTACCGGATGCTTCGCAACGAAAATAGTACAGCAATCCTCAAATGGAAGTATGGAAGTCTCATATGTTCCTATCTTCTCCGCTATAGTTATAATGTCCTGTTTATCAAAGCCTATAAGTGGTCTGAACACAGGCATTGTACATACTTCATTAGTAGTATAAAGACTCTGGATAGTCTGACTTGCTACCTGTCCAAGACTTTCACCCGTAACAAGTGCCATAGAACCACTCTTTGTTGCAAGCTCCTCTGCTATCTTCATCATATATCTTCTCATGATGATAGTAAGCTGCTCATGTGGCGCATTCTCATAGATATACAACTGCGGATCGGTAAAATTAACAATATTAAGTTTAATCGGTCCTGTATATTTGGACATCTGGGTTGCAAGGTCTACAACCTTCTGTTTTGCTCTCTCACTTGTATATGGCGGTGCATGGAAATAAGTTGCCTCAATCTGCACACCTCTTTTAGCAATCATCCAGCCTGCTACCGGGCTGTCAATTCCGCCTGACAAAAGAAGCATAGCCTTACCGTTAGTTCCTATCGGCATACCGCCACATCCCGGAATCTCCTCTGAATATATGCTTATCTTATTACGAATCTCTACGCAAAGAAGTACATCCGGATCATGCACATCTACCTTCATATTAGGATATGCATCAAGTATTTTCTCACCAAGTCTTGCATTAATCTCCATCGACTCAAGCGGATAATTCTTACGTGCACGTCTAGCATGCACCTTAAATGTAAGCTCTCTGTCGCCATACACCTTTCCCATATAATCCGCTATAAAAGCCGCAAGATTGTCAAAACCTTCATCTTCTATCTGAACCATCGGGCATATTCCAACAATACCAAACACTCTTGTGAGCGCCTCAAGGGTTTCATCATAGTCATACTCTGACAAGGCATCCACATATATTCTTCCCTGCTCTTTGGATACCTTAAACTCTCCTTCTACATCCTTAAGTCCAAAATATATCTGTTTAACAAGGGCATCCTCAAACACATGCCTATTCTTACCTTTAAGTCCTATCTCACCGTATTTTATCAAAAATGATTTGAACATCTCGAATCTCCTTTCGCAAATACTTATTTACTTACGTACAAATCGCCTAAGCATGGGCAATTCTTTTTCAAGAACTTCTATACATCGGTCTATCTCTTCTTCTGTTGTGAATTCACACATACTAAATCTTATAGCAGAATCCATTCTTTTAATGTCTGCACCCATAGCTTTAAGCGTCGAACTCACTGTCTGTTTGTGACTCGAACACGCTGAACCGGCAGATACACATATTCCGGAAGCTACAAAGGTATTAAGCAATACTTCGCTTCTAACTCCCAAAAAGCTTGCATTAATTATATGCGGTGCTGCTTCTTCGCCTCTTATGCTGTTAATGTAAACATCCGGCATTCTGCTTATTCCGTCTATAAGTCTTTCTTTAAGTGCATACATCTTCGCTATCTTTGATTCGAAATCAGTATATATCATCTGCGCTGCAAGTGCAAGTCCCGCTATTCCAGGGACATTATCCGTACCCGAACGAAGTCCGTTCTGCTGACCACCGCCAAACATTATCGGTTTAATCTTAACCTTCTCGTTTATATAAAGGAAACCGACGCCTTTAGGCCCATGTATTTTATGTCCACTTACACTAAGTAAATCTATATTCATTTTCTTTGGGTAGATCTTATATTTACCAAATGCCTGTACCGCATCTACATGAAAGAAAGCTTTAGGTGCATGTTCTCTTATCAAAGCTCCCATCTGTTCAATCGGTGCAACTGCTCCCGTTTCATTATTCACAAACATTGTTGACACAAGAACAGTATCCTCAGTAAGCATCTCCTTGAACTTAGCTATATCCACAACACCTTTGTCCGTAACGGGAAGTTTGCTAACATTATACCCAAGCTCCTCCAGTCTCTTAGCAGTCTCTGCAACCGAAGGATGCTCTATATCCGAAACAATCACATGATTACCTGCTCTTTTATTCGCTTCAGTTACTCCTATTAAAGCAAGGTTATTAGACTCCGTTCCTCCCGAAGTGAAAAGAATCTCTTTCTCATTCACCTTGATAAGCTTTGCAAGTATCGTTTTAGCATTTTTTATATGTGCTTCTGCTTCTATTCCTTTTGTGTGTCTTGAAGAAGGATTACCATAATCCTCCGTCATAATCTTACACATAAGTTCAGCCACTTCACTATATACTCTTGTAGTTGCCGAATTATCCAAATACACTAATCTATCATCCATAATCTCTATCCCAGACTTTTCTTTAAAATATTATATTTCCACTCCAAAATTTATCTACACTACATTAATCTTCCAACTGATATACCATAGCCGAAAGCACCATAAGTCCGGCTGTCTCCGTACGAAGTATACGTTTACCAAGAGTAATCGGACATACTCCGTATTCTTGTGCCTTATCTACCTCAGTAGCTTCAAAGCCTCCTTCAGGCCCGATAAACACAGCTACTTTCATTCCATTTCTAATTCCGCTTATAATGCTTCTGGTGTCTGCCATAGTTTTATCAGAGCACTCATAGGGTATGAGCTTAATATCAAAATCTTCAACGAATTTGAGGGCTTCAGAGAATCTCATAACCGGACATATCTCCGGTATCTCATTACGTCCACTCTGCTTAGCTGCACTCTCAGATATACTCTGCCAACGCTTAATCTTGGCTTCCGCCTTCTTCTCATCAAGCTTGACAACACATCTTTTAGTATCAACCGGAATAATCTTGGTCACACCAAGCTCTACTGCTTTCTGAATAATGAGCTCCATTTTATCACTCTTAGGCAATCCTTGAAAAAGATAAATCTCTGCGCCAAGCCTTGCACTGCTCTTCTCCACGCCTATAATCTCAGCAACAACCTCATCTTTTTCTAACATGACAATGCGACAGTAATAGTCATTGTCATGACCATCACTGACGCATATCTCTTCACCATTCTTCATTCTAAGCACATTTTTTATGTGGTTAACATCTGTTCCCACAATTCGCACATTACCTTCACCTATCTGCTCAGGTTGTACAAAAAAATGATACACGCTTATTTCCTCCTTGCGATTACCGATACCCATTCTCCCTGATACTCAGTGCCGATAATCTCAAGATTCTCATTAGCACTAATCGCATCAACCACAGCCTGTTCCTTCATGTTGATGATACCTGATGAAATGAACACTGCTCCGGGTTTCAAAAACAAATGTACAATCTTCTGCATCGGTATAATAATATCTGCTAAAATATTAGCCACTACTACATCATACTCATTAAGTCCGATTTCTTCGCGTAATTTCTCATCATCAATTACATTACCAATATGCACTTTAAATTGTGCTGCATCAATATCATTAGAAGCCATATTCTCATTGGCGGCACATATTGCATTAGGATCAAGATCTGTTCCTACGGCATATTTAGCGCCAAGCTTAAGAGCAATTATCGAAAGAATTCCGCTTCCTGTACCAAGATCAAGTATCTTAGTCTCCGGATTAACATATTTTCTTAGCTGTTTAATACAAAGCTGTGTAGTCTCATGCATACCTGTTCCGAAAGCTGTACCCGGATCTATCTGCACCACAAGTTTATCTTTATGTTCCTCACCCACAGTCTCCCATGTGGGCTTAATCAGAATATCATCTACAACAAATGGCTTAAAGTACTGCTTCCAATTGTTAATCCAGTCTTTATCCTCTGTTTCGGAACGAGATATTGTACCCCTACCGACATTAACAAATATACGAAGCTCTTCAAGCCCCTCTGCCACTTTCGCAAGCAATTCTTCACTATACTGCTCAGGCTCAAGATAAAAGCTCACCTTAGCAAGACCTTCATCCGGCGGAAGCTCCGGAAGAATATCTACAAACATAGCCTTAGTGTCAGCTTCTGAGAGTGGTATATTATCCTCAACCTCGATGCCTTCTATTCCAAGCTCAAGAAGCATATCACTAATTAAATCTTCTGCTTCTGTAGTAGTATCTATTGTAAAACGAATCCATTTCATAATCCAATTCGTTCCTTTCTGATTATATTTTACACAAGTTCTTATTCATTTATCGCGTACTTCTTTAAGAATATTCTATAGTTTTCTATAAAATTCTCGTTATCGCTCTTCTTAATCTCATGAAGATATTCATGTGTTTCAAAGCTGTTATGCTCAAGCTCAATGATAGCAACCGCAACGTTTGAACAGTGGTCTGATACTCTTTCAAGATTATTAAGTAAATCTGAAAGCACAAAACCATATTCTATTGTACAGTTACCTGCCTGAAGACGGCTGATATGGTTACCCTTAATGATATCCATAAGTTTATCAATTACCTCCTCAAGAGGCTCAACCTTCGAAGCAGTCTCAAGATTATTATTAGCAAATGATTCCACTGTAAGTGTCATTATCTCATTAACTGCATCGATAATAACCGCGAGTTCTTTCTTCGCAGCCTCAGAGAATTCTATGTTCTTCTCCTTAATCTCAGTAGCATTATATACAAGATTAACCGCATGGTCACCGATTCGTTCAAAATCTCCTATGGTGTGAAGGAGCTTCGCAATCTTTCTCGAATCACTTGCAGATAAACCTTTTCCTGAAAGTCTTACAAGAATGGTTCCAAGCTTGTCCTCGTAATTATCAAGCAAGGTCTCGCTGTCAAGAACCTCCTGTGCAAGCTTCTCATCGAAATTGTTAAGAAGTGAGATAGCCTTTGTGATTACTTCCTTAGCAACCTCTGCCATCTTAATTATATGAACATTACATTCTTCAATAGCAATAGAAGGAGTCTTAAAAAGTCTCTCATCGATAAGTGCATATTCTTCCTTCTCAGTTGTATCCTTCACAATAAAGTTAGCCATCTTCTCAAGCCACTTCTGGAACGGAATAAGAAGTGCTGTCGTCAAAATATTAAAAATACTGTGACATGCTGCAATTCCCCACATATCAATCGACTCGTTAATAATCGCAGGTTTGAGTGTCAGATTAAGAATCATAAATGCGACAAGGAATATGGTCGTTCCAATCAAGTTAAAGAGAACATGCACAACAGCAACCCTCTTAGCATTCTTATTAACACCTATACTTGAAATAAGTGAAGTAACACAGGTACCGATATTCTGTCCCATGATAATCGGGAATGCGATACCATATGTAATATTACCTGTTACTGATAATGCCTGTAACATACCAACTGATGCTGCGGAGCTCTGAATAATACCTGTTACCACTGCACCAACAAGTACACCGAGAATCGGATTAGTAAACGCCGCCATAAGTTCAGCGAATTCCGGTATCTCCTCAAGTCCTTCCACAGACTGGCTCATAAACTGCATACCTGTCATAAGAATAGCAAAACCTACAAAGATACTACCCATATCTCTCTTTTTTCTACTCTTAGACATCATTATAAAAAGAATACCAATGAGCGCAATAATCGGCGAAAAATTCTTCGGTTTTAAGAGTTCAAGAAAAATCATCTCACTTTCAATACCTGAAAGACCGAGAATCCACGCTGTAAGTGTAGTTCCGACATTAGAACCCATAATAACACCTACAGTCTGCCCAAGCTGCATAATACCTGAGTTAACAAGGCCTACAAGCATAACTGTCATAGCAGATGATGACTGAATCGCAATAGTGATTCCGGCACCCAGAAGAAGGCTCTTAAAAGGATTGGAAGTCATCTTCTTAAGTATCTTCTCAAGCTTACCTCCTGCCATTTTCTCAAGGCCCGTTGACATTACATTCATTCCGTAAAGGAAAAAAGCCAATCCTCCAACCAGTGTAAACAAGTCAAATAAATCCATAATATCCTCCGTTTCGTAACACTCCCGCCCTGTTTCCATTAAGCAGGACGTTGTCCACAATCTTCTTTCGTTGCATTACAAAAAGTATGTGATTTGTTCGCATACAGCCTAAGTATAACACAAGCATTTCAAATTGAGAAGTAGTTATTCCAAAGATTTCACAAATTAATCACTCACAGCTCATGGCAATTCTACATAATCAAAGGGTTTAGAGACTTTTACCAAGTTTCTAAACCCTTTATTCAATTGAAGTCAGCAAGTATACGAAGCTATTCTCATCCACTCATGTTTATTGCCTTTTTCAATCATACAATTTTTTCCAGTTATACAATCAGTTTGCATCACTAAATATTTGTCCTCGCTTTTTGACTCCCAATACAAAAAGCCTTTATGATAATAAATTAAGTTCTTGGTAGTTTCTGACGCTTTTCCCGAAAACAGAAGTTTTTGCTCACCGGTGACCAAATCAAGAAGTAATATTTCAATATTCTTATCACGCAGCTGTGGTAAAGCTCCACATTTAGTCTCAATCAATAATTGGTCTTTTTCACCTTCAACAAACGAAAAGATATTACGACCACTTGCAGTGTCATACGAAAAATAACTACCATTAGGCAATACTATTTCTTCCCATGAATTATCCTCTATATTCAACACATATAAAATCGGGTTTTCTCCATGTCTAACTCTTTCCATACATTTAATATATGCCGGATTTCCTCTATATAAACCTTGAGCAATTATTTTTCCACCACCCGAACCAAGAATACCACCTGCTTGCTCCAAAACAACAGGATATTCCTCTACAATTTCTGTATCATTTCTTATCAGTAATACCTTGCTTTCAGAGGATGTATCAAAAATGCAAAAGTAATCATCCGTTATTTTTGCTCGATCATAGTGAAAATCCATAACCCCAAAATCAAATATTTCTCTGTTACTGTTAATCTGATATAGATGCTGTGTTCCTATTTTATAACTACCGGCTAAAAGATACACATTACTGTCATTTGCCCACATTTCACATGTGTCGTATGCCTTAATTTCCGCAATCTTTTCTTCATTCTTTCCTTCTACATCCATTTTAACAATTTCATAAACACCTGCACTTTCTCTTTTTTGACAAATCCAAAGCGCATTTGATGATTTGACAATTTCACAAATTGATAAATCATCTTGCTGCGATGGTTCATTATAATATGCAGTTAATAGAATATCCTTTTTCTTCGTTTCAGAATTATATCCTACCAAGCTTTCTTTAATCGGATAATCCCCATCAGTCCACTCTCTGTTCACATAATACATATCATACGGTTTCTTTTCTGATGATTTTTCCTTTAACATACCCGTTTTATAAAACTCGATAATTGTCTCCAAATCATATTTTTTCTTAATTTCTTCTAACTCTTTAATCTGCTCATTATATGTCGAATTGTTCATTATGTAAATCTCCTTTCATGGTCGCAAACACCTTCTATTTATTCCTACACTGTTCAAGTATCCTTAATTTTTCGTCAATCAACGCCCTAAGTTCCTTATTGTATACATCCACAAGCCATTGTACCTTGCTAAGTGCTCTCTCCTCAACATCATTCCGTGCATATCCACATGCATTTAATATATCTTTAGCTAATTCTTCAAACGCACCACGAATATCTTTATAGCAATACATATATTTGTATTTTGAATTACCTCTCCAATCAGTTCCTGCATAAGTTTCCATATCATCCGTTCTCCAATAACAATCATACTGAGAAGACGGGTAATCAAACTCAGAACGTATTTCTGATATAAACTCCTCTGATATTAATTCCCCTCTATTCAGCATTTTCCATACACCCGTTTCTTCATTTGATGGATAAATATTTACATTCGTAAAATCAGCAGGCAATTCACAATCCATGACATTCTTAATTGCAGCTAGAATTTCAGAAACCTTTTGGTTGCTCTTTGCATAGACGCTACCTTCTTCTAGTTCAACTGTATAATATGGCTTAATTCTTTTTACACGATACTCTGTAATAATCTTCAAAATAATGCTATCAATCTGCGAATACATAGCTCGCTCAAACTCCCTGAGTGCAGCTCTTTCAGCAGCTGAATCGCTTGAATAATCATATCTATATTCTCCTGATGCAACAGGAATAGACACATGATATTCATCTTTATTAAAAGGTATGTCTTTTACCGTTGGTTTCTCTAAACCCTTGTAATCCTTTAATTCGGCTATCATAGTTTCTATCATCTGTTTTTTATCAGCACTCGTCACTATATTATTAATTTCAAACGCATCGACCGGACAAACTTCTTTCAATGTTTTGTATTCTAAACTTTGCTCAGATAAAAAAGTTCCTATTCTAACAATAATCTCTCCATTAGATGCTGAACTCAAAAAATCATATCCACATCCCAAACAACTACCACATTGCACACATCGTTCTGTAACTTTTAAATTGCTCTTTTCCATAACTATTCTCCTTTGCTAATTTTATTTAATAAATTTTGTCCTTCATTAATAACTTTCATCGATTCTTGCTCAATCACTCCATTTTCATCAACCAATGGAGTATTAATAATGCGATAAACTAATTTTGTTAAACTTAAACACGCATTAAGAGCTTCTATATCCGCATCGCTGTACCGCTCTGCCTCCATACCATTTATATTTAAAATCTTTTCAACATTCTTAATAGATTTTATATACAACATCCCTAACTTTTCCAAGAGTCCTGTAACAATCTCCACATGTTCTGCTATTCCGTTCAACATAATGCAAACTGAATCAATCTGTGCAGAAACAGCATTTGCTTTCGCAAGATTACGAGAAGCAACCTGTAGATTCATCTTTGACTCCTGAATCATTAAACCACCAATTCCCCTCAAAGCAAAAGACACTAATAGCTGCGAATCCGTCATAACTCGCCCGCTTGACACCGCAGGCAAATTAACACCTTGAGATAACTTATCCTGTATTTCTTCAATATTCTCTAACTCCTCAATCCCTCGTCCCCTACGAAATTGAATTTTTCTTATATCCGAATAAATTACTTGAAACATTTTCAAATGGCACGTTAAAATTGCACTTTTTCTTTTAGCATTTACTTCCATTTTTTCATACACATTTTTCTGACACTGTTCTAATCTATATTCCGCATCAGCAGTTCTTGTAAAAGCCTTTGCATTTTTTCTTGTGGCTTGCTCATCTATCTTCATAGATTTATTTACCTGTGCCCCCAATAGTCCCATCAAAGCAACACTCTCAAACATCATATTTCCTCCTAGTCTACAACCAATAATTCATCATGTTGTGAAAACAAATTGTCTCTTGTAATATATCCTTTAGTAAAATCATCTTCTTTTAAACCAAACCTCTCCCCTATACATACAAGACCTAAATGAATACTCTCATAAGAATTACCAACGATTCCGGCATATATTTTTTCAAATCCTTCTTTGATAGCATCTCTAAGGGCCTGATTATCTCGATTTATTATAAGTTCTAATCGTTTTTGTGATTCTCTTATTTCCTTTTCAGCATTCTTATACATCGAAATTAGTTTATTATTCTTCTTTTTAAACTCTTTCGATAATCTAATCGTACTAATAACCTCTGCACAAACAGCGGTAGTAATAATTTCTCCAATTATTTTACCTATCTCTGCGCCAAGAAGTTCTCCAACTCCGCCCCCAACCCCAGGCAACAACATATTTCCAAGAGCAGCGCCTACTGTTCCTCCAACAAACTCTCCTGCTTTTCGCCCAATAAAACTGGCAACAATATATGCACTTGTTTCCGCCACACAAGAAACCAGTTGTTCTTCTTCAATATCGCCATTTATAAAAGACACCATATGTTTCGAAACTTGTACTATACCTGTTGCAACAAGCATAGCACCTTCACCGCCTAAGTTTACAGATAGTTTTTCTGCCAATGTCTTTGTTGCATAAGCAGTAGCGGCAGAAGCTGTTGTATCCAACATAACATCTCTAAAAGCTTCGTCTTGCTCCTTATCGCCTTTTACTACAGCTACAGTATTTCTCACAATAGACAAAGTTCCCGCAAATATGGCTGCATTTTTTGCGGCATCAAGCCCTGCACGATTAATCTCCGCAAATTCTTCAGAAATAAATTTACTTGTTGATTCATCTATAAACTTATTAACTTTTTCTATGTCACCTTCAACATCCTCAATTATTGCTTTGGAGATTTCCTTCACTTTTTGAGTTTCGGCATACATATGAGAAGTCACTGGTGCCTTGCTTATTCTATTAAGATTACCTTCCGCTTTTTGAACTCTTGCAAATCTTTCTACCTCTTTTTTTGTAGAAGGAGCCTTAATTATTTTTATATGGTATTGTTTTGCAATAGCCTTAAGCTCTGCAAGTTTTTCACTATTTTCTGGTTTAAAAATATCATTGTCACTATTAATCCTAAAATTCTGACCATCATATTTTCCTTCACTTACTTTTCTTTTTAATGCTGATATCGTGTATCCAACCTTATCCTGAGTTCCTCTTCCAATTTGCCCATTTGTATATTTTACAGCTGTATCAGCAGAACCATTATTATCTATTACTATATCTCGTGCTTTTTCTCCTTTTTTTATTCTTTCTATATTACTTCTAGTTGCATTAATAATCTCGGCATCAAACCCAGCCGTACCTGCTACAGAATTACCTCTTCGTGTATTAAGCCTAGATAAATCATCTGCCATTTTATTACACTCTTCACTTATGGCTTTATACTTTTCAATTCTATTTTTTAAGTCTTCATTCATTTTCTACGCCTTTCAAAATAATATAATTTTTTAAACTATTAAATTGTTACTCTAATAATTCTTCCAGCAACTTGGTTTAATTTCTTACTATCCGGATATCACCTCTACCCTATCCCCCTGGCTCCTCAGCCACATATCAATTCCTGTGCCGAACACTTCCGCACTTATCGTATATCCCCCATCTTCTTCGGCTAATATTTTCGCAGTCGGCAGTCTATCAAGCACCGCATCTACATCTGTACCCAAATATTTAAACTTGACTCTCTGTAGTTCTCCACCATACATAAACTGCACTCTTTTGCGAAATTCACCTTCTTCAAATCGGCTACTATACGGTATACGAAATCCCTCATCCATGACCTTCAATTTTTTTATTCTGTCCATACGATAAATTGTCGGAAATGAGTCATTAATTATATCAAAATCTTTTCTTACTTTTTCATCATCAATAAAAGCCGTCAGATAGAAGTAGTACTCCGAAAACATAATTGCAACCGGTTTTAATTTTCGTTTAACAACTGCTTTATCCTTTGTTCTCTCGTACTCAATTTCAATATATTTGCAATTCCTGATAGCCTGTCCAACACACCACATAGTGTCAATAAATACTGTCCTATGGCGAGGTTCAACATAATGAAACACCTCGTTACTTATTAAATCTGTAACTAACTTCTGATTGGCCTTAGGTACACAACAAGCTATAAGTTTATCTAAAACATCCGTCATCTCTACTTTTGTAAACGCTCTGCTATCAAGTAATATCTTACAAACAGCTAATACTTCGCTGTTTGTAAGTTGTATTTTATATACCTGCTCCAAACGATATCCTTTACTAATGCGGTCATAAACCACAGCATTTATAAAGCCATCTTTCATAGCTTTATTCTCAAAATAATTCCTTATATCATCAATATCCCTTTGGATAGTACGCTCATTTACCCCATAGCATTGTGCTTCTTCAGTTTTATTTATCAGATACCCATTAATGAGTTTTGTATATATCCCTATAACTCTTTCGACTTTATCTCCTTTAATCTCTTCCATAGCTACCTCCTTCTCTGTAATTACATTATACTTATTAACAACGACAGGATGTGTCTATCTGAATTTTTTCCGCTTTCTAAATCAACTATATTTACACTTTTCAAAATTCCGCTTAGTTATCTTAAAGTATATTCGTTATTACGAAGATATTCAAGCAAAAAAATATCTTTTATGCTTGTTTTATAAATACAATGGAGACAAAATAATGATAGACTATACACCCTTTTGGAATACCTTAAACAAATCTGATGAAAACTGGTACACACTTACCCACAAACACAATTTATCACACAGCACACTTCACAGATTAAAGCACAATTTGGACATATCTACAAAAACTTTAAACGACCTATGCCGCATACTAAATTGTAATGTGCAAGATATTTTAACTTATATACCTTCAGAAAACGACCAAATATTATAAAAAAATTGATTTACAAAAAGAGGACAGATACTGCTAAATAGCAATATCCATCCTCTTTTCACATGTGTATTCAATAAACAAAATAATTTAAGATCTTCCGAATTTGCCCTTCTTCTTTTTCTCAGGTGGTGCGTCTTCAGGTTTAATACCTTTCATTGCATTGTCAAAATTGCGAAGTGCCTCTTTCTGTTCCTCGTTAAGCTTCTCAGGAACCTGCACTACCAATGTAACGTAGTGATCACCTCTTACATTCTTGTTACGAAGTGACGGAACACCTTTATTCTTGAGGCGTACTCTTGAATCTGTCTGTGTTCCCGGATTAACATCATACTCAACCTCTCCGTCTACAGTCTTTATTCTTATAGTACCGCCAAGAGCTGCGGTAACAAAAGAAATCGGCATTGTTGAATATATATTAGTATCCTGTCTTTGGAACATAGGATGTCTTGATACGTTAACCTCTACAAGAAGGTCTCCTCTTTCTCCACCATTTGTACCGGGTTCACCTTTGCCCTTTATTCTAATACTCTGGCCGTCATCAATACCTGCCGGAATAGATACTTCGATTTTCTTCCTTGCAGTTATATAACCGGAGCCGTAGCAATCCGGACATTTTTCCTTAATAATACTTCCTGTTCCGTTACAGTCCGGACAGGTCTGTACATTTCTAACCATTCCAAAAAGCGACTGCTGTGTATATACCACCTGTCCCTTACCATTACACTTGGTACAGGTCTGTTTGGTAGTTCCTGCCTTTGCACCGCTACCATTACACTTAGTACAAGTATCCTTAAGATTAAGTTCTATTTCTTTCTCTACGCCGAATACCGCTTCTTCAAATGTAATTCGAATGCCTGTGCGTATATTAGCTCCACGCATAGGTCCGTTATTATTCCTTCTGCTTCTTCCACCACCGAAAAAGTCTCCAAAGATATCTCCGAAGATATCTCCCATGTCTCCCATGTTAAAATTGAAGCCGTCAAAGCCTGCTCCACCGCCTGCTCCGCCTTCAAAAGCAGCATGACCGAACTGATCATACTGTCTTCTCTTATCAGCATCACTAAGTATTGCATATGCTTCTGATGCTTCTTTAAATTTTGCCTCAGCTTCGGCATCACCCGAATTAGTATCAGGATGATATTTCTTTGCAAGCTGACGATATGCCTTTTTCAGTGTTGCCTCATCTGCATCCTTCGGCACACCGAGGACCTCATAATAATCTCTTTTATTAGCCATATCTGCTACTCCGTATTCTTTATATGCATATATACGAAATCCACTTAACCATAATCGCCAAATATCTGCGAATTAATATGCACGCATATAATCCGCAGACATTCAGTTTATCGTTTCAGTTTATCGTTTGAATTAATTGTTTCGTTGTATCACAACTGTTGTATGATATTATACTTCTCTGTAGTCGCCATCAACTACATTGTCATCTGCTGATGAGTAGTCATTAGCAGCACCCATATCAGGACCTGCCTGTGCCCCCTGTCCTGCAGCCTGCTGTGCCTCATACATCTTTGTGAATACGCCCTGTGCGCTCTGCATAAGTGTCTCTCTTGCTGTCTTGATAGCTTCAACATCTGCATCTGACATATTCTCTGGATTGGTCTTCTCAACTAATTCCTTAAGTGCATCAAGGTCAGCCTGAACCTTTGCTCTGTCATCTGCTGAAACCTTATCGCCTACTTCGTCAAGAGCTTTCTGTGTCTGGAATACGATAGAATCAGCATCATTTCTTGTATCGATAGCTTCTTTTCTCTTCTTATCCTGTGCTTCGAACTCAGCAGCTTCTTTTACTGCTCTTTCGATTTCATCATCAGCCATGTTTGAACCTGCTGTGATTGTGATGTGCTGCTCCTTACCTGTTCCAAGGTCCTTAGCAGATACATTAACGATACCATTTGCATCGATATCGAATGTAACTTCAATCTGAGGAACACCTCTTCTTGCCGGTGGGATACCATCAAGTCTGAACTGTCCAAGGCTCTTGTTATCCTTAGCGAACTGTCTCTCACCCTGTACAACATTGATATCAACTGCTGTCTGATTATCTGCTGCTGTTGAGAAAATCTGGCTCTTCTTTGTAGGAATTGTTGTGTTACGCTCGATAAGTCTTGTTGCGATACCACCCATTGTCTCGATTGAAAGTGATAATGGTGTAACATCAAGGAGAAGAATCTCACCTGCACCTGCATCACCTGCAAGCTTACCACCCTGAATAGAAGCACCGATTGCAACACACTCATCCGGGTTAAGTGTCTTAGAAGGCTCTTTGCCTGTAAGTGCCTTAACCTTATCCTGTACTGCAGGAATACGTGTTGAACCACCTACTAACAATACCTTTCCAAGCTCTGATGCACTGATTCCTGCATCCTTTAATGCGTTCTGAACAGGAGTTGCTGTTCTCTCTACTAAATCATGAGTAAGCTCATCGAACTTAGCTCTTGTAAGATTCATATCAAAATGCTTTGGACCTTCTGCTGTTGCAGTGATGAAAGGAAGGTTGATGTTAGTTGTTGTAGCACTTGAAAGCTCTTTCTTAGCCTTCTCTGCTGCTTCCTTTAATCTCTGGAGAGCCATTTTATCATTTGATAAGTCAACGCCCTCTGTCTTCTTGAATTCTGCAATCATGTAATTAGTAATCTTCTGGTCGAAGTCATCGCCACCAAGGTGATTATCACCGCTTGTAGCAAGAACCTCGATAACGCCATCACCGATTTCAATGATTGAAACGTCGAATGTACCACCACCAAGGTCGTATACCATAATCTTCTGCTCTGTCTCGTTATCAAGACCGTAAGCAAGAGCTGCTGCTGTAGGCTCGTTGATGATTCTCTTTACATCAAGACCTGCAATCTTACCTGCATCCTTTGTAGCCTGACGCTGTGCATCGTTGAAGTAAGCAGGAACTGTGATAACAGCCTCTGTAACCTTCTCGCCAAGATAACTCTCAGCATCTGTCTTTAACTTCTGAAGCACCATAGCTGAGATTTCCTGTGGTGAATATTTCTTATCATCAATATTCACTCTGTAATCGCTACCCATCTCTCTCTTGATTGATGAGATAGTCTTGTCTGCATTTGTTACTGCCTGACGCTTAGCAGGCTCACCAACAAGTCTCTCACCTGTCTTTGTAAATGCTACTACTGACGGAGTTGTTCTCGCGCCTTCTGTGTTAGCTATAACTGTAGGCTTTCCACCTTCCATAACTGCTACGCATGAATTTGTTGTTCCTAAATCGATTCCAATAATCTTTCCCATTGTTATATCCTCCTAAAAATATTATATACTATAATCTTTCCTAAGTCCGATGCTTAAGCTTCCTTGCAAGCATGCTTGCAGTCCGCTTAATCGCCGTCCTTTTGTATTTTAAGCCCGATTGCTTCGTGCTTCGCACTCTCGCAATCGCATCCGACATTCGTAATCCGCCCTATCAGGCTCCTTACTCATGTCGTCTTGCCCGTCCGATGCTTAAGCTTCCTTGCAAGCATGCTTGCAGTCCGCTTAATCGCCGTCCTTTTGTATTTTAAGCCCGATTGCTTCGTGCTTCGCACTCTCGCAATCGCATCCGTCATTCGTAATCCGCCCTATCGGGCTTCTTACTCATGTCGTCTTGCTCGTCCGATGCTTAAGCTTCCTTGCAAGCATGCTTGCAGTCCGCTTAATCGCCGTCCGGGGCTTAAATCATCAATTAACTACTTTAACCATGCTGTGTCTTACCACTTTTTCGTGGTACATATATCCCTTCTGGAATTCCTCAGACACTATATTCTCGCCTAATTCTTCATCCTCACCATGCATTACTGCATTATGAAAATCGGGATTGAATTCTTTACCAACAGCCTCAATCGCTGTAACACCCATATCTTCAAAGACCTTAAGGATTTGCTTGTATATCATATCCATACCCTTAGCAACCGGTGTTTCTTTGTCTTCATCCGGTATGGAGGCAAGGCCTCTTTCAAAGTTATCTACTACCGGAAGAAGCTTCTCAACTACACTTCTTGCTCCGTTCTCGAACATCTCTGATTTCTCTCTGTCCGTACGCTTACGGAAGTTCTCAAATTCCGCCATATTACGTATCAGCCTGTCGTTAAGCTCTGCTATCTGCTCGTCTTTCTTATCCTTCTTTTCCTTCTTGAATTTGGAAAAAGCACCACCCTTGGAAGCTTCCTTCGAATCCTCTGCCTCCGAAGCAGTTGTCTCTGAATCTTCTATATTCTCACAACAATCTTCTTCTGCATCTGCTGCCTTGCACTCTTCTTTTGTCTCTTCGCAAGCTTCTTTAGCATCTTTTGTTTCATCTGCTATATTTTTATCAAGTTCTTTTTCCTTGGCTGTCTGTTTGTTATCATTCTTCGCTGCCACTTAATTCGCCACCTTTCATATTACTTCTTAAATATTTCATCAAGCTGTGATACCAGTGTTTTAAGTGAATCCACTACTTTCTCGTAATCCATACGTTTAGGTCCTATAATACCGATTGTACCCTGTACTCCTTCGCCCAATTCATAGGTCGTTGTTACCACACTACAATCCTGCATATTCTTAACCGGCATCTCACTTCCTATATAAACCTGAATACCTTTATTATCTTCTTTCTCAACAAAATCAGTAATCAGGCTGTTAAGCTCATCTTTCTCTTCCAGTGCATTAATAAGCTCGCTTGCTCTTTGTTGATCCGAAAGCTCCGGATATTTGAAAATATTGGTTGTTCCGCTTGTGTATATCTCCAAATCCTCTGTAGCAATCGCATCTGCCACAGCGTCAAGCACATTTGCAACTATGTTACTGTAATTACCCGCCTGTTCCTTAAGCTTCGAAATAACCGAAAGATTAATCTCTCCTACAGACAAGCCGTTTAGTGTTGTGTTGCATAAAATATTGAGTTTAAGAATCGCATCATCATCAAGCTCTTCATCGATATCTACTATCGTGTTCTTAATGATATTCCCTTCAACCACTACTACAATAAGAAGCTTCTTGTCATCTAACTTAGACAGCTGTATGAACTTAACTTTGTTCTTATTATACTTAGGTGCGGTAACCATTGTAGCATAATTAGTGTTAACCGCAAGAAGCTTTACCATCTGCTGAAGCATTGTCTCAACCTTATCAACTCTTTCGATAAGGAAATCCTTCATCTCAGATACTTCGCGTTCTTTCTCACCGAGTAATGTATCAACATAGAAACGATATCCTTTATCCGATGGAATTCTTCCTGCTGATGTATGCGGCTGCATGATGTATCCCATCTCTTCAAGATCTGCCATCTCATTACGTATGGTAGCGGAGCTAAGATTCAAATCAGTATATTTAGAAATTGTTCTCGACCCTACCGGCTCGCCTGTCTCCAGATAATTCTTGATTATGGCTACCAGTATCGTCTTTTTTCTCTGATCCATCAATTCCAAAGGAATTCCTCCCTTCTACATTGTTAGCACTCAACCTCGAAGAGTGCTAATTTCTATAACTAAAATAGCACCATTACTTTGCTTTGTCAATAACTTTATATTTTTTTTATAATAAAAATAGCTGTTGCATAACAACAGCCACTTCTATTTGGTTGCCTATCTTATATAGTCAAGCGGGTCAACAGGTTCTCCTCCCTGTGTAAGCTTAATATAAAGATTACAGCCTTCTACCAGATAATACTTTGTAGGCTCATTCACATAGCCTATAACTTCGCCTTCTCTTATTGTATCCCCTTCAGATACTTCTAAGGATTTGAGCTGTCCATAGGTAAGTTCATAATCGCCTCCGAGCGACATAACCACATAAGTACCTATCTCTTCATTACTTCCTATTTCCTTAACTACACAGTCTGCTGCTGCCTCTACAGGAGTATTAACCTCGCTTTGAACTAACATGGCAGGATTATACTTATATTGCTCAAGTGTAGGGAAATAGATACTTCCATCCATAGAATACTCTAACACTACATTTCCCTCAACCGGCCATGTCAATGTATCCTCGCTTGAGAACATAAGTGCAATAGGAGCCACGTCTACCGGATAATCGCTCTCTGTAGGTAACTCAGCAACCTGTGTTGTCTCTTCTGTCGGATTCTCAGCATCAACCGGTGTAGTTGTCTCTCTCTGATTGTCTGCAACGCGGTTACCGGTAGTTCCCTGTGTAGAATCCTCATTACCACTCTCGTTTAAATCAACATACGGTGTTTTCCCTGACTGAGAATTATTTATCACGGAAGCTACCGCAATCACTCCTGCCAAAGCAAACACCGCAACAAGTGTCAATGCCAGAAATGACTTCTCCTTAAAAAAGGAATTCTTAGAATTATTTTTCACATTTATCACCTCAGCAATATTTTGCCCGAAATAAATGTGCTTATTCATAAATATAATAAAATCCGGCTATGAGATGTATTTAATTATTACATCCGAATAATAGTAATTAATTATATCCTTATATTTATAGCCCTCCTTCGCAAGTTCATTTGCTCCATATATGCTGATTCCGTAACCGTGCCCTACCCCTTTTACGATAAAACGCGTCTGTCCTTTATATTCCTCAAAGACAAATGAAGGCGAATTAAGCCCAAGCCGCTTGCAAAACAGCTCTGCTCTTATTGAAATCCCATACATATTAATATTCTCTACATATCCGTCCGTTTTCTCAACATCCATCACATAGCTTAACGGCAATCCGCTCATCGCATATTGTTCCTTTAGCTGTCCGCTCCCGTCATCAAGTAAATCAATGACAGTCTCATCCGAATATGTAGTAATCTGCTGAAACTCTCCTGACTCTATATCCTTCGCTGATTCCTTCTTCTTTAAATAAGTATATTCTTCTCCAAGCAGACTTCCGTCCCTGGTATGCCCTATGCTTATTCTGTGAAAAAGTGCATCTATGTAGTCAGCATTTCTATCCATAATCACATAGCCGCTTGTTTCACCCACAGCTTCTTCAAATGTTCTGTAATACTTTACAAAATTGTCCTCACCCCATTTATCCGCCATTTCCTTATAAGACAGATATTCTAACGGTAAAATGTTCGCATCTATCCTATGCTCCCAATTCATTGCTTTTAATATAGTAGTTCTTATCACGATTGACATTGCTTTTAAGCACTCCGGCTCCGTCTCCGGCGGAAGATATGCCGCTAGTACCATAATAATATATCTTTCCATGTCAAATTCCGTATCTCCCATAACAACCCGATATTCACCCGTATACAAATTTTCATATGTACCTTTCTCATTTCTTTTACCCGCAATCAGCACAAGCATTCCCGGCAACAATAATATAAATATAGAAAGAACTATTATTTTCTTATTCATTTTAACACCTCGCCAAGCATCACAGCCAAAAGTTCTACAGAATTCCTTGCCTCTTCAACGGTATTAGTCTGTGCACCAAGCTCAACCAGAACACTTCTTGGTTCATAATGAAGATTATATCTGTATGCTTTTATGATAATCCTTCTCATGAGATTCGGAAAATATGCTTCACCCTTAAGCTGCAGTTGGAAGCTGAATGCCAGATTATCCGCTATATACGGATTATAAAGGTAGGAAATACTCTCGTTCTCCAATCTGCTTATTCCGTTAACGAACATTATTTTCGCCGCTTTTTTACCATTATACTCCGTCACGAGATGCACATCCTCGTTAACTCCATCCCTATGGAGGTCAATTATGACTTCAATATCCGGATATGTCGCCAGGATTCCATCCAAAGCTCCTTCCGCATATGCATATGCCATGCTTCTATCTATCTCACCATTAAGTGAATCAAATGCCGTTGTAACATGAAGAACCTCATATCCATAGTCTCTTTCTAGTATGGTAGCAAGATATTCTCCCATACCTACAACCGTGTCCTCTGTCACTCCCGGTCGCGAATCCTTGTATGCTTCTGAGGCATGCGTATGATATATAAGAATCTGCGGTGTCTTTTTTTCATTTATTTCAAGCGACATATCCTTATCAAGCATATTAGACACATTTAATATCTGATTGTTAACTGTAGTGTTTAGTTCCACGGCATAGAATTTACGTATCAGGAAATCAAAATCACTAAGCTGTGCCCTGTTATATATGGTCCCTATTACAGCCGGTGCAACAGGCGAAATCGTAGGCACTGCTGCTGCCTCCTCTTTATCCTCTGTATTTTCTTTATTATCGTCTTCTTTATCTTCACTATCCTTATCGGCCTCTGTAATATTCACAGGCAAATGACTTACAATAGGAATCCCTTCTATAGTCGATGACTCATTATAATTCTCGTTTTCATTAATAATTTCAGACAGTATGCCCACATACTGTCCGTCTTCTATCGGATAAGCTGTCCCATTTTGATACATACCTTTAGCCCACAGATTAACCTCATCAAATATCCATCCGGGATTATCCTGCTCTTTTGTCGCACTCATAAAATAAGAAAAAGTAGCCTCGTATTTTTCAAGTGTATCTATACCTAAGCCTTCAAACATACTCGATAAGCTACTTCCTACCACTTCCAAAAAAGCTTTTCCATAGACAAGCCTGCTTCCCTTAGCCATAATACTAATTCCCAGAACAAGCACACCCATCCACATCGTCATGCGCAGAATAATCCTAAACTTTCTCCTAACCTTCCATCTCATGCTGACCTTACCTCCTCAGTCTGAAGAGAGTTTTAAGTTGCTGTTTTTTTGCAAATATATAATATTATATTCACCCTTGGCTTAAGTTAGTACTCCTTATTCAATTATGCCCATGCATATGGCTTTTGCCAAAGTATCACTCATATTCACGACACTTTCATCTACATTCTTCGGAGTAAGGAACATCGTCTTTAGATTTTCGTCAAGAAGCTCATATACTAACGCCCTTCTTTCTTCCTGACTGAGAAATTTGTACTCTATATCCAGTGCATCCATTAATCTTCCCATGGTATCAGAGGCAATTGTCGTAGCGTCTACAACAGTCGGAATTCCCAGTGCTATAACCGGCACGCCCATGCTTTCCTTATCTATTGCATTTCTATGATTACCAACGCCTGACCCGGGACTTATTCCGGCATCAGAAAGCTGTATTGTGGCATTTAGCCTCTTTACATTTCTGGCAGCAAGTGCATCTAAAGCTATAATCGCCGTAGGCTTGGTTTCCTCTACTACACCTTTGACAACTACTGCTGTTTCTATGCCGGTCTGCGCCATAACTCCCGGTGCAATAGCACTTATCTGATTCTCTCCATCCTCACTGTAATGTCTGTTTACACAAAGTCTGTCTACTATCCAAGGTCCGAGTGCATCCGGAGTCACCTGTCTGTTACCAAGTCCAACCACAAGCACTGATTTACGCAATTCCGGTGGCAAAAGTTTTCTAATATATTCACTGATTACCGCTGCTAACTCTTCCTCTACTTCGAACCATGTAGGCTCACCTACCTCTATGGTAAGATAATTTCCTTTTACCTTCCCCATCTTCCCTGCTGCCTCTTCCGTATCTATCGAAACAGTAGTAATCAGAAAGCCGTCTCTGTTTTCTTCTGTAACCGTCACACCATCAAGCTGCTGCCCTTTCTGCTCCATATCCTCTCTAACTTCAAGTGCAAGATCAGTACGCACATTAAAAGCCTCTGTTCCCATAAATATCCCCCTAATCTATCTTCAAAAAAATATTTCATACATATTTATAATTAAAGAAAAAACTGTACTCTCTTCATATGATTTACATTTTTTCATATTTTATGAATTTTTTTATTTTTACTATTGACAGAATGGTAAGAATACACTAGAATGTAATAGCATGTTTACATTAGACCGTCCGTGTCCGTGTTTAATGCAAACCGGTGCGACTAATACAAATATACTATTTATATGGAGGTGTACGGATTGGCTAATATTAAATCTGCTAAGAAGAGAATTGACGTTATTAAGACAAGAACAGACAGAAACAAAGCTATCAAGTCTCGTGTGAAGACATATATTAAGAAGGTAGACGCTGCTATTGCTGCTGGAGACAAGGCTGCTGCTCAGGCTGCATTACTCGACGCTACATCTGAGATTGATAAGGCAACATCTAAGGGAGTTTTCCACAAGAATACAGCTTCCCGTAAGGTTTCTCGTTTAACACTCGCTGTTAACAAGCTTGCTTAATTTTTATGAATATAATGAAGGCTACCACGATGTGGTAGCCTTTTTTATTTTCATCTTTTGTGCTATGAGGTTGTCCCTAAGGCTCAAATATTGTACTGAGACACTTCTGGTCATCGGGAGCCCTACCATTAACTTTGACCCTCATCCAATAAACTTCTTAATATCTCTTTCTTTGGCTTCCGGATTCAAAATTAAAATACGCTCTCTTATTTTCTCATACGCCTCATCTACAGATATATTAGGCGTCAGGTCTTCGCCCCAAAAGTCTTCCACTGTGGTAAAAACAGTGCTCTTCCAACCGTAGGGTTCACCCGTGCGACTTAACTTTTGTGTTTTTCCACACATGGTAACAAAAAGATTCTTTTGCAGATTGGTAAGTGCCCTGTCAAATTGTCCTGAAGTTTCCTTGGCAATACCACATTCTCTTTTCAAATCATGCAACGCCATATGTCCATTTTGTTCTATGGCTTCATATATTCTTTTTTCCAGTAGCCCCACTTTACCATCATGATACCATTCACCAAATGTAAGCCCTTGTCTGCGGACTACAAGAAAATAAGGATACCACTCCTTTGTAATATATCCGCTTGTCCCAAAGAAAACCTTTCCATATGCGATATCATCCCGTTCCTCCAGCACTCGCATTCTCCATTCCCAAGGGTCTGTTTCCGAGTCTCCCGTATGCCATGCTATAGAACATCCGGGTATAGAATCATTCCAGTTAAAAGGGATAATAGCATAGATTCCTTTAGCATTACCGCCACCCATTGAAAATCCGCTTTTTAGTAACTCATCACAAAACTCAACAAAAGAATTAACCATGTCTCCACCCTCAAATATTTCCTCTTGTAGACTCCCAATCAATAAAAAGATTATAACTGTCTGCCACAAACTTTAACACTACATAACTGGGTGCTTCCGAACCTTCATAATGATTTGACATTACGCCATACCGCATTTCACGCTTTACCTCCAGATCTGTAATGACTTCCATGTTTACCTTCAAAGAAATATGATACTTTAGAGAATTGAAGCACACGCAAGCATCCTTACATAACTGATTTCGTTCCGTCCTAGTACCAAATCCTGTACAAAAAGTAATCCAGTGAATTCCCTCTACCTTTGAGAAAGTGATAGTAGTTGTGGTGGAACGACCTTACCACTTCAATAAATACCAGCAAATACCAAATTTATCTACGATATCAGCACTCAAGGTATCCCATGGGAGTTTTCCAAGTGGTCTTATAACAACACCTCCCACTATCAATAATTCATAGGCTTTTTTGAGTTCTTCCTCCGTATCAAAATCTATTCCATGACTTGCAATAGGAACTACTTTATCAGACGCCGCTTCGTGAATTGATTTGATCAAACTTCCGGTAGTTGCTTCCGAAAGTGCAAATATTTCCAGACCATTCTTACACATTGGTGCATGCATATAGGTTCCATCTGGAAATTTGGCATATCCTTCTCCCACTGTTAAACCAAACGCTTCTTTATAAAGTTCCACTGCTTCTATTGTATTTTGTATGTATAAGGTCATACCCAATTTCATGCTATATCCCCCTATTACTCAAATATTCGTATGATATAACCATCAATAGTAGTGATTTCGCAGGTCTTACCACCCCAAGGTTGGTGTACTATCTCGGTTATTTTATCCCAGCCTTTTGCTGTAATATATTCATGCATATTCTCAATCCCCTGCACTTGCATAAATGATATTACCTCTTTTGCTGGTTCACCATAGAACATATGAAAACCTGTAAATGGAGCCAAATGTGTTATCTCCACTTCAGGAATCATTTCAAAAACTGCTCCATAACATCCATTTCCCTGTTCATCTCGTTCCACAACATTACTGTACCAACCAAGGATGTCTTCAAACCATTTAACCGTATCATCCATGTTTTTAGTAAAATAAACCGCAGCATTTTCTTTAACATAATAACCTTTTTCACCAAATCTGCTCATATGTAACCTCCGTTTTTTCTCTAAGGTATCACACCAAACACGACACCTGTGTGTCATGTTACAAATATTTTTTGGAAATAGCAGCAAGTGTACTTTTCATTTTCTCCACCATCTCAGGCGGTTCAATTACCTCCACTTTATCTCCCAAACTCAAAAACCAAGGCAACGCATCATCCGCACTATTAAATCCCCATTTGGCATATAATTTGCCATCATCCATTACCGTAAATGAATCCGGTCCATATTCCTCTACCAATTTATATTTAACACCGGAATCATAAATTGCCGTAACAAAATAATCATCCGTCATATGCGAACCAAATTGCAATTTGTCATCAGGGATTGCACGAGCTTCGTATTCTTCTCCACTAATCTGCAAATCCCACAGCCGTCTTAATTTATACAAGCGAAAATCCTGACGTTCTTTGCAGTAACCAAACACATACCAATCAGACCACATAAAATAAATCCGATATGGTTCAATGAATTTGTCCGCTTCGCCCTTATTATAATAATAGCGAAAGCTAATACATCTCCGCTCATTAATCGCCTTCTTAATCAGTTCAATTTTAGTAGCGAATGATGTTTTATAAAATGATGCTAAATCTATGGTCATATGGTCAATTAAATCAAGTGAATCCTTAGCACCTATTTTCGAAGCCAACTTGTCTGCACTTCGGGAAGTAGAAACACTGTCTAATGTTTTCAAACCAGTAAATACCGCAGATAACTCCTGCTCCGTAAAAACAGTGGTATCCAGTGCAAACCCTTCCATTAAAGAGATTCCACCATTTGTACCTTGCGTAGTAACGATAGGAATTCCTGCACGACAGATTTCCTCAATATCCCTGTTGATAGTTCGTCTGGACACTTCAAACTTATCTGCCAGATATGGAGCAGTTACTTTTTCTTTCTGCTGCAATGTAGTAATAATACCAATTAAGCGTTCTATTTTCATATGTGAATCCTTATTTTTTATCTGTAAATTATTGTACCGACATATAATATCAAGTCCAACTTCTTATCAAGCTCACTCTGCTCTTGACCTGAGCCTCCATCGCATGTGGACTAACGACAACACGGCAATCCAATGCCGATGGCAAAGGTTGTCATGACAAAAAGTCTACCACATGCTACTCATGTAAAGAGCGGCGTACAATACACTACTTTAATAGTGACCTAATATTTTTTTACTAATTGTCCCACTCTAATTTTTGTCTTACAGAAATACGAATCCCCCAGAGAATCTATTACAAATACAACAAATTTTTGTCGCTTATCTATATGTTTTGACTCTATCATCCTTTTAATTTCTTCTTGAAAATCAGAAGCGTTAAAGTAAAATTCAATACACTGTTCAACCCCTACCATAATAGGTAATATCTTAAACTCTGTCATTTTCGTTTGCATATTATTAATAAATAGATTACTTCCTTTTCCCTTTACATATAATCCATTTATTACCACATCACGCACACCCTTGTTTTTCACAGAAAGTGTATACATCATATGTGTCTTATTATTAATATCAACCGCTATTGAAGAATTAAATTCCACCTTAATTAACTTTGTTATTGGCTGCTTATACTGTTTAACCGCAACTACCACCGCAATAGCTGTTATCAGCGAGCCTATCGTAGTCCCTATTGCCCCAAATGCATTCCAAAAAGTATTCCAGTCCATTGTACTCCTTCTCCTTGTCGTTTTTCGAATGCCATGAACATTAATCCATTTTTGTATTATCCGGCTTATGTCGCCTAATGTATGATTTACAATTTTCGAAATGTTCTTGGTCTTTGATTGCATTCCATGACTTACCACCCCATAATCCACTTTCAACTTCTTGCACTAAAATAGGATATTCTTTTCTAATAATTCTTGACGAGGCTCCCCAAATTACCTGTCCAATTTTTGATATTTCTATTGAAGTCTTAATCAAAACATGAATATGATTATACGCAACTGTGCATTCAATTAAATCTACTCCATCTTTTGCTTGAATCACTTCACGAATTATTTCTGCTAACCTTACTCTCATTTCTTCATCTAAAAATAAGTTTTTCCTATATTTGGTTGCACCAACCATATGATAATAATCTTGATATGCAGGATAATCAGATCTTTGCTTCATTGACATAGTACTTTTCCCCCTAATGAAATTATTTTACCATGAATTATACCCTTCAAGCTTATAGAGATTTTCAACCAACCTATCAAAGGATACAATTTTTAAATTCTGCATTTCATACATCAATTGGCTTCTCAGTTCTGTCGCTCTATCAGTCATATATTCTCGTCTACTCACCACAAGATAATAATATATTCTGAATGTCGGGATATCTATTCCATGATTAATCAAACCAATATTTCTCATAAAATAATCTCTATTGGAATCTAACCAACGTTTCCAATCCCTTATTTGTGTTAAACCCTTTCGAACACTTTCAGATTCCGTATTCTCTGTCTTAAGAATAAATTCTGTATTTGCATTTTCAAATTCTACCAAAACAATGCTATAACCATCCGAATTTTTACCAATCAACATGTAATCTGCAATATAATCTGTTCCTAATTTCTGTTCTGGAAACAGATATGCAGCATGATGTCCAAAATTGTAATCTAAAAAGATTGAACCCGGAATAAACCATTTTCTATTTTCTTTTATATATTTTTGAAATTGCTGCTCGTTTTCCGAACTCGATAAAACTTCTGCAAACATTTCAGCTTCTAACTCAAAATCAACTTCCTCTTTATATTTTCCGAAATGCAAATAATTGTTAGGAAAGTATGAACGTTTTTGCCACAGGAAGTCTCGCACACCTTTATCAGGATGTGAAAATCTAGGAAACCCTCTACTATTCTTTACTGTCGGAATACTTGCATAAGCTATTTCCTTTTCATATGCCTCTTTCTCTTCATCCGTTAATATTATTGTATAATCTCTTTCGTATAGATTCATACTTGCTCCTTCTTACTCATTGGTTATTTTAGATTATTCTATGGGCTACCCCACCCCCTTACTCCACTTCCTCAACCTCACAATCCTCTAATACAGGAATTGTTATGCCTTGCTCTTGACAGTGCTTTTCAATATTTTCAACTAAATCCGCCTCATCCAACAACTCTAGTACATCATAGTGCTTCAACAAATAATCCTGCAACAACTCCGTATCATCCTTCAAAAAAAAATAAACTTGCTCTGGCTGAATGTTCCATTTTTCAGACAGCAACTGTGTTACATTATTTATGAAAACAATATGCTCCAACTCCACTTCATCTGAGATTTTTTCAGTATTAGACTCAAATTCTCCATGTTCCATATAACCTTGATATTCCTTATCACCTATCTTATAGGTTATTTCAATAAAATTGTTAGTAACATCATTCCATACATGAATCTCTGTATTTACCGGAATTTCAGTTTTATTCTCATCATTAATATTTTCTTCCTGTAGCAGAAATGATGGTGTTAACACTTTATATACAGGCTCGCACCAATGCTCCATTAATCCTGCAATAAAAGTTATCATCACCCATTTAATTACAGATACTATTATGGCTTTGCCTTTTTCTCCCCATTTTGCAAGAAACTGATTCAAAAATCCCGCTTTATCCTCTGTTTCTGCCAGAAAAAGAATATCTTCTTGAATTTCATCCGCAAAAGAATCTCCGAATTCATCACTTTCTACCGCATACTCCCATAATGAAGAATTTATTTGTGACTCTATAACCTCCTGCAAATTGAGTAATACAGATGGTTCCACTAACATACGGTTTCTGATTTCATCCAGTTGAGAAAACAACTTTGTATCGGGCAATATGGGCTGAATATCTTTTAAACAATTAGTTATTGGTTGTATACTCTCCTGCACCTTCTGTGCAACACTTACAAATTCTAAAACTCTATTATACTCTTCCAACACAGGATTTAAAATCCGCTGTACTGCTGAAAAACTTTTAAACACCGCTTCATGCATTTCTCTATATTTCTGTAACTCATTCATAAAAGAAAGTAGCGCTGGTTCCACCTGAATACTTTGAAATTGGTTTACGGCATTTGCATATACGAGTATATTTCTATCCATTGTAGATAATACTGTGGGAGTCATAAACTTCTCTCTTATTCGGTTTTGTGTTTTTATAAACTCTTCCATACTTCCCATCTTTCATCCCCCTCATTTCCCATTAGTTCACTTGCTAATCTTTCTTTATCGAATACTTTTCTCTAAACGCTTCATAATCTGCTTTGGCAATTTCATATTGCTCTCCTGACTGTTCCTCATTCATGGAATACTCTGACTCCTGTGTCTCACCTTGCAATGCATCTGAAATAATCCTTTTCAAATACTCCTTCTGGTCATAATTCGCCATAACCAGCGAATCCCTCACATACATCGGATTATTCCGCAGCAATGCCACCTGAAAATCTACACCTTTTCCCTTTAAATAATGCCACAGAAATGTAATGCAGGTTCTGGTGTTTCCTTCTCTGAAAGGATGAATACTCCATAATTCCAATAAGAAATCAGAAACCGCTTCTCCCTTTTTCGTAGTCTTCATCCAATCAATATCTGCATATTCTTGCAACAATTTCTTTAAGCGTTTCTCAATCTCATGGTAATCTGCATATTCTGCGGAGCCACCGGACAAAACACGCTCGCTCTTATATAGATTCTCTTTTCGGAATGTTCCTGCCCATTCATAAATATCCCCAAATAAATACTTATGAATATTTACCATGTGCTCTACATCATAAGTATAGGCAATCCTTGTCGGCTTCACATCTAATCCCAGCAGTTTTGCAAATACTTTCTGTATTTCAAACTTTTCCAAAAGTTCCTTTTCACGAATGTTATATTTATTAATAAGGACATCACTTTCCGGGTAACAATTTTTTCCACCGCTCATATATTACGCTCCTAAATACTCAAATCTATCAATTCTGGTTTCCATCTCTTCCAACGTTATTTTTCCAAAAATATAGGAATCTAACACCCCTAAAAACAATTCATCAGGACCATTTGTAGCACTTAACATAATAGCCATAGCGTTTTCCACACTCTTTCTCCTCGCTTCACACGCTTCTACATAACTTGGGCTGATAAGCATCCCTTTATACTGTAAAATTGTTCTCATCATATTTATAACATATGCCGGAGGGTTTCTTCTTTCCTGTTCCCAATCTTTCAACGTAGAAACCGGAACATCAAACATTTGGGCAAATTTACTCTGGCTTAATCCTGTTTGTAAACGTAATTCTCTTACTTCCATGATATTACCTCCACTTAATTCTCTATATATAGTATACGGCATTGCCTACCATTATGCAAGGTATTTCAAAAATTATGCCATTTCAAAAAGTGCACAAAGTATTGCAAATTCCAAATACTTTGTGCACTTTTTGAAATAATATTGTTTTTGATTAAACGGCGGTGAATCGCCAAACATTTCTTTTCACCGCCGTCTTAATAAATCATAATAAAAAATAATTTTTCAAATATGCTATACCAATTCATTCACTCTTACATATCTGTATAATATAAATTATAAACATTTATCGCCAAATTTGTTTATTATACTAATTGTCCCCTCTTGTGCATTAGCCCGTAGCACATGCCACCAATTCTTTGAATTTGATATAGGTTGACATTCTATTCTTAGTTTCTCACCTGTTGATATATTATTTACAGTTAGCGAACATTTACAATCCCCAAAATGCAGATTAGATGTATAATTATTTACCCATATATCATATATTCCTGCATTCCATTCTTGCAGCATTATTTCTTCTTTTCCGGGACATTCACGCACATCCCCAGCATAACTCGCTTCTACTATTTCAGCCTTGGCATAAGATAAAACCTTTACATCTTGTGTTTCACCGGACTCTCTATACACGAGATACAAATCCAAATCTTGTCCTTTTTGCAGACCATCCCAGATAAGCGTAAACAATATTCTATCCTGTTTTCCAAATATGCCATCACAAACTTTAGCTTGTACTAATCTGTAAACTTCTATCGAAAAATCATCTACACATTTCATTCCTGGGCGGCATAACGAAAACATTCCATATCTTTCTTTTTTAATTGCGCCTAATCTACCCTCAACCTTTTCTTTATTAATCTCTCCATAATCCGCCAACAACACTTTTGCATTAGTTCTGTTGTTAGCATAATCTATGATTGCATTGCTAAAGTTTTTAGTATTTGATTTTTTATATTGTTTACACTCAACTACTACTATAGAATCCTCCGAATTATCTGCTCTTCCATACACAATTGAATAATCCGGTTGTATTCCTTCCTTTCTACCACTTCCCACAGGTGTAACACTAGTTTTTGTTCTTAGTTCTGTCCAGAACTCAAATATTTCATCTCCATATATCGCTTTAGCAATACACGCTCCTGAAAACGGAAATGATAAAACACCTTTTTCGATATTAAAGGATAGTTTATCCTTAGGAAACTTAGCAATCATCTGTGTAAATATCCAAATAGAATATACTTCATGACGCCTTTTCCATATTGGTAGTTGCAAAAACTGGTTCCATTTTTCTACTACAACGTCACATGAAAAATCTACAATTTTTAAATTCTTAATAAAGTCATCTAATTCTTCTTTTATTCTTATTTGTTCTTCATTTGATAATTCATCATAATTTTCCGCTAGCAAGTATAGGTTCTCTAATATGCTATTTAAACAATAATCAATTTCTGACCAAAGCAAAGGATCTTCCCGTTTTTGACATTCTCTCCACCAACCGTCTCTTGGTATCTCTGTTGAACGATAATAATAAAATAACGCTTTCCAGAAAGAATATGCCTTCAATAATTCCTCTTCAATAGTACGTCCATTAACAATCTGCTCATAATCTAATTTTTTAGTTGGCCAACTATTCATGTTGTGAAAATATTGTTCTTTCCACTCTTTATATACAATGCTTTTAACATCATATGATTTATTTCTTTGACATCTTATGTTCCATAATTTCCGTAATTGTTCTTCTGTAAGCACTATATAATTTTGATGCACCTGAATTTCTTGCAATGACTTTTTTGCATGCAGAAAATGCTCTATATTAAATGTCTCACTAACTGAATCACTTGACTTATACTCTATCTCAATATTCTCTGTAGATGACTGAGCTTTACATTGTTCGAACAATGATAAGATATCCTCATACATAAAACTCAATGGAGAAATTACTTTAAAAAAACTCCTTAATAATTCTTCCTGTAACAATGTGCAGATTTCTTTTTCATCAGTAATCATCATATCTTCTAACATATCATTCAATAAACTTTTGTCATAATATGTATCCCCAAAATTCCCCATTAACTTTAGTCTTTCCCATAATTCATACGTGTTTTCATTTCTCATATTAACCCTCTCCAGTATGTTCTAATAGATTTATATTCCATATACTTATTTTACCACCAATTTCGAAACTTAAAAATTTTTCTTTTTTTGAATCGAAAAACCCATGCACCCGCCACCCGGCAAGCACATGGATCTCTACACCATTTCAATATGATATTTGACGTCTCCGTCCCCAAATCAGCTACATTCTACTACACCATTTACTACACCATTTTGATGTGAAATTACACCAATTTGCGATAAATTACGATACATCTGTCTTTTCTTCAAAAGTCCGCAAGCCCTTGAAAACACTGTGTTTTTCAGCATTTTAGGAAGTCCGGAAATCATGCAAGCATAAACTCAACAAATCCCTGCTTGTATAAACTCCATGATACCGGAGCAAAATGTATATTCCCCTACGAACTGCATTTTACTATAAGAAGTTCAACGCCCAACTTATCACTGAGCGAACCGGTCTTTATTCCTTCCTCTGTATCTGCACATTCAGAAAGTGCTTCTTCAAGTGCTCTCTTCGTAAATTTCCCCGCCTGTGTCATGTATTTACCTGCTACGAAAGCCTGAACCTTAAGCTTATCGGCAATCTGCGCCTTAGCAAAGCCTTTATCTATATATTCCTTAGCCTGCACAAGCTTACCGAATTGTCTTGCCACCATAAAAAGAATCCTAAGCGGCGGCTCCTTTAACTGCAACAAATCGCCATAAAGCTCCAAGGCTCTTTTTTGCTTCTTTTCACTTATGGCATCTATCATATCAAAGATTCTTCCGTTAATCTGGTCTGTACATACGGCATCAATATCTTCACTTGTAATTACATCCCTGCCATAGGTATAAGCTATGAGCTTGTCAAGCTCGTTATTGATATTATCCATATCATTACCGGTTCGTTCCAAAAGAATATCCATATCTCGTCTGGTTATATTCTTCCCTTCATGAGCAAGCTTCTTTATCATCCAGTCAATAAGCATATTATCGGGCTGTCTTCCCATCTCTATGGCACTTCCTGCTGATGTGACCGCCTTATAGAGTTTACTACGCTTATCCACCTCATTTTCTACAAAAAGAAGGACTACCGTATCCGGCATAGCCTTTATATAGTCACAGAATTCATCCGATACCGCGCTCTTGAAAAAGCCACTGTTCTCTACAATTATAAGCCTTCTGTCAGCAAAAAAGGGCATAGTATCTGCGATAGCCATAATCTCTTTCTCATTCGAAGCTTCCTTGCCCTCAAAATAATTATAGTTCATGGAATCTTCTTCCCCTATTATAGCTTTCTTAACCTGATTCTTATAAGTTCGCTTTAAATATGACTCTTCTCCAAAGAAAAGATAGACTCTCTTCCATTCGCCTGTCTTCAGCGCATTCTTAAGATTCTGCATATATACCTCTCTTGCTACTGTTTATGAATTCTCTAAGCCGCAAGCTTACCCTGCTTATTTGCAGGCCGCAGGCTTACCCTGCTTATTTGCAGGCCGCAGGCTTACCCTGCTTATTTGCAGGCCGCAAGCTTGTACTCACATAACTTCCACTTCAATCCATACGCATAGTATACCATGTCAGCTCATTTTTGCCAATGGATATTGTCTTTATTGCCGGTTTGTTTCTACCCTGTAGCAGTCTTTTCCATCCGTATATATCCTAATCTGCCTATGTTCTGATGTTATGTATATATCACTTCCTATATCGGTAAGTCTCTCGATACAGTCTTCATGCGGATGTCCGTAAGAATTATTAATCCCACACGATATAAGCGAAATCTTCGGTTTAACTGTCTCAAGAAATATCTGCGAAGTCGAATACCCCGAGCCATGGTGTGCAACCTTTAATATGTCATACTCACGAAGACTTTGAATCAATTCCCGTTCCTTCTCTTCTCCGATATCCCCTGTAAAAAGCATGTCAAAGTCCTTATACGTAAGTCCTACTACCAGCGAATTCTCATTCTTATCTGCTCCCTCAGCCTGCGTCCCTTCCTCGGGACTTAATATCTCCATAACAACATCTTCCAGTATAATTCTATCTCCCTTTGTGAGTCTAAGCACCTCTATGCCGGAAGCTTTAGCCAAAGCTACTAACTCTTCTAATTCGCTATCTACTGTCGAAAGCTTCGGTATAACCAAATGCTTAATCAAAGACTTCCCTTTTGATACAGAAGTCCCGGCAGAGGTTTCATCCATGCTCTTACCGGCTATCTCAACAGAAGTTTCATCAACACCTGCTTCCAGCATGTCACGAATCGCACTATAATGATCCGTATCACCATGCGTAACTATTACATAGTCTATGGCCGACACAGCTCTCGACTCAAGAAACGGTAACAACCTTTTCTCATATAGCGAATATACATCCGAGCTTCCGGAATCTATAAGCACATTGGCACCGCTTTTGGTTTCTACATAACAACAATCTCCCTGCCCCACATCTAACATTGTGATTGTAAGTTCCTCGCTCTGGTGAAAGCTTAGAAATACTAATTCTCCGACAAACAGAACCATCAATAAGATGACCGCCGTTAATATCTTTTGCACTTTTCCCAGATGCACTTTTATTCCGGTTATAACCCTTATATTTCGCTTATGTAATGCTTTTATTATAAGATGTATAAGTGCCATAAAAACAAGCACGGAATATACAACCAGTATCTTTCCAAACTCAGGTTTGCCTATAAGTACCCTATTATACGGAAGACTCTCCCCTATGTAGCAGACTTTCTCACAGAAAGCTATTATAAGATGTGCGGGACCCTTTAGCACAATTTCCACCGCACATCCTATCATTCCTAGTACCATGAGTAATGGCATGCACGGAACAATAATCAGGTTAGTTACTACAGTATAAAGCGGATAATCATAAAATCCGGCTGTACTTATAGGAACAGTTGCCATGCCTATTGCAAACATAAGCATAAGCTGTGACAGCTTCCGCCCGGCAAATGCCCATCTGCATACGTCCTCCAGTACAGGTAATATAATCGCTATCCCCAGCACCGCACTAAATGAAAGTAAGAAACCAACACTCAGAAATGCGAAGGGTTGCCCAAGAAGTATCATGACAAGTGCCAAAGCCATGGAACTTATCATGTCATATGTACGCCCCAGATACATCGCAAGCATATTTACCAGAAACATTATAAGCGCCCTCACTCCGGAAGTTGCAAAGCCTGTCATAATGACATAAAGAATCATAAACACGCTCGCTATACTACACGAAATACCATAACCGCTTATCTTTCTTAACAGCTTAAAAAGTCCCATTCCAAGCAAAGATATATGTAGTCCTGACACCACCAGAATGTGTGAAACACCTGCATCTTGAAAAAGCAACTCCGTATCTTCGTTAAGATAATCCTTATCACCCAAAAGCATGGCGATAATAACTCCGGCATCATCCCTGTCATAGCTATTTCTAAACACCTTATCCTTAAGCTTGTCCCTTAATCCAAGAAGCTGTTGCTCTACCAAGTATCCGGCTTCGGACACTATGTTTAAAGAATCGCCTTCGCCCGACTTTAGCACATAGTATATTCCCTGACTTTTGTAATACTCGTATGCATTAAACTCCCCATCATTATGCGGCTTGTCAAAGCTTGACAAATCTCCGTTCACAGCTATTATATCGCCTAATGATACTTCCGCTTCTTCGCTGCAATATACCATAACTTTACCTAATGACATTTCTTCATCGCCATCTATAACAAACGCCTCGTCAAGAACTACTAAAGTCTGCCACCCATAAGAAATATCATCAACAACGCCTTGTACACAAGCCTCTTTAGCCTCATTCATATAACCAAAGGCTTCTTTTGGCATTTCAAAATATTTCATTCTGACATAGCCTGCCACAAACATCAAAATAGCGGCTCCTATCATATACCATTCAATTTTACATAAAGAATTACCTATCACACCTGCAAATATGCATATAATAATTCCCCATACAACGATAACTCTGTAGCCGGCAGCAGCAAGTAAGCCTAACAGAAACATAACTGCAAACCATAACAATGGTCGTCTTATAATCCTCACCTAACCCTTATGTAATCCTTTATCTTCTCAAATGCAGCCTCTTTGATTCCGCTCACAAGCATAATATCTTCGATTACTGCAAATTGTCCTTTATTCTCTCTATGTTTAATTATGCTAATCGCCCGACTCTCACCTATGCCCGGCAACTCCATCAACTCCTCTTTGGTTGCCGTATTAATATTAACACTAAGAGTCTTCGTGCTATCTCCATCAGCATAATAATAATCTTCATGCTCTCTTACGATTCCGTTCTTCACCTCATCTAATGACGGAACATCTATCATCTCCCCGTCCTGCAATACTCTTGCCAGATTAAGATAATCCGTAGCCGCCGCTTCACTAAAGCCTCCTGCCGCCTCTATCGCGGCAGTCACCCTATCCCCAGTCATAAGCTTATAGACTCCCGGAGACCTCACTTCACCGCACACATATATTACAATATAAGTATACACAGGCTCTGACGTCACTTCTTGCTGACTCCCCGTATTATATGATTCACTAAGTGTATATGCATCCGAATCGGTCTCCTCATTATTAATCACATAAGTGCTTCCATTATCCGAAGCATTATCTATTCCCCAAAATATAAACCAGATTATACCTGTAACGATAACAATTACCGCAAGCACCAGCTTAATTATTTTTATCTTCATTTTTCTCCTTTGTTAATATCCATTGTAATTTATTCCCACTTAAAAATTACGATTCCGACTATAGCCATAGCCATTCCGATTAATTTCTTCCACTCAAATCCAACCTTTTCAACTCCAAAAAGTCCAAAAACTTCTATAAGGTATGCCACCAGAAGCTGCGACACAACTATAAGCATAACCGCCTTCGCCGGCCCCAATGATGACATACTCTTAATAACAGTCAATGTAATAAAAGCACCTATAACTCCGCCAAGTAACATATACTTAGGTTCAACCTTAGCAAGCTGCATAAAGCTGTCACGCCCTGTCACAAACCATCCTCCCAGACAAATAATAAGTGCCGTAAACTGAACCCATGCATTCGATACCCACATGCTTGTCCCTTTGGTTACCGCGGTATTAAATACTCCCTGAATACTCATAAGTGCACCCGATACCAACGCAATAATAATTCCCCACATATAATTTACCTCTTATCCATTTATTTCTAAATATCTAGGCATTTGCGAAACTATATTACAAATACTTACTAAATATTATCTCTGTATTTGTGAATTATATGTGTGAAAATTACAAGACCCAGTGCATTTCCCGTCTGCACCGGATCTTATAATTGTCTCAATCCATATTCCTTGTAATATATCAAGGTAGCTTTCGTATCGTTAAAATTAAATAATATTAACCGCTCATCGGTTTTGTCTTAGTTTTTGATTAAATTATTATAAATATATTTCCAGTAAATTCTATTTCTTGTCTTTTCGATATCATTAACCCCTAATTATTTTTGTATTAAATAAATTACATAGTTAATGCCTTGTTATATTCCCCCTCTCATATGATTTAAGGCATTGTTGCCGATTATGTAGTTCACTTCCCCTCCTGTGCATTTTCAACCCCTCTGTAATGTACTACATTTATTTTGCGAAAAAGGTGACAAAAAAAATCCATTGTTAACAATTTTCTTATAAAAACACATTTCCAATACACTTTTAGTTCATTATTTGTCACCCTTTTCTTTAAATTTATGTTGTATATATGAAAGGAGAATGCCTATGATTCACAAGGAAGATTTTAAGGAAGCACTTCGCAACATAATATCTTATGAATTCGAAAATGTATATGAGGATACCGAGCCTCATTTATTCTCAACTGCTTTTGAGACCCACATGCAGCAGCTCATTAATTATATCAATGAACATAAGCATCACTCCAAGCAGAAGCGCTAATCAATAAAAGCTATTGCACAGTATGTCCCATGCAATAGCTTTTATCTCATCTGAATTCTCTTCGCTTACCCTACTTAGTACTCCACTTCTATCTCGTGTGTAACTACCTCTGCGCGTCCGCCTGTGCCGTAAAAGGTATATTCTACAGTAACGCGATAAACTCCGTCGGAATCCAACTGGATAGTGGTTGTATCATAGTAATCTGTATCATATAATATGTCAGTCCACATATCAACATCACTCCAGAAGAAGCCAAGAGTTCTCTTCTCAATGTATGTCTTGATAACAACGCCTTCTGTATCAGAATTACCCATGTACTGATATGCAATCGTAAGTGCACCACTATCTGATACCCATGCATTACTGCTTACAGAACCGACATTATTAAGACGTGCCTGCACACCTTCTGCCATAACGGTAATCACACCGGCACACATCAATACTGCACAAAGAAAACCTGTCATCATTCTCTTAATCGCTGTCCTCTTCATATCCTACATCTCCTTTCTCATTAGTATATACAAGTAACCAAAGTCATATTGACTCGGTATGAGCCTTGCATATATACTACAAACAGAAGCCATAAAGAGGTGACAATATTTTTTAAAAATTTTATATTTTTTTTGTCACCTATTTTTTATTTTAATTGTTGTATATATATAAGATATAAACAGGAGCTACTTTTATGTTGCTATTTTACTTAAGCTTAATTGATAATGATGAAGACAAACGAACTTTTGAAGATATATACCTTACATACAGACAGGACATGTTTAGACTTGCAAGAACTATAGTCAGAACTGATGCAGATGCAGAGGATATTGTTGAAGATGTTTTTTTGAAAATTGCTTCCCGACACCTTGTAACAGTAACCAATATTGAATCACCTACTGATTTACGTAATTATCTGCTGAAGGCAACTAAGAACACTGCTCTTAATGCCATTTCCCAACAGCAGCATATGCAGATTGTTTCACTGGATATAATAGACGAGACTTCTTTAACAGATATTCCCAATCTTTCAAATGGTTCTTTCGTTGAGGCGATATGCTCCAAGGCTGACTACGCCAAGATTCTTACGGCAATCAACGAACTGAATCAACTATATCGTGATATTCTCTATTATCATTTTGTCCTTGAAATAAGCGTTCCTGAGATTGCTTCACATCTGAATCGCAAGGTATCTTCGGTAAAGAAGCAATTAATCCGAGGAAAGAAGTTGCTTTTAGCTAAGCTTGATATAACAGGAGGTAATCAATTATGATTCACAATGATAAACCTGTCAATATTTTTAAACAAGCCCTCAGAGAATCTGCAACTGCTGAATTTACTGCCTTATCTTCCGAGACAACAGAACATGCATTTTCTCCTCGTTTCGAGAAGAAAATGAACCGACTCATTAAGTCCTTGAATGAACGTGGTACCACACCACTTAAAGCATTCTGTCGAAGAACCATGTTTGCAGCAGCTTCATTTGTTGTAATATTCACTCTTCTTAGTCGTGTTCAGGCCATAAGAGAACCTTTTATGAATTTCGTATATGATATATATGATACTTTCATAGCTGTTCATTTCGAACAGAATGTTCAACCGGTCATAACTTATGAGTATCAACTAACTTATATCCCTGACGGCTTCTCTCTCACTGATTCACGGCACGAAGACTGCCTTGTGTATGAGAAATATGAAGATGCTCACGGCAATAGTATAATCTTCACCCAAGAGCTTGGAGACGCCGGACAGATATCACTTGACAATGAACACAGTGATTTCAGAATTATAAATATATCCGGCTTAGATGTTATTATTCAAGAAACAGATTCTTATATCTCCGGTATATGGACACAAGACACCTGTTGTCTTAAACTGTTTCTTCGCGGAGACTTCGACTTATCCGACTTGGAATCTATGATTATGTCTGTACAACCTATAGCTAATAACTGCCAATAACTACTACAGTTACCTAATAACGAATCCCCCTGACATTAGACCTACATCCAATACCAGGGGGATTCGTTTTATTATGTTATAGGAAAATGCGTCCTATAACATAAAAAACGCTCCGCGTGGATGCGCACTCGCGCGAAGAGGAAGTTTGTCGCAAGCGACCGCGCTCGGCGCGAGAGTTCCGCAAGCGGAACTCTTTGTTCTATCTAGTCCTCAAACGCTCTAAGATACACATCTTCAAGTGTTGCTCTCGTTCCATCGAGAAGTTCTCCGCCCGGAATTCTATCTCCTATAAGTCTTACAATAAACTTACCGTCTCCGCTTGCACTACTTCCTATATTTGCAATACGATAGTCTTTCTTATATTTCTCCAGACCTTCTCTGTCAGTTTCTACCTCAAATACATATGGCACAACCTGTGACACCAAGCTTGCCGGTGTCCCACTTCCTATAAGCTTCCCTTTTTTTAGAAGCAATATTTCCTTAGAAATAAACTCTATATCAGGAACTACATGCGTTGCAAGAATAACTGTCTTTTCCTGACTTACCTCTGAAATAATGTTACGAATCCTTATTCTCTCCTTTGGGTCAAGTCCGGCTGTTGGCTCATCCATTATAAGAATCTTCGGATTGCCGAGAAGTGCCTGTGCTATAAGTATTCTCTGCTTCATACCTCCTGAATAAGCACCAAGCTTCTTATCCTCATGACCTTTCAAATTAACCATCTCTATAAGCCTTGGTATCTGCTCATCAGCCTCCCTCTTCTTCATACCTTTGAGCGATGCCATATAATACATAAACCTAAGTCCGCTAAAAGAAGGATAAATATTCTGCTGTTGCGGCATAAAACCAAGCTGTCTTAAATACTCCGTGCCAAGCTTCTTTATATCTTCTCCATCAAAAGTGATCCTTCCCGAAGTTGCTGCAAGGTTATCTGTTATTATATTCATCATCGTACTTTTCCCGGCACCATTTGGTCCAAGAAGCCCGTAGACTCCCTCGCTAAACGTATAACTAAAGTTATCAAGTGCACGGTTATTACCATAATCCTTAACTAGATTTTCTATCTTAAGCTCCATACATCATAGTACCTCCATCACTTTTTTGACCTTATACGAATTGTAAGCTTCATTATCACACATACAAACGCTACTGCGATAACACACATAACCGCCGTGCTCCTTTTCTGTATGAACAGATTACCTAGCATGGCTGAATACGGATATACCGCAGCTTCGAGTCTACTATCATACAGCACTGCAAGTGCAGGAACAACAAGCACAATGAATCCTGTAAGAATCGCATATGCCTGACTCTTAAGAAGCCTCGAAAGACCATAAACCAAAAACGCTCCAAGCACCGTAAAGACAACCCTTAACATATATATAAGCGCATAGTACACGCCTATATTTATTCCATTTCCTAACTCCGCAAGATTCGTAAGACTGTTGACAGGGTATGATAATACTTCCATATCCACATCATACGATACCATAACCTGCACAAAGTAAGGTATATGCGCTACCGCCGCTATAATCATAGCAAGCACAGTTCCTGTCACATATCTAAGTCTCGGCAGTTCTCGCTTTCCTTTCTTCGTCACATCCGTTATCTTACACACTCCACTCTGCAAATCAGGTGCAAAAAAACACGGCATAACAAGTGCAAGCGGCACCATACATATTACAGCCCTGAGAATATCTGTGCGATTACCCATGGCTGCCGTAAGGCTGTTGTGCGGAGTATCGTAGATAAAGCATGCACCCTCATTTTTCTCGATATAGGCAAGTCTCTGTCTTATCATCGAGAGTGCTCTTCTCTGCGCTCTTGAATATTCATCTGACAGCCCCTTTAATCGTGCTTCTTCTGCATCTATATAGTCTCGCTTCTCTTGTGTCACAGGTCCCTTAAGTTCATTGAGATACATGTGTTCACAGTAATACTCAAGGTCTGAATATTTCACCTCATACGGCTGACTGTCATATACAACAAAAACAATAAGTACAACAAGCACAAGCCCTGCTCCGTAACACACAAGTATACGATGAAGTTCATGTACAAACAGGCTGGTATGCTTCTCTATATTTCTTCGTAGCTTTACAACCAAAGCTCTTACCCATCCGAATACTCCGGTAATTATATTCCACGACTTTCCTGTTCCCTTTATTATATAGCCTGTAAAGAATCGCATGGTAAGTATAGTAAAAAGTATTACTCCTACTGTAAGCAACACAGCCATACATAACCTGTAATCCACAGGGTATCCAAAAAAGTTAAGCCCGTTATAATCTGCAAAAAGAAGCTCCGTCTTAAGTATCGCAAACGGATTGAGGTACTTAAATGCAACCATCAGTGAAAGATATGGTATCTTGTAATACATAAGGCATCCTGCTGCGCCAACTATTACTATTCCACCAAATGCCGCAACAGAGCTTCTAATCTTACAGCACACAGCGCTTATAAGAAGAGTAACCCATATGTATGCAATTATCTTAAACAAAGCATTAAGTATAAGAAACTCTCCCGCACTTATCTCCCACAGAGTATGCCCATAATCATAGACCGAAGCCAATGGTCTTCCAAGGTCTCCAAGCCCATACATTATAGAAGCAGCAATAGCATTACCTCCATAAAGCCCCACTCCAAGAAATATGCATGACATAATCATAACTGTCAGCTTGCTCCCTGCAAGCTTCACTCTTCCATGACATGTAGTTCTAAGAAGAAGCAGCATGTTATGTTCTCTTTCCTTAAGCCAGACCGTCACCGCAACACATAGAAGTACTATAAGCGCAAGGATATCTGTAACCCCGGAAGTTGCCGCCATCTCAATCCCCGCAGAAGGTGCCGGTATAAGCTCTATCTTATCAACATCTGCATATGCCGCCTTCATTTTCATGATATCACGATAAGCATAACCATCTACATTACCAAACAGCACAATCTTCTCATAACGCTTCGCCGCAGAGTCTATACCCTCAAGATAGCCTGCATAATCCGTCAGAAATGCAAGCTCTGTCTGAATATCCGTATACAACGCCTTCTTATAATAATCTGCACTGTTTCTGAGTGCAAAACGTTCCTTTGCACTTAGCCCTGTCTCATCAAATACTGCAAGCTTTTCACCAAAACCTTCAAGCACTACTTCCCAGCCGGACACTCTTGCCTCCTCGGTTATGGTTGCCCATTCATTCATATAATCAGCAGCAGTATAGCTGGTCTTATCCTTCTCCATCTTCCATAGCAATATCACATTAACGATAAGTACTATGAATGTCAAAGCCACTATCGCCTTGGCAGATATAAGCTTGTATAATTCATGTTTAATCATTTCATCGCCTCACATATTAATCTGCTGTAGTAGCTTCATCAAGTATCTTCGCTTTAGACCACAAGGTCCAGTTATATTCATCATCATGTGCCACAAACACATCATAATAACCATCATATCCAACTATGCCATACTTCACTTTTTCGTCCGTTATATTTATAACCTTCCCTGTAAGAAAATCCATAAAGTATGAGCCTACCGGTTCATCCTCATAATCATATGTACGATTATAGAATAACCCATCACACGAAGGATCTGCCCAGCCAAAGTCTTCGCCGACCGATCCCTTTATAAGAACCTTCTCCACCGTACCGTCAACATTTCTTATTCCTATATCATAGGTCTGTTTGCCATAGTAATAAAAGCTATCCTCATCATATGCGTCTACATATGCATATTCATTTCCGTTTACTTCTGCTGTAACAAGGATTGTTTCTTCAAGTGTATCGATATTCACTCTTGTTGCATATATTCCACCGTCTTCTGCGCCAGCTCGTCTTATATATAGTGTTTTCCCTGACAGATTAATCTGCATTATAAGATCCTTGGTTTCCTCGCAAACAAATCTATAGGAACCATCCAAGAGGTTAACCTCTACAATTCTCACACCGAAACGTATCGTACTCGTAAGCTCGTTCTCATATGGTATCTTTGCTATATAATAAACCTTGTCTTCAGAGAACAATGCGCACTGTGTAATATTATAGCCAAACGGAAGTTTGGCTATAAGTTCTCTTCCCGCACCATCTGTTTCCATCTTGTATATCTTATGGTCAAATATTCCATCTTGCACGAAAAAATATATCGCACCTTCGTAATATAATGTCTGGGTTCTTTCAACAAAAAGCGCTGCCATACATTCTGAATCCGGTCTATTTCTGGTTGCAGGTATGTGCTTGCAATTCGGATCATAGCACAGCACCATATCCTCGCCTTCATCAATAGTTATAAGATGAAGCAGTCCATCTTCATCTGAAATAATACCGGCTTCCGAAAGAACCTCAGACTGAAATTTCTCTGCGTAGCGCACATTAGTATCTTCTTCTATAACAAATGCTCCATCTGTCACTTCATTATCTTTGCCGCAACCACTAAAAGTAGCAACAGACAATAGTACTGACATAATCATGATTATAAGCTCCGTATATCTAGTCCTGTTCATTTCAAGCCTCCTCATTCTCAAACATTTCGTTAACTTTATCTATAAGTTCATCTATTCCCGCTTCTTTCTGAAGCTTGAGTGCTTCTGCTATAGCTTCATCCACATCCTCAAATTCGCCATGAAGCAATCCAAAATAATATGTATCACGCACATCCATAAGCGCCTCATAATCTTCTGCTATCTCTAAATAGTCCAAATTTCTAATTCCATGTGTCATAAATGGGTCTGCTATAGCATCACCTATAATCCCTTCATAATATTCTACCTTGTTATCAGGTTCCAGATACTCCGGATATGTAAGAAGGCTGTTTATCATGAAGGCATACTCACCCATTGCATTTTCCTTATTCCTATGTGAATATTCAATTACTTCCCTATCTACATATACATAATCTTCCCCTTCTATCCCCCATGCAAGAAGGTTACATATCTCCGGCTCCGTCTGCATTATCCTTAAAAGCTTAAGTGC
>JAFTJD010000056.1 GCA_017456585.1 Lachnospiraceae bacterium
AGGCTCATCGGCAAATATAACCATAGGACGATGAGCAATGGCTCTGGCGATAGCAACACGCTGCTGCTCACCACCTGACAGCTCGTGCGGCATGTGGTGCATACGGGATGCAAGACCTACAAGCTTAAGGCATTCCGTAACGCGTTCTTTTTTATCTCCCTTGTAGTTAGCAAGTCTTAAGGAGAATTCAACGTTCTCATAAGCTGTCATGTTGGGGATAAGTGAAACCGCCTGAAAAATGAAGCCGATATTTTTTCTACGGAGCTTATCACGCTGTCTGTCTGTTAATCTGGTAATATCCTTTCCATCAAAGATAACAGTTCCGTTTGTTGGCCTGTCAAGTGCGCCGAGGATATTCATAAGAGTTGTTTTACCGGAACCGGAACGTCCTCTTAATATGCTGAGCGAAAGAGACGGTACCTGTATACTTATATTTTTAAGTGCATGAAAATCATCTCCGCCGGCTATAGGGAAATATCTATTTACTTTAGTAGTTTCAATAATATATTCGCTCATAGTTCCTCCTTAATCTTCGCCAAGCTTAAGAGCTTCTGATATCTTCAATTTAAATACAATTCTCGTAAGGATTGCCATACAGAATACCAACGTGATTCCGATGATGGCAAAAAGCTTAATGAGGTCATTAGCATTTGTGATAAGCTCTAACGGTAATGCCTGAATTCCTGTCGAGTAAGCTATCTGTATAAGTGGTACAAATAGTACAGTCACAAGATAACCGATTATACATCCGAAACCTACAGATAACAGACCGGTAAAAATCTGCTCATTTATAAGCATATGAAGTATTTCACTACGGCTCATACCCATAGCTCTTAGAACACCGAATAAGAGTTCTCGCGATTTGATAGAGAGAATCCAGTAAATCAGGAAGCCTATTGCATACAATACCAGAATAATGATAAAGCTCATTGTTAAGATACCATTAGTCCCCTGGAAAAGGGTATTATTATGAATGTCTACATACGCAGTTGTAAGGTCACTAAATTTAGTAAATGTAACATTATATTTGTCTACAAATCTACCTACAAACGCTGTATCAGCACCTTCCGCAAGCTTAATCCAAACTTCATAAGGGCTGATTTCCCAGCTTGAAAGTACTGTTGTAAAATTACTTACTATGAGATAATTGTCAACAACATTTGTAGTTTCATCAGGATTAATAACTATATCTGTTGCCTGATATCCAGGCCAGTAGTCAAAGAATCCTACGATAATAAAATTAAGTGCCTTTGTGGTACGGAAGTCCGTAATTACCAGGCGATCACCGAGAGCATAACCATAATCATCTTTAAAATTCTTAGATACCAGAATGCCGTTTGGTGTAGCTGCGAGCCTATTTAGATAGTTATTTATGTGGGTAGGTAAAAGTCCATCCTGCATGTTGATGACTTCACCAAAATCCTTTGTGTCAATTGACATCATGTCTACACTCATGAGTTCATTTGTAGAAAGCCTTATATTACAATCCTCCACACGCATTACTTTTGCTATAGCTTCTATCTCAGGAATATCATTATACCTTGAGAAATCAGGTTCTATATATATAAGTGAATCAGGACTCTTACGTTGCCATTTTTCCTTGAGAATTAAGTCTGCACCAAGTGAGTAAGCTGTATTATTCTCGGCATTCGAAAGAATTGTTCTTGCTACGGTAGCAAAGAATATTCCAAGTGATACGGTAAATATCATAAATGCCATTATAAAATATTGCTTTGAACCGGTTCTTATAATCTGCAAAAGAGAACTGAAATTAGCCGGTCGCCATAGTCTTTTACCGATTGTAAAGATAAATTTAACAATTATCGGTTGTATACGAAGGCAGAAAAGACCAAGACCCAGTATGAAAAGTGCAGAACTAAAGAATAATAATGGGTCAAGAGGTTCTCCTTCAAGCATACTAAGGAACAGATTGTCGCGTTTCGAATTAAAGCTGTAGTATCCATACAATGATACACCGATTAAGAGAACATCCAAAAATAACCTCTGCCAGATAGGTGACTTTCTGTGAGTTCTTTTTTGCTTAGTATCAAGTATTGTTAATTTACTGTGCTTAAACGCAGGAAATACAGTGATAATTATTGATACAGCTGCTGCTCCTATTGCATATAACATAACCTCAGTAGTAATTTCAACAGTCAGCGGGGTTCGTTCCACAAACTCTAAGAATGCATTTGCTGAACCGAGTGCCTGACAAAGGAAGCTTCCGAGCGGAATACCTGCCAGAATAGCCAGTATTGCAAGAAGCGTTGATTGCATAAGGTATAATCCAAATATCTGGAAGCGACCTGCTCCACGGCTCTTTAATTGGGATATCTCGTTTTCTTCAAGCTCAAGAAGCTGTGCAGCTATCATGAATATGAATGCACATAATAATGCTAAAACCGGTATCTCAAGAACCAAAAGCGAAGAACTTATTCTTGATTGTGTTAGTTTGAATTCCTCAAGTGTTGTATTGTGATCAGTTGATTCAAGATTTATAGCAGTAGAGCTTCCTTTTGGATACGCAGCAATCAATTTACTTGTCTTATCAATAATACTATCAGACATGCCTGGTGTAATGCTCTCTACATCTACCTGTACATACCATGTTGCCTTCAAGAAAGCATCTGCTCTTGAACCATCCTCTATCGGTTCAAGGAATCTTTGATAAAAGCAATCATAATCCATAAAACATACATCCTTATATTCGCTTGGAGCTTTTGCCCAATAAGGATCAATACTTTCACTATTTTTGAATACACCGACAATATCTATCTTCAAGGTATTCCCATCAGCATCTTCTACTGTGGTAAATTCAAGCGTCTCTCCTACCAAAAGGTTAGAATTAATTAATGCAGCTTCGCTTATGACTGCCTCATAGTGTCCGTTTTCATTAAGCCCCTTGTTATAAGCACGACCATTAACTATTTCTATGTGATTATCAAAATCTACAAGCGCAGACAATTGAATAGTCTTTTCTTTATTACTAAAATTAGATTTAACCTTGGTTGTCGGAATCATATAATTTGCAATTATTATTTCTTCCTTTACTCCTAAATCGTTGCAAAGACCTTCAGCAAGCGCCTTAGCTGACCATAGTCTTTGTGAAGAAGTGGCTCTGTCAAGCTCGCACGACACTGTGAACATAACCGGATGTATATTCTGTTCTTCCACAACTTTGATAAATTCATCGGTTAGCATACGATGCAGAGCAGCATTTTTATATATAGCGTGGCTTGATGCTATGGCTACAAGCAGAATATTACCTATAAGTAAGCTTAGAACCAAGCCTTTTTTGTGCATAAGCTTATGAAGTAAAAAACGTAGCATAAGATACGTACCTACCTTTCTGTGTTTTTAGTTGATTACAATTATGTCACCTTCTTTGAGGCCACTTGTAATCCAGACATAGTGCGAATCTTTATAAGAGTAGGTAACATTAACGCTGTATGGAGCACCATCATTATACATCGTTACCGTTCCTGTATTATCGTCAAGAATTTCCATCGCCTCCGGTGGTATTACGAGTGCATCTTCTGCTATTTTATATACACCCCTAATATTAATTCTGTTCAAAAAGCTTGCCGGATTAAGTACCTCGACAGCTGAATCAAAGTCATCGAATTCAACGATTACATGTGATATATTAGAACCGTATAGTGCATTGGGCGCAGATATTACTGTTCCCGGAAATGTGTTATGCTCTCTGCCGTAATTAATGTCTATGGTTATTTTGTCTCCATAGTTAAAAACAGGGGCACTGTTGGAATAAGCGAAAATTGAATTGGTTATTTTCAATTTAACATCATCTATTTTATAAAAGGTCGCTATTTTATCACCATATTCGACTATTTGCCCTTCTTTTAGCGGACCAAGAATTACGATTCCGTTTTCGGGCGCACAGATACTTACATCTCTGGTTCCTTCCATGAGAAATTCATATTTTTCCGTAAGCGACGCTATGATGGCATCTTGTTCAGCAACATATTCATTGTAAGCATTCAGTTTCTCCTGGTATTCAAACTCATATTGAACCTTCTTGTTAACTGAGGAAGTAGATGATACCAGCTTCTTAATGCTATTAAGCTCTTCTTTCTTTATAGCAAGATTTTCCTGATAGAAAGCTTTGGCTCTATCCAACTCTACTTGTGCTGCCGTAACATCATCCTGATTACAGTGTATGGTAAAAGAAGCAATCTCCTCTCCTTTTTCCAGATAATCATAATCTCCGAGATTTGTTGAACTCGCTCTTAGGAATTCCTCTTTATAAGTCAGCCTACCTTCGGAATAAGGCAATAATATATCATATACATAAGGTATATCAGTCTCTGATGCGTACTGAATTGTGCTTATGATATCACTACGTGATACAGTGTGTGTCTTATATCCGGTACCATTACCCGTAACCGAATCTGATTCCGGAAGGAGCAATTCATCAAGATTAACGCTTGTATCAGATGAAGCATTATTTCCAAGAGAAGAAATTATATTACACCCTGCTATAAGCGGTGTAAGCAACAGGAGCATTGTGACAATCAACATTCCCATAATTCCGGATGAAAAAATATGTTTTTTCTTATGAATATTAATTCGGGACATAAACAACATCTCCTTCCTTAAGACCATCTATAACGGCTGTATATATATTATCAGTTTCACCGATAACAATATCCTGCCTTGTGCGGACACCATTTTCATCTACTATATATACAAATGGCATGCCATTTTCATCTGTAAATAAAGTAGTGTTCGGTATAGAAAGAACATTTTCAATATACTCGGTATCAATGGTAACAAGCATTCTTCGCCCATATTCAATAGACGATATACTTCCATCTGAAATCACAAAATATGTAAGTAAACCCTTTGCACTTTTAAGATTGGGATTATCATTATTATTATCAAGAGGAACGTATTGGAGCGGATATGTTTTATCATCAAGTGTGGCATATAGTTTGGCTGCCCTCTTAATATAAGATTCTACAACGTAATCTGTCTGTAAATACTTCCTCGTTGTATCAGCCAGTGCAATGGCGGTAGTTCTTTTATTCATCTCAGTTTCGTCAGTTATATAGATAACTCTTCCGTCGAACGGAGCATATATACGATAATCGGAAAGCTTTTCTTCAAGGCGTGCAAGCTGTGCTACAGGTCCTTCAAGGGTAATCGTAAGGCTTTCATTGGCATTCGCGAGTTTAGCTTCATAAAAAGCTATATCACTATCAATAACCGCTATTTCTCCGGACGTATTTGAAACCTTTAATTTGCCCGAAAGAATATTCGCTTTTCTTTCATTTAACTGTTCAAGTATAGCTGTCGCTTCATCTATAATCCTAGAAAGAGATTCTTCTATTTCTACTATTTCTATTTGAAGTGCACTAATTTCGGCGTCAATATCAGAGTGATCAAGTTCTGCTAACAAATCTCCTGCTTTAACATCTTCTCCCAGTATTGGATAGACAGTAGCAAGGGTACCATTCATAGAGAAAACATACTCTTCAACGTAGGGTGTAACTATAGCATTATGATATTCTGAAAAGGCCATATCATGATAGCCGACAGAAACAGTATTCATGGGTGTGTCTGCAGGAGTATTAAGCTTGGGAATCTCTGCTTTCGAATTAACCCCCGCTTTGCCCTGAATACTAAGTCCGGAGCAGCCCATAATAAAGATGGCTATTGACAACATAAGTGCTGATATAATATGTTTTTTGTTCATCTTCAATCTCCTCGCTTATTGTATTATGGTTTCGCCAAATTCAAGTCCGCTGATTATTTCCGTATATCCGTCATCACTTTGGGCACCTATCTCAACAATTTTAATATCCCTGTATCCTGAATCATTAAGATAGTAAACATAATGGAAATCAGAACCTTGTCTTATAGCAGAACTTTTGACTGCGAGAACGTCCTGTCTGTTTTCGACAAGCAGGGTAAGTACTGCTCGCGAACCATATTCCAGATCTGTTATGTCATTTACCGGATCAAGATACATTATATTAGAATCGCTTGGCTCATAACGTACTGTAGCATCATAGGTTGTTATCCCATCACTGTGTAGAGTGAGTGTAACAAGTTCTCCCTCCTTAAATGAGCTTCTATATCTTGAATTAGCTCTAAAGGTACACACAGAATATTCAGAAACACCTAAGACCATATCCCCTGCAATGGAACCATACATTGGTTCATCAAGTTCAGGTGCAATATAGGTTACTAACCCGTCTACAGGTGAATAGATACGGGAGTTCTCAAGCTGTGTACATAGTGCCTCGTATTCCAGCTTGTCGTAATACAATATAGTGGTAAGCTCATCTACAGCTGAGTATTCTTCTTCAATTCGTTGAAGCTCACTGTTTCTGGTTGAGGTAGATATAAAGTTGTTTTTATATCGAGTATTGATTGTATTGATTTCTAGTTCCTTTAGTTTCGATTCATGAGCCAGCGTAAGCTCATTTTCTGCAATTCTTTGCTCTAATGCATATATTTTCTCTTTAAGTTCATCTGTATCAAGCTCTGCAAGTAAATCGCCGGCCAACACAGGGTCACCGCGTTTAACATATAAATGTTTAAATGCGAGTCCTCCGTTATTAAATGCAAGTTCAATCTGATCTGTACCACCTGAATAAATACAGCCAATAGCTTCTGTAGCAACGATATCTGTACGGGTTACAGTTACCATGCTGTACTCAGGAATTTCCTGCTCTGCTGCCGTCGGAAACACACATCTTTCCGATTCAGGTGGAAAGATGGAGCACGCGTTTAACGAGACTGTTCCAATGAGGCTGCTTGCGATAAATATAATTGGTATCAGTCGAGATATTAGTTTTTTTCTTCTCATATATTTTCGTCCTTTCAAGGAATTTAAAATAAAATGGTTACACATGTAAACTCAGTATAACGCAACTGGTTACACTTGTCAACATTTTGAGCAAAAAATACTATCATTTATTGCATATTTTGTATCTAACACATATTCTAGATGATGATTTCATCTAAAACAGTTGAAAAATGTCAGCACCAATGCCATTTAGTTAATGCGATACTGTAATTTACACATATGATAGATGATGTATTTCCGTTAAGACTCTTGAAAAACGTCAGCACTTAACGAAGAAAAATGAGGAGTAATGCAATACAGATAAATCAATTATTGAAATTATCTATATTGCATTACTCCTCATTTGGTTTTCTGAGTTTAGTACTGCTACGTTTTTCACGAAGCGAGAGCGTGTCTTAGAGGAAAACATCATCTATAATATGTGTTTCTCACAAAAGTTGCATTAACTAAATGGCATTGTGCTGACGTTTTCAACAGTCTTAACAGAAAACTACGTTTTAGAGAAGCTCAGTAGAAAGTGAACTTAATTGTGCGATGTTTTCTTCTGAAAGAGCTGATTTAATGGTAACTGTTGTGTCTGCGAATGTAATGTTCTTTGAATTCTCAAGCATCTTTCTCATAACCTTGGCTGCCATAGGTGCCCATGAACCATTTTCAATGAAAGCAATCTTACGATTCTGATAGTTTCTCTCTGTAAGATTATGAATGAACTCTCTCATATGTGGGAACACATCTCCGTTATATGTAACGGAGGCAAGTACAAGCTTACCGTAGCGGAAAGCATCCTCTACCGCTTCTGCCATATCCTCTCTTGCGAGATCACATACAACAACCTTCGGGCATCCTCTTTGCTTAAGGAATTCCTCTAATGTCATTACAGCTGACTTTGTGTGACCATACACAGATGAGTAAGCAATCATTACACCCTCACTCTCAACTGCATAAGAGGACCATATATTATAAAGATTAATGTAATATCCAAGATTCTCACTAAGTATCGGTCCATGAAGCGGGCATATAGTTTGAATATCAAGCGCAGCCGCTTTCTTAAGAAGTGCCTGCACCTGTGCACCATATTTGCCAACAATACCTATATAATAGCGACGAGCCTCGCATGCCCAGTCTTCTTCAACATCAAGTGCACCGAATTTTCCAAATCCATCTGCTGAGAACAATACCTTATCATAGGAATCGTAAGTAACCATAACCTCAGGCCAATGTACCATCGGTGCCATCACAAATGTAAGTACATGCTTACCGAGATTAAGAGTATCTCCTTCCGCAACTACTAATCTTCTGTCCTCATAGTCCGTTCCAAAGAACTGCTTAATCATAACAAATGCCTTTGATGTAGCAACAACCGTTGCATTCTCATATTTATCCATAAACAATTTAATATTAGCCGAATGATCAGGTTCCATATGTTGAACTATCAGGTAATCAGGTGTTCTGTCACCCAATACCCCTTCAATATTCTTAAGCCATTCTTCTCCGAAATTGGCATCTACCGAATCCATAACAGCTATTTTCTCATCTGAAATCACATACGAATTGTATGCCATTCCATTCTCTACAACATACTGTCCCTCGAACAAATCAATCTCATGATCATTAACGCCTACATATTTGATATCACTTGAAATAAACATATCTATCTCCTTCCTTCATCTAAACACACATACCTCTATAAAGTATAACATGTGCATACTCTGCTGAATATATGAACTTTTTACCTTTTATCTATTATAAATTCTCTATATTCCTTCCATATTAAACTCCGGTATAAAGCTCTCCTTAGCGGTCTCGCCTTCCTGAATAAAACCATTTTCTACGCCAAGTTCTATAGCATAATCCACAAGTTCATCATACTCTGCCTCAGTCACGGTTCTGTTAAGCTCAGGATACATTCTAAGGTTATCCTTCATCGGAGTATATTGATTCATAATACTTATATATATTTCATCACCATAAGTTTCATAGAGATATTTAATGACTTTCTTAGAATCTTCTAAGCCACCGGGCAAAAGAAGGTGTCTTACTATTACACCGCTAAGCATAATGCCTTCTTCCACATGCCCTTCACCTATACAGCCACTTACCGAAGTACTCGCATTCCTACCCCCTGCTCCAATCACATCATTCATGTCACGCACTACGTGAGAAGTATCAGTAGTAGCACCTGCAAACACAGCTTTACCTCTCTGCCTTACCATCTCGCTTATAGCCGCTGTTGCAACCTTAAAATAATCCGGTGCTTTGGAATATCTCCCTGCAATATCAGAATCGAAATACTTTAGATCCGGTAAATATACCTGAACGTGCCCCTCTAATCTCTTAATAGTTTCCACATTCTCATAGGTTCCCGTGTTATAAACAACCGGTATATTAAGGCCTTTTGTTCTTGCTTCTCTTAATGACCTTATAATAGGTTCCACAAAATGCGTCGGAGTAACCAGATTAATATTATTAGCCCCTTTCTTCTCAAGTCTTAGATAAATCTGTGTAAGCTCCTCTACACTTATGGTCTTACCAACTTTACCGAGTGCAATGGAATGATTCTGGCAGTATACGCATCTAAGCGGACATCCGGAGAAAAACACCGTACCTGAACCTCTTTCTCCTGAAATGCAAGGTTCCTCCCACATATGAAGTGCAGCTCTTGAAGCAACCACCTCATAAGCTTGCCCGCAGTATCCAATCTTTCCTGCCATTCTATCAACATTGCAGCTTCGTGGGCATAGATTACATATATAACTTTCTTCCATATAAGCTATCTCCTAATACTATTCCGAACGTATTCCTAGCTTAAAAACTGTTAATCATTTTTAATCTCTATATATGCATGCTCGTCCGGCTCATCTTCATACACACTATTGATTGTCTTCTCACCCTTTGTATTGATTGTATATATCTCAGGTACCGGAACTTCTGTTGTCTCAGCACCGAAATAGAAGCTTGTATTGGCAGGCTGGTTATAATGATTATTCTGCCATGCAATAGCCTCACGATATGTAACATCATGCATTAACGTAGGGATTCTGTACTCTGTGTCTATATTAGTTGTGTAAATGCGAAGCTCTGTGTTAGCTGCATCTCGCACTATAAGCTCATCTCTCCAGTCTCCGAGGATATCTGCTATAAGACATGCCTGTCCCTTAGAGCCTCCGTTGGAGGCACTTCCTTCAGCTGTTAAAATCGGAACAAGCTCTGCATCAATAAAATTCCACTTAAGAATATTATATTCTTTATTAGAGTTATGGTCTGCAAGTTCTGCAAGCAAATCTCCGTCCCAATACATCTTCATATTCATGGAATATGGAGATTCCTCATTAAGCACTTCTCCTTCAAAGGACTGAAGCGGTGTTGCCGTTGAACCCCACATCTCCCAACCTCTGCTGGTAGGGTCAATATCTGCCGCACGTGAGCGTCCTGTATCCTTTGTCTTGGTCTGTCCGAATATTACTTCTCCTGTCAATGCATTATGTAATCCGATATTTACCGGCATATTCGCATTCTCTCTACATGCCCACACAAAGTACTCATGTGTGTCAGGACTCATTACCGCTACATCGAATGCATCTCCGTGAGCAAGCTTAACTTCCGTTCCGTCTTCCTTCGTTCCCTTAACTATATACATGATAGAACCATCATCATCAATCGCTGCGCCACCGGTAATAATCTCATCCTTACCGTCATAATCAACATCAGCTACAGCTATACTATGATATCCTGTATTATAAAGGTTCTCAAGACTGTTCTTATTCTCACAATCTACTGTCCATAATAGTTCAAACTTATCATCAACTATATCCCATG
>JAFTJD010000005.1 GCA_017456585.1 Lachnospiraceae bacterium
AGGCTCATCGGCAAATATAACCATAGGACGATGAGCAATGGCTCTGGCGATAGCAACACGCTGCTGCTCACCACCTGACAGCTCGTGCGGCATGTGGTGCATACGGGATGCAAGACCTACAAGCTTAAGGCATTCCGTAACTCGTTCTTTTTTATCTCCCTTGTAGTTAGCAAGTCTTAAGGAGAATTCAACGTTCTCATAAGCTGTCATGTTAGGGATAAGTGAAACCGCCTGAAAAATGAAGCCGATATTTTTTCTGCGGAGCTTATCACGCTGTCTGTCTGTTAATCTGGTAATGTCTTTTCCATCAAATGTAAGAGTTCCGCTTGTCTGTCTGTCAAGCGCGCCCAGAATATTCATAAGAGTTGTTTTACCGGAACCGGAACGTCCTCTTAATATACTGAGTGAAAGTGATGGTACTTGGATAGATATATCCTTAAGGGCATGGAAATCATCGCCCCCGGCTATAGGAAAATATCTATTTACTTTGTATGTTTCAATGATATATTCGCTCATAGCCCCTCCTTAATCTTCACCAAGCTTAAGTGCTTGTGTAATCTTCATGCTAAATACGATTCTTGTAAGTATTGCCATACAGAATACGAATGTAATTCCGATGATAGCAAAGAGTTTAACCATATCGTTAGTGTCGGTAATAAGTTCAAGCGGTAATGCCTGTGCACCGGTAGAGTATGCAATCTGAATCAAAGGAACGAAAAGGTTTGAAACGATAAAACCGATTACGCATCCTAAGACGATAGATAACACACCGGTAAATAACTGCTCATTTACAAGCATATGGATAATCTCGGCACGGCTCATACCCATGGCTCTAAGAACACCGAATAAGAGCTCTCGTGATTTGATTGAGAGAATCCAGTAAATGAGGAATCCTATCGCATAAAGTACAAGTATAACGATAAAACTCATGGTTAAGATACCGTTTGTACCCTGGAAAAGAGTCTCGTTGTGAATCTTAACAACTTCTGCTGACAAGTCTGTAAATTTGGTATATCTGATATCATTTTCTTCTGCAAAATTATAGATGAAATCTGTATCTACATCATCAGCAAGTTTAATCCATATCTCGTAAGGGGTAATATCCCATTTGGAGAGGACAGTAGCGTAATTAGCAATAGCTAAATAATTCTCTGCTGAGGCTGGTGTGCCATCAGGGTTAATCGTTGTAACACTCGGAAGATATCCCGGCCAGTAGTCAAAGAAACCAACAATTGTTGCAACGAATGATGTTCCGCCAAGGGAAAGGGTTATGGTATCACCTACTGAATATCCCATTACATCCTTAAAGTTCTGTGAAAGGAGAACTCCATCTGCCACCTGTGAGAGAACATTAAGGTAGTTATTAATGTGTGTTACAAGGAGATTATCCGGCATGTATATTGTATTACCGAAATCCTTCGTATTAACTGCCAGAAGGTCTACGTGAATTCTAGAATGGTCTGCTGTTCTGAAGGTCATATCTTTACGAAGAACCTTGGCAACAGATTCTACTTCAGGCATATCAACATATCGGTTAATATCAGGCTCGTAAAATACAAGCTCAAGTCCCGGATTCTCTTCAAGAAGAGCGGAGTTGTCACTCCAGCGTTCCTGAATAATAAGGTCGGCACCGAGAGAATAGGTGGTATTGTTCTCGGCATTTGTAAGAACAGTTCTCGCTACGGTAGCAAAGAAGATACCGAGTGATACTGTGAAAATCATGAATGCCATGATAAAGTGCTGTTTACTTCCGGTTCTTATAATCTGAAGAAGAGAAGTAAAGTTAGCAGGCTTCCAGAATTTCTTACCAAGTGTATAGATAAGTTTTACAAGAAGCGGTTGAAGTCTTAAACATAAAAGTCCAAGTCCAAGGATAAATAACGATGAACTTAAGAACAAAAGCGGATCAAGAGATTCGCCTGCAAGCACTCGTAAATACAAATTATCGCGCTGCTTGTTAAATGTATAATATCCATAGATAGAAACTGCAAGCATAATAACGTCTAAGAAAAGCTTCTGCCATAACGGAGCAGGACGTCTTGTTCTTTTACGTTTAGCATCAACAATAGAAAGTTTACTATGCTTTAATGCAGGTAAAACAGTCATGAGTACTGATAAAAGTGCTGCTCCTGCCACAAAGATAAGAACTTCTGATGTAATGCTGATCTCAAGTGGTGTACGCTGTACAAACTCAAGGAAGGCATTTGCAGAACCGAGGGCCTGACAAAGGAAGCTTCCGAGAGGAATACCACCTACTATACCAAGACCTGCTAATAATGATGACTGCAAAAGGTATAAGAAGAATATCTGTACGCGGCTTGCACCACGGCTCTTTAACTGTGATATTTCATTTTCCTCAAGCTGTATAAGCTGTGTGGAAATCATGAAAAGGAATGCACAAAGGAGTGCAAGCACAGGAGCCTCAAGGATAATAAGTGTAGCTGTTATCTGACTCTGAGTAAGCTTGAATCCTTCAAGGATAGCAATATGGTCAGTAGTTTCGAATTTAACTGTTGCGGAAGCAACATTAGGGTAAGTTTCGATTAATCTGTTGGTATGCTGGATAATGTTGTCTGACATATCAGGTGAAAATTTGGTGTAATCCATCTGAACATACCAGTTAGCACCCATGAAATAGTTGGACTCTGCGCCACCCTCCATTGGAGCTACAAAATTCTCGAAGAATAAATCAGGACTAATAAAACAAACATTATTGTACTGACTTGGTGCTTTTACCCAATAAGGGTCTGTATCATCTGTGTTCTTAAATACACCTACGATATCAACCTTTATCGTGTTTCCGTTTGCATCCATAAGCTGTGTAAATTCAAGTGTATCGCCAACGATAAGATTCATGTTAATCAAAGTTGATTCACTGATAACAGCTTCAAAGTGACCTTCGCTTGTTAATTCACTACTGAATGCTCTACCGGAAACTATCTGAGAATGTGCATCGAAATCCGTTAACGAAGCAATCTGTATGGATTTGGATGAGTTCGTTGTAAGTGCAAGCTTAGGTACTGCATTACTGGCTGAGATATAATAGTTATTTACAACTATCTGCTCAGGTACATTGATTGAAGAACAGAGGTTTTCAATCATATCCTTTGTATACCAGAAATCATTTGTAGGGGTTAATTTCTTTACATTATATGTAAACGTAAACATTGCCGGATGCGTATTGGTTTCTTCGACTACTTTGGTGAATTCGTCGGTAAGCATACGCTGCAACGAAGCGTTTTTATACATCGCATGACTGGATGCAATCGCAATTAAGAGGATATTACCAATTAATAAGCTGAAAACCAGTCCCTTTTTATGCATAAGCTTTTGAAGCATAAATCGTAGCATAAGTTTTTTCCTGCCTTTCTATATTATATAAGCTATTTTACGATTTCGTCGCCCTCATTAAGACCGTCGACGATCCATGCATAGTCCTTATTTTGGTAAGCAATTTTAACATTGGATTTGTAGGTGTTGCCGCTCTCGTACATTGTTACGGTTCCGCTGTTGCCGTATGTGCTTTCAAGTGCGGAAGTAGGGATGAGAAGGGCATCCTTTGCTTTAACCACGTCTAAGGATACGAACAGGTTTCCTCGCATCTGTCGCCAGTTAAGATTGCTGAAATCAGGCATCTGGGCAGAAGTTATTGCGATTACACAAGTATTTAAATTGGTATTATATAAAACATTGTTAGCTGAAATTACTTCACCGCTAAATATATATTCCTGCGTACTTGGTGTAAAAGAAATAGTAACCTTATCGCCGTACTTTAAGGCAGTATTTCTTGTTGTAACACAAAGATTCTCAAGTGTATATATAGTAGCTATGACTGTTTCATAATCGATAATATCACCGGAGTTATAATCTGAAGGGTATGTAAGAATACCGCTCGCAGGTGCAAATATATCAAACTCCATGGTTTCGTCTGAATAAAGCTCGTATTCTTCTTTGAGCTCGGCAATGATTTCTTCCTGCTCGGCTACATATGTGTTATAGCTTTCCAAAGCGGCGTTGTATTCAGACTCAAGAAGCTGCTGCTCATAAACAGTAGTAGCAGTGCTTATCTTAGCCTGCTGAGTTTCTAAGCTATCGAGCTTTTTCTCTACAGAGTTACGATATGCTGCCTGAGTTTTCTCAAGCTTAATTCGAACCTCTTCTCTTGCAACAGGGTCAATATTTAATCTGAGAGTTGCTATTGAAGTACCCTCAGCAATATATCCGCCACCGCCAAGATAAGAAACATTATATTTTACCATAGTAACAGTACCATGTGAGTATGGCTGTTCAACATTTACTGATTCTCTGAATGAAAAGCTTGCCTGACCATATGTGAATTCACTAAGGTCATCGGTGGCTACCTTGTGTGTATTATATGTAGTTATATTGCCTGACTGGGAACCTGAAGTATTATTAAGAATACTGGTCATCAATACTTCACTTACATCTTTGTTTGATGAAGCGCTTACAGCCTCTTTGGAAGAAGTATTACAGCCAAGGGCGGAAAATGTCGCTGACATCATACCCAGTGCAATAAGTGTGCCTATTTTAAATTTCTTTCTAGTTAGGAACATAAATTACATCTCCTTCCTCTAAGCCATCAAGTACAACTGTATAGATTGAATTGGTTATACCTGTGATAATATCTTTTCTGGTTCTTACACCGTCTTCACTTACCAAATATACATAAGAACCGGAATCGTCCTTATATAAGCTGGTATTAGGAATGGATAGGGCATGCTCTACGAAGTCTGTGTCAACGCATATAAGTACGAAATCACCAAAATTCAAAGAATTCATGGAATCTGCTGGTAAAATAAAGTTGGCAAACATTCCTTTTGCACTTACAAGATTAACGCAGGTTGTGTCATAAATTGCAGGTACGTGCATGAGGTCGCTATATCTGTTGCCGTCATGTAATGCATATACATCATAAGCACTGTAAATGTAGTTCTCGGCAGAAATATTCGTCTGGATATATTTGGTCTGCAAGTCTGCAACAGCTATGACAGTCGTTCCAAGTGTAGCCTCTTTGGCAGAAGATACATAAATAACACGGCCGCTCATCGGAGCATAAAGAAAATAGTCAGGATAGTTCTCTGTTAATAACTCGAGATTTTCTTCAAGGTCAACGAGCTCCTTTTCAAGATTAGCTGTAGTCTGCTCAATTCGTTTCTCATAGAGAGCTATATCACAGTCAATAAGCGCAATATCGGCGGCAGGATTAGAACTACTTACTTTGCCGGAACGGATATTGTCTTTTTTGAGCTTTAAACGTTCAATCTGTAGCTGATAGGAAGAATTTTCTTTATCGGCAGCAGATTTCTTTGAATTAATCCTATTCTGAAGAGATTCAATCTGAGAATCAAGCTTTTCGTGATTAAGCTCGGCTAAAAGGTCGCCCTTTTGAACATCATCGCCAAGTTCGAAATATATATCATATATCGAACCATTTATCGGGAAAACATATTCTTCAACATAAGGAACAACAGTGGCTTCATAGTATGTCGAAATCAATATGTCATTATATCCAACAGTTGTTGTACTGATGGGAACATCTACGGGATTAAGAAGCTTAGGTACTTCCACAGATGTCTGAACTGCAGAGGCATTACCGCAACCTGTTACAATTCCTAAAGTAAGCAGTAATGCTGTTGCGAATTTAGTCTTTTTCATGTTGTGCCTCCTGTTTTAGTTGGTTTTGATTACGGCTTCGCCGTATTCAAGTCCACTGATAATCTCAGTCATGCCGTTACCGTTTATACCTGTTTCAACGAATTTGATATCACGAACACCATCTTCATTTACGTAGTATACATAACTGAAATCCTTAGTGGATTTAATTGCTCCGCTGGATACCGCCAATACATTATCACGACTGTCAATAATCAGTGAAAAAGTAGCCTTTGCATCAATTGAAAGGTCTGCAATTTCTTCGGTCGGATAAATGTACATAAGTCTCGGGTTTGTAGCATCAATCTCTACAACTGCATCATATGTACCGGTACCGCCACGTGTCATAGTAATGGTTACTGTATCTCCGGTGCTGAAGTAGCTCGCATATTCTGTTGTTGCCTGGAATACACAATCAGAAGCGTCAGATACCGTAATCATTGTTTTACCCTGTACAGATGTTTTGTCAGAGTTTCGAATCTCACTACTAAGATAGGTAACAATACCATCTATAGGAGAGTAGATACTTGACTTCTGCTGTTTAATAAGAAGAGTATCGTACTCAAGCTTTTCAAGGTAAAGAGTTTCCTCAAGATAAGCGTTAGAGGAAGCATAAGAATCGGTTATTTTCTGAATCTCAGTATCGCGTTTGGTCTGTGAGATTAAACCGTATTTATACTGGGTGTTAATCTTATCAATCTCGAGGTCTCTAAGCTCAAGAGACTGAGCAAGTTCTGCTTCATGTTCGGCTATGCTTATAGCGAGATTCTCGATATCTGTTTCAAGACTACCCATATTAAGAGTAGCTAAAAGCTGACCTTCGGTAACTGTTTCACCCTTTGCAACATATACTTTACCGAAGTGTTTACCGCCTGTTTCGAACGAGAGATCGACACCGCCTTTTTCGCTATAGTTACAGGTGATGTTCTTGGAATTGATAATGTCAGTTCTGGTAACAACCACCATATTGTAATTATCAGCGGGTCTTGCTGCTACGGTAGGTACTGCACGTCCGGTATCCTCGGCCGGAAGTAGTGCACAGCCACTTAAAGTGCTGCCGGCAATATAAAGAGAACCTATCAACATAACAGGAAGTATTTTGGAATACACAAAGTTCCTTTTCATATAATTCTATCCTTTCTATATTATTACTATCTCTCCTGGACAAACCCATTTTGCCCACTATAAAAAAAGTATATCTTATGAGAAAAAAGAGCGAAATAGCAATTACTTAAGAAAAAGTATTATAAAATTTGGATATATTGTAGATAGTGGGGTTTTAGATTATAGGTTATTACCATAAAAGAATATATTTTTTTGTGAATATTGTTAAAAAAGGCTTCTAAAAAACTTATCAAAATAATGCTTCTCAAAATGAAAGCTTTATGTTATAATCTCTCTATATCGGTCCATAGTTATAGGGACAGTATTTTTATGTATTTGGAGGCGAAGAGATGGAACATAGTAACAAGATTGCATGGACATGGAATGTTAAGCCGGAGTGCCTTGATGAGTATGTTGAGATGCATTTGAATGCATGGCCTGAGATATTAGAGGAGCATACTAAGGCAGGATATAGAAATTATTCTATTTTCCAGAACGGTAACCAGTTCTTCTACTGCTACGAGTGTGATGATGTAGCAGCAGCTAATGCTTACATAGCTAAGAGCGAGGCTTGTAATCGCTGGAATGCTATCACTTCAAAGATGGTAGAGGGCTCTTTTGATTTTAATGATGCAGAGCCGGTTAAGCCATTAAGAGAAGTATTTTATTTGAAATAATTAACAGATTGCGAAGCGGGGGAATATAAGATTATTTCACATGCTTCGCAATTATTTTGTGGAAAGGTATAGGAGGTTAAACATGGGAACAACAAAGGCTAGTTATCTTCCGAAAGAGAAGAAGAGTGCATGGTTAAAATACAATGATGCACAGATTAAAGAGATAATGGATTACAATGATGGCTATAAGAAATTCCTTTCAGAATGTAAGACTGAAAGAGAATGTGTAGCAGAGTGTATCAGACTTGCAGAGGCAAAGGGATATAAGGATCTTAAGAGCTATATCGCAAAGGCTGATGCGGCAGGCGATAAGGCAGTGCTTAAGGCAGGCGATAAGGTATACTACAACAATATGGACAAAGCGATTGTATTGTTTCAGGTAGGAACAGAGCCTGTAGAGAACGGAATGAACATTCTTGGTGCACACATTGATTCACCAAGACTTGATATTAAGCAGAATCCTTTATATGAGGATACTGAGATGTCACTTCTTGATACACATTATTACGGTGGTATTAAGAAGTATCAGTGGGTTACACTTCCGATGGCCCTTCATGGAGTAGTAGTGCTTACTGACGGAACCAGAAAGGATATAGTAATAGGAGAAGATCCGTCTGATCCTGTAGTTGGAATTACAGATCTTCTTATTCATCTTGCAGCTAACCAGATGGAGAAGAAGGGTGCTAAGGTTGTAGAAGGAGAAGATCTTAATGTTCTCATCGGAAGCATGCCGCTTGCCGGTGAAGAGAAGGATGCTGTTAAGGCTAATGTTTTAAAGCTTCTCTGGGAAAAATACGGAATAGTGGAAGAGGATTTCCTGTCAGCAGAGATTGAAGTTGTACCTGCAGGTCCTGCAAGAGATTTCGGACTTGACAGAAGTATGGTTACAGGCTATGGACATGATGACAGAGTATGTGCATATACATCACTTACTGCTATGCTTGATCTTCCTAAGAAGGTTAAGAAGACATGTGTATGCATCCTTGCAGATAAGGAAGAAATCGGAAGCGCAGGTGCAACAGGTATGCAGTCACGTTTCTTCGAAAATGCGGTTGCTGAGCTTATGAATTGCTGCGGAGCATATTCAGAGCTTAAGCTTAAGAGAGCATTTACTAATTCAAAGATGTTATCATCAGATGTGTCTGCTGCATTTGACCCTAATTATCCGGGAGTGTTCGAGAAGAAGAACAGCGCATATTTTGGCAGAGGTCTTACCTTTAATAAGTACACAGGTGCAAGAGGTAAGAGCGGTTCTAACGATGCCAATGCAGAATACATGGCTGAGATTCGTAAGGTTATGGAAGCGGGGGATGTAGCTTTCCAGACTGCGGAACTTGGTAAAGTAGATGAAGGTGGCGGCGGAACAATAGCTTGCTACATGGCTGTTTACAATATGCTTGTAATCGACAGTGGTGTTCCGGTGCTTAACATGCACGCACCATGGGAGGTTGTAAGCAAGATAGATGTTTATGAAGCACAGAAGGGATACGGAGTGTTCCTCAACAACATCTAAGTTTAGAAAATGGTCTGTAAAAAAAACAATATCAGTTAGTTAAGCTTACTATAGTTAATATATAAGTAAACTCCGGCAAATATATTTAGTCAAAACGATATGCCAATCATTTCGATGAGCCTCATAAAGCAAAATTATCTCAGCAACGGCTTCGATAATTTTAGAGTCTCATCTCCATGGCATATAAAGTTTTCACTAAATATATTTGCCGGAGTTTACTTACATACTCAAAATGTATATGCTTAACTAACTGATATTGTTTTTTTGACAGACCATTTTAAAGATCAAATTGTCCTATGATGTTGTGAGGGACATAGGCTTCGACATAGATGCCGTCCTCGCGGTATTCTTCTTTAAGAAGCTGGCCGTATTTGCGGATGGGTGCAATCTTTCCACCGTCTGCATAAGAGAAGGTCTTCTCAAGGTATACCTTCTGTGAACGGAGAATTTCTTCAATGGTGTCAAGGAAGGTATCGAGACCGGTTCCGGCTTTGGCTGATACGGATAAGGTCTTGTCCGCCTTGAGGTCACGAAGAATTACATCTTCCGTTACGAGGTCACTTTTGTTAAAGAGAGTGATGATAGGTTTATCTTCAACACCGAGCTTTCTTAAGGTCTCGTATACGGTTGCGATGTGTGCATCCATCTGTGGATTGGACGAATCTACAACATGGATAATGATATCAGCATATTTGGCTTCCTCTAAGGTGCTTCGGAAAGCATCAATAAGATGGTGAGGAAGTTTTCTTATAAAACCTACTGTGTCGGTAAGAAGAATCTCCTGTTTGGATGGGAGAGTCAGATTACGTGTAGTAGGATCGAGAGTTGCAAACAGCTTGTTCTCTTCAAGTACACCTGCATCGGTAAGCTTGTTAAGAAGAGTGGATTTGCCGGCGTTGGTGTAACCAACGATAGCAGCAACCGGCATGTGGTTCTGCATACGTTGTTTTCTTGCTGTGTCACGACTTGAACAGATAGCTTTAAGCTCGTCTCCGAGATGAGCTATTCTGTCTTTAATAAGTCGACGGTCCATTTCAAGCTTTTTCTCACCGGGACCACGGGTTCCGATACCGCCACCGAGTCTTGAAAGAGAATTGCCAAGACCGGTAAGACGTGCAGAACGGTATTTGAGCTGTGCCAGCTCAACCTGAATCTTACCCTCTCTTGTAGTTGCATGCTGTGCAAAAATATCAAGAATAATCAGGGTACGGTCCATTATCTTAGTGCAGAGAACTTCTTCCATGTTACGAAGCTGCGCAGGTGAAAGCTCATCATCACATATGACACCTGTGGCACCAAGCTCAGCAATCATGTCACGAAGCTCGTCCAATTTACCTTTACCAAGATATGTTCCCGGATGAATCTGCTCGCGATTCTGTATCAGGGTTCCGATGGTTACGGCTCCGGCAGTATTTGCGAGTTCTTCAAGCTCTTTTAAAGAGGTCGCAACTTCTTCAGTGTTGCCGTTTGTGGCTACACCGACAAGGATGACCTGTTCTATACTTTCTTCTATATTATATAGTTCACTCATTTTTGAATCGGACAGATGACTATCTGTCGCATCCTTTCTGGTAATTATCTTGTTTTTAAAAATTCATATTCGCGTTTGGCGATGTCATCATCGGGATATGAAGCGATATAGTCAGTAATTTTGGCTAATGCGGTTTCAAAATCGCCGAGGCGTTCATAGCAGACAATCTCATTCCACATTAATTCTCTTAAGCATTTCGTATCTTTGGTGAGAATTCCTGTCTGGAAATAAGAAAGCGCACCGGCATAATCGCCTTCATCCATGCTTATGATACCCATATGATTGTAAACATAACCGTTGGTATTGTCATAATTAAGATATTTCTTATAGGTAGCTTTAGCCTGGGCGATATCGCCGCTTGCATAGTATGCTTTGGCAAGATATACCAGGGCATCGTTGTTATTTAATGAAGCAGATACAAGCTTTAACAACGCATTAGTGTAATCATCAAGATAAAAATAAATAAGACCTAAGGAATAATCATCACCGATGGCGTTGTCTGACAAAGCTTTGCCTAAATAGTTGCGAGCTTCCGTTTCGTATCCGGAGGCAACAAGTGCATGGTAAATATTAAGATATACGGTACAGTCACCGTTCGCAAGACTAATCGCATTATTAAAATCCGCAATGGCATTATCATATTGGTCATCAAGCAAATATACCTGTCCGCGAAGGTAGTAGTGGTCGCATTTGCGGTAATCTACATCGATAAGAGTAGTATATCCCGTAATGGCTGCTTCGTAGTCGCCGTTTTTGAATTCTGCCAAAGAACGATAATCAAGAAGATCAAGCTCCAAGGTCGTTAATATTCCGTTGGCAGCAAGGAGAGCATCCGAAAAGTTATCAATGGCACTTTCATAATCACCAAGTGCCAAATCGACAATGCCCATACCTCTCTTGGCAAGACGATGGCTCTTATCAAGCTCTAAAGCCAGCTCGAACTGAGTGCGGGCAGATTCATAATCCGCAAGCTCTACATATGTCATGCCGAGATTAACATAGAAATCCGGCTCTTTATTATTAGTAGCAATGGCAGCCTCAAATGCGGTAATAGCTGAATGATACTGCCCCTTCTTATAGTAGGACAAGCCTTGGGTATTGTTGGAGTTATCTTTGGTATCACAGCCCGCGAATGATGAGGTGAGAGTACCCAAAAGTAACAAGGATGCTAGTGTTATAATCTTAAAATTAATATGTTTTCTCATATATACTCCTTAAAATAAGCTGATTAAAGTATATCAGAGTATCCGCGGATTTACAAGATATTTATTAGGTTTATAGCCTTGTTTACATAAACAATATGTATGTGGGTAATGAGTACTAGGACACAAGATATTGTGGTTATATACTTGACAAACAGTATTACATTTGGTATTATGCTTCATGTAAGCAAACACAAGATGTTGTGTTTAATATAAACTGAATGTACATATATGGGAGGAGAAGGTTCGAAATGTTTAGAGTAATTAAGAGAGACGGAGAAGTGGCAGATTTTAACCTTAATAAGATTAGCGATGCTATTAAGAAAGCATTCGTTGCCACTAACAAAAATTTCAGTATGGAGATTATTGAGTTACTTGCACTCAGAGTAACAGCTAATTTCCAGGACAAGATTATTAACGATGAGATTCATGTGGAGGATGTACAGGATGCTGTTGAGTTAACACTCGAGCAGGCAGGATACAATGATGTAGCAAAGGCATATATCCTTTATCGTAAGCAGAGAGAAAAGATCCGTAACATGAAGTCAACAATTCTTGACTATAAGGAAATCGTAGACAGCTATGTAAAGGTAGAGGATTGGAGAGTTAAAGAGAATTCTACAGTAACATATTCTGTCGGAGGTCTTATCTTAAGTAACTCAGGTGCAATTACAGCTAACTATTGGTTATCTGAGATTTATGATGAAGAGATTGCCAATGCTCATAGAAAAGCAGATATTCATATCCATGATTTGGCAATGCTCACAGGATATTGTGCAGGATGGTCACTTAAGCAGCTTATTACAGAGGGACTTGGCGGAATTACAGGTAAGATTACATCAGCACCTGCAAGCCATTTATCAACACTTTGTAATCAGATGGTTAACTTCCTTGGAATTATGCAGAATGAATGGGCAGGCGCACAGGCATTCTCATCATTTGACACATATCTTGCTCCTTTTGTAAAAATAGATAATTTATCATATAAAGAAGTAAAGCAGTGCATACAGTCATTTATCTATGGTGTTAACACACCAAGCAGATGGGGTACACAGGCACCGTTCTCTAACATTACACTTGACTGGACAGTTCCTAATGACCTTGCAGAGCTTAACTGTATCATTGGCGGTAAAGAAGTAGATTTTAAATATAAAGATTGTAAGAAAGAGATGGATATGGTTAACAAGGCATTCATCGAGATTATGATTGAAGGTGATGCTAACGGACGTGGATTCCAGTATCCGATTCCTACTTACTCAATTACAAGAGATTTCGACTGGTCAGATACAGAGAATAACAGATTGTTATTTGAAATGACCGCAAAATATGGTACACCTTATTTCTCAAACTACATCAACAGCGACATGGAGCCAAGTGATGTAAGAAGTATGTGCTGTCGTCTTCGTCTTGACCTTAGAGAGCTTCGTAAGAAGACAGGTGGTTTCTTCGGTTCAGGTGAGAGCACAGGTTCAGTAGGTGTTGTAACCATTAATATGCCAAGAATCGCTTATCTTGCAGAGAATGAAGAAGAATTCTTCGAGCGTCTTGATAAGATGATGGATATTTCAGCACGTTCTCTTAAGGTTAAGAGAGGTGTTATTACAAAGCTTATGAATGAAGGATTATATCCTTATACAAAGAGATATCTCGGAACATTCGAGAATCATTTCTCAACAATCGGTCTCGTTGGTATGAACGAAGTTGGGCTTAATGCAAAATGGCTTGGCAACGATATGACAAGCACAGAGACACAGGAATTCACTAAGAAGGTACTTAATCACATGAGAGAAAGACTTTCTGATTACCAGGAGAAATACGGCGACCTTTATAACCTTGAGGCAACACCGGCAGAGTCAACAAGCTATCGTCTTGCTAAGCACGACAGAGAGCAGTGGCCGGATATCAAGACAGCAGGTAAAGAGGGCGATGTACCTTATTACACCAACAGCTCACACCTTCCTGTTAATTATACAACAGATGTATTTGATGCACTTGATATTCAGGATGGATTACAGACACTTTACACATCAGGAACAGTATTCCACGCATTCCTTGGTGAGAAGCTTCCTGATTGGCAGGCAGCAGCTAAGCTTGTAAGAACTATAGCTGAGAATTATAAGCTTCCATACTACTCAATGTCACCGACATATTCAATCTGTAAGACACACGGATATCTTGCGGGAGAGCAGTTCGAGTGTCCGCACTGCAAGCAGCCGGCAGAGGTTTACAGCCGTATCACAGGTTACTACAGACCGGTTCAGGCATGGAATGATGGTAAGCTTCAGGAATACAAGAACCGTACAGAATATAGAGCAGAGACTTCTGTACTTAAGAAAATAGCAAGAGCTAAGCAGTCAAGCGTAGTAGAGGCAGCTAATACACAGGCTACAGCAGGTGACAGCAAGACATATCTCTTTACAACCAAGACATGTCCTAACTGTATGATGGCTAAAGAGCTTCTTAAGAATGAGTCATATGAGATAATTGATGCTGAAGAGAACGTAGAACTTACAAGACAGTACGGTATTATGCAGGCACCTACTCTCGTAGTTGTTAATAACGGAGAAGCTAAGAAATATGTAAATGTTTCTAATATCAAAAAATATCTTGAAGAAAAGGCAGCACTTGTATAATAGCGCCTTATTGAGAGGAAAAAAGAATGAATATGATAGTTGCAGTTGACAATAATTTTGCAATTGGCTATCAGGGAAGATTGTTGGTCCAGATACCTCTGGACCAACAACTTTTTAGAGAGATGACCAAGAACAAGGTTATTGTTTACGGAAGAAAAACGCTTGCGACATTTCCTAATGAAATACCGCTTGCAGGAAGAACCAATATTATTTTATCCGAAGATAAGGATTATAGTGTTAGGGGAGCTGTGTGTGTACACAGCATGGAAGAGGCACTTGAATATCTTAAAGGATATAAAACAGAAGATATTTTCATCGTGGGAGGCGAAAGTATATATAAGCAATTTTTGCCGTATTGCGATACTATCCACCTTACCAAGATTGATTATGAGTATAAAGCAGACAGATATTTTCCGGATATTACGAAGAGTCCGGAGTGGCAAATGACGGCAGAAAGTGATGAGCAGACTTACTTTGATGTCGAGTATTACTTTCAAAAATACGAACGCAAAAATTTCTGAAAGCTATTGACTTTTAAAGATAATTGATAAATAATGTATTTATCGTTTGAGGAAGAGTAAGTTAACATGAAGATGTGAAGTGTTGTGCGTTTCTTCCGAAGAATAAAATATATAGACAGGCCGCTAAGACCTGGAAAGGACAGGCGTATGTTAGACATAAGAATTGAAAAAACAACTAATCCAAAACCAATTCCGGGACCGGAGAACCCGCTCAAATTTGGTACAATTTTTACAGATCACATGTTTATCATGAATTATACAAGAGGGCAGGGATGGCATGATGCAAGAATCGTCCCATATGCACCGATAAGCCTTGAGCCATCTGCTATGGTATTCCATTATGGACAGGAGATGTTCGAGGGACTTAAGGCGTATAAGACAGAAGAGGGTAAGACTCTTTTATTCCGTCCTAACAAGAACATTGAGAGAGCTAACAAAACAAATGAGAGAATTTGTATTCCGACTATTCCGGAAGAGGATTTTCTTCAGGCTATCAAGGCTGTTGTTAAGGTAGATGAGGCATGGATTCCTACAAGACCGGGAACATCTTTATACATAAGACCGTTTATTATTGCGACTGACCCATTCCTTGGTGTACGTCCGTCAGATACATATTTATTTATGATAATTCTTTCACCTGTAGGTGCATATTATCCGGAAGGACTTAACCCGGTTAAGATCTGGATTGAGGATGAGTATGTAAGAGCCGTAAGAGGTGGCGTAGGTGAAGCTAAGACAGGTGCTAACTATGTTGCTAGTATGAAGGCACAGGATAAGGCTCATGAAGAAGGTTATTCACAGGTACTTTGGCTTGATGGTGTAGAGCGTAAATACATCGAAGAAGTTGGAGCTATGAACATCTTCTTCAAGATTAACGGTACTGTTGTAACTCCGAAGCTTAACGGAAGTATCTTGCCGGGTGTTACAAGAGACAGTGTTATCAGACTCTGCGAGAAGTGGGGAGTTCCTGTTGAGGAAAGAAGAATCTCTATTGATGAGATATATGAAGCTCACAAGAATGGTACTCTTGAGGAAGTATTCGGAACAGGTACTGCAGCAGTTATCTCACCGGTAGGTTCACTCCGTTGGGAAGACCACATCATGCAGGTTAAGGACGGCGGAATCGGTGAATTCAGCCAGAAGTTCTATGATACAGTAACAGGCATCCAGACAGGTAAGATTGCAGACGAACTTGGCTGGACAGTAGAGGTATAATAAAGAATGATTGGGCGTAGAAGAGCCCATAAGAAAAGCGCTGAGGTCGTGAGACTTCGGCGTTTTTGTGTGTGCGCCTAGCATTTCTTAACTTTGGGATATAAAACATTGTATTTGTCGAAAAAAAGAGATATAATATAAATTGACGGATAATAAAAAGTTATCCTTTA
>JAFTJD010000057.1 GCA_017456585.1 Lachnospiraceae bacterium
ACAGACAGACAGTCAGACAGACAGAGTAGATAATTCGCTGTTTTTTTGTGATGTAAATACATAAAATTATAAAGCAAGAATTAATTAGGTGCCTCAGAGTGCTTAATTAATTCTTGCTTTTTTAATATATATATCAAAGCACTTGAAGTAGTGTATATAACGGAGGTTACATATGAAGAAGATAATAACTACGTTTATACTTGTTGTTTTTCTTATGTTTTGTGGATGCAGAAGTTCAGAAGAAACTATTGAGAATAATATGGGTGAAACAGTCGCTTATGAAGAAAAGCAAGAGGCTGAAATTGTTGAACTTATAGATACAGTCCCTAAAGAGGCAACGACAATGTCTGTACCTTCTAAGGAGTATAGTGGTATTAAGCATTACATATTACCGGGTATTTCAGATGGTAAGTTATATCAGTGGATAAAGGATGGAGAGCAAGAGAGTTATTCGGTACTTTCCTTTCGTGGGACTTCAGGGTATGCACTGGAGATGAATATTGGAGCGGAATTGACAGCAAAATGTGCTTCAATGGACGGAGCGGTTGTGCTTGCCGACAGTGCAGATACCAAGCGTTTATATGTAATACCATTAGATGTAACTACAATAACCACAGATGGAATAAAGAATAGTACAAAAGAAGACCTGACCAAAGGGGCTAAACACAGCTTGGTTTATCAAGGTGGTTACTATGAAAAAATAGAAACGGCAGGCGGATGGCAGATTACATATGAGGTGGAAAATCTGGGCTGGCACGGATATATTGTGGATAGTTATAATCTAGATGCGCAGGAAGCCTTTGAGTTTATTTACATAGAGACAGAGGGGACGTATGAGTCTTCACATGCACTTAAATTAGTGCAGGGAGTTAGAACTGTTAAAACAGATGTAACTCAGATTGCTTTTGATAAAACGATAGAACTTAGAGAATTCGTGAATTATGGACATTTGGCTGAGAATTACTTTGAGGGAAGCACATATGGGCTTTCTATGCTTTCCTTAGCGGATATAGGGAAAGCAGATGTAGGAAATAAGACGTTATCATATAGCAAGGCAGGTACAAAATATGTTATTAATTTAGAATTAGTGGATACATTGGTACCCGAAGTTACATTTGCGGAAAATACAGAGCAGACAAAGTATTTCGTGCCTAATGATGTGCTTGGAACGGAAGAATTGGCAGAAATGTTTTTTGAGGCTGAGGATGAATCCGGAAAGGTAACGGTTACATTAGCAGATGGAAGTAATACAGTGTGTTTTTCGAAGGATAAATTCGGGGAAGAGCAGCCGGTAGAATTGCAACTTTATGTGGCAGATAATAATGGGAATTGTGCTGAAGTGAGCGTTTCGGTAGCGGTACTAAGCGAAGCTAGAGTTCCGAAGTGGTATTCGTTGTTCTTTAGTGATGGGGAGAGAAGAGAGGCGGAAGATGCTTTGATGCGTTTAATGTCTGACAAAGAATGTTCCCCGGAAGAGTATTTGACCGGATTGTATGAAGGAGGATATTCGAAACAACTGATTTCTAATGAAGTAGCCGAAATGGCGGTTACAGGTTATGAGAGGCTACTTACTAATGGAATTCAGACAAGCTTTAAATCAGGCGTAGACCTTTACAACGAGGCGTGCTTTTATGCGGGCGTAGCGAATTTGCCAATAGAATTATTTCAAGCTTATATTCCGGAATCCGGAAAAACTATAGAACTTAAATTAAGTCATGCAGCGGCAAGAAATATTGACGAAGCGGTAGCTACCAAGGAGATGAAAGAGACTGTTACGTTGGGAATGCAGCGCGCAGAAAAACTAAAGATTGAGGTTTCGACAGGTGACTTAGAGGACATTATTAATGTAGCAAAAACATATTCTCTGATTGGAAATTGTGATGAAAATGTTCTCAATTTCTACGATGATCATAAGTTTTTCATTGTTAGAGATTCTATTGATTCAACGCTTAAAGAGTTAATAAATATGTTTGAAGAAAATGCGACAGCAATAGAATTCTATAAGGATATGAAGGAGCAAGGTGTTGCATTAGAATGCGTTTGGGTATCGGTTGAAGAATTAGTTTCAATGTATAACTATATGAGTGAGTTGCCGGAGGGAATTCTTGAACTATCTGAGGAACATCAAATTCGTTGGGTAATTGCTAGTGAAGATTTAATAAATCCTATAATAGTTGGAGACATCTCTTATTGGGAATTGGTGGAAAAAGGCATTGAAAATATGAAAAAAGCCGGAATTAATAGTTTCCCCAACCGGATGACAACACGTATTGCTAATACCTACTGTTACATGGCTTCCGTGCCGGAAGATATATTAAAATTGTGTGCAGAGAGTGGATATGATTTTGGAAAGATAGAGGGAGATAGATTTGATGTATGGCAAGAGAATGCAACGACAGGGTATCAACTTGCAAAAGACAAAGGCGTACAGATTGTTGCAAAGTCGGCGATAAGTCCGAATGTGGCAGAATCCTTTTTTGCATATTTGACTCAGGTGCCGGAGGAAATTTGGGCGTTATATGAAGATAATTCATGGGAACTTGTGCTTGGAAATAGAATTGATACATTAATATCATACAAGAATAGAGTTAAGCCAACATTATATGATAAAGCTTTGTCCGGTTATTATAGGGCAATAGATATAGGGCTGGATATTGAGAGGACTGATTCATGGACTCCGATAGATTTTGCAGTATTTTATTCGGCACTTGATGATATACCTGTGGAAATTCTTGAACAGTATGAGGAGAAATCTTGGGAAATTGTACTTGAAGATGAAAGAATAATTGAATTATTGCCATATGTGGAGGACATGAATCAAGCGGTATATGACAAAGCATTATCCGGTTATTGTAAAGCGAAGGATATAGGTCTTGAACTTGAGGTGCTTGATGTGTGGAATCCTATAGAGTTTGCGGTGTTATATGCAGGTATAGATACTTTGCCGTTACATGTTCTGGAAAGATATGAAGACCTTGGTTGGAAGTTGGTATTGAGCTCTGATAATCTGACGAGTAAGTATGATTTTGATATAGAAGTAGTTGGAGTAGCATCTTACAATAAAAAACTTATAGAAATGACCGAAAATTGGCTTGGGGGGTTGGACAATACGATATTACATGAGATGGGGCATTTTGTGGATTGGAGTTATACGGATAATTCTAATATATGCAGTTATCAAAGTGAAATGGTTAAACTGTATAATAAGTATAAGAAAAAAGAAAATGGTGGTAATGACGACAGAGGTTATTCCGACGAAATTCTCCGGAATTTATCTATTGTATGCTATAGAGAATATGCATTTACTGATTATCAGGAATTTTTTGCAGATTCTTTTGATATGTATCTAACCTACCCGGAAACATTTAAACAAAATTATCCGGATGTATACAGTTATATAGAAAAATGTTTGAACAGATATGCAAATTAAGTGGCAGACAGTCGTAAGCATTTCATAATGAGTAGGATACTTTCAATAAAAGAGGGCATATTCTAAGATAGAGAATGCTTACGGAGGTATCTATGAAGAAGCCGGTTATTGGAATTACCATGAGCAGTGACGAGAAGGAAAATAAGATTAATCATGCCTATGCATCTGCCGTAATGAGGGCAGGAGGGCTTCCCGTACTTTTGCCGACTGTAGAAGGAACGACGAACATAAGGATGAGTGATGTATATGTCGAAGAAGTGGATGGAATACTCTTTAGCGGTGGTACAGATATACATCCGGTATATTTCGGGGAATTTCTGCAGGATGGGTATGCGATGCCATATGAACTTTCGCCTGTGCGGGATAAATTCGAGATTGAGCTTTATAGGAGCGCAGATGCGAAAGGGCTTCCAATGCTTGGAATATGCAGGGGAATACAACTTATGGCTGTAGCGGCAGGCGGCAGTATTTTCCAGGATATCGATATGTGCATGATGAGGCAGCTTAGGATAAGACATTCGCAAAACGCTCCGGCTGATACACTTGTGCATCCTGTGATTATAGAGAACAGGACTCGCCTTGGGGCAATAATGGGTAAAACTACCGCATGGGTAAACAGTATGCATCATCAGGCGGTAAAGGTGGTGCCTGATGGCTACAGAGTTTCGGCGACTTCACCGGATGGTATAATAGAAGCTATGGAAATGATTAGTAATACGAGGTTCGCTCTTGGAGTTCAATGGCATCCGGAGAGATTATTTGATAGCGCAGAAGCGAATTGTAATCGAAAAATATTTGAAAGATTTATTGAAGCGGCGCAAAGATGGAGCCGACGATAATAACTAATGCAGAATCAATTAAAGCAATGAGAGAAATATAATAGAATTATAGACGCTGGTTTCTGTGGGAAAATAGGAACTAGCGTGTTTTGTTTCATGCATTGTTATGTAATGCAAAGGATAGATAATAAGTAAAAAATAAAGTTTCGAAAGTGTCATATTGAACAATGCACAGATATGGTGGTATAATGCAAGTGGTTTCGAGAAAATGTTTTTTTGAAAGTTTTGAAAATGATTAGAGCATGAAGACGATAGTGAGAAATTAATAGAAAAAGAGTAGGAAATGGTAAAAGAGGTGAGATGAGTGGAGATTCCACAGAAGGTAGAATATATCATAGCTGAGCTTATGGCTAATGGTCATGAAGCATATGCGGTCGGTGGCTGCGTCAGGGATTCGATTCTCGGAAGAGTGCCCGGCGACTGGGATATTACGACATCGGCTTCGCCTATGGAAGTAAAGGCGATTTTTAAAAGAACCATAGATACCGGTATTCAGCACGGGACAGTAACGGTAATGCTTGATAAAGAGGGTTTTGAGGTAACAACCTACCGTATAGACGGAGAATATGAGGACAGCAGACATCCCAAGGAAGTGAAATTCACTAAGAATCTTGTAGAAGACCTCAAAAGACGAGATTTTACCATTAATGCCATGGCATATAACCCTGTGACGGGACTTGTAGATGAATTCGAAGGTGAAGAAGACCTTGAAGAGAAGATAATACGCTGCGTGGGTGTGGCAGAGGAAAGATTTGGTGAGGATGCACTTAGAATTCTTCGTGCGGTAAGATTCTCTGCACAGCTTGGATTTGATATAGAAGAGAGCACAAGGCTTGCAGCGACTAAGCTTGCCTCGACTCTTAAGAACATAAGCCGTGAGAGAATACTTACGGAGCTTACCAAGCTTCTTATTTCGGATAATCCGGATTATATAAAAGAGCTTGATAAGCTTGATATAAAGAACAGTATTTTTACACAGGAGATTGTTATAGACGAGATAACACTCGCCATGCTTAAGCATGTGAGAAATGACAAAATGCTTAGGTTCGCTGCTTTTTTACAGGAAGAAGGTACAGCAACTAAAGCCAAAGAGATACTTAGAGGACTTAAGGCGGATAATAATACCACAGACACAGTTACAAGGCTTACCAAGTGGCTTCGTGTGGAGACGGCTGCGGATAAGGTTGCCGTGCGAAAGGCTGTATATGAGATAGGTGAAGACATCTATTCGTTACTTCTTGAGGCGAAGAGAGCGTATTTCATGGCTAAGAACGATGAGAAAGCACTTCATAATTTGGACATCATAGAGAGTTTATATGAAGAGATTACGGGGGCAGGAGACTGCATAACCCTGAAACAGCTTGCGATAAGTGGCAATGACCTTATTGCAAACGGACTCGCAGAAGGGCGAATGATAGGAGAAGTGCTGAAATACTTACTGAATATTGTGCATGAAGATCCGTCTAAGAACAAAAAAGAAGAGCTTATCACATTGGCAGGAACATTTACAGCGGCTGTTGATGAGATAGTCGATGTTATATCTGTGAAAGTTTTCTAAACAGATGGAATTGCATCGGATTATATGGTATAATTTCAGAAGGAATGGGCTGTGATAAAGCCTTGACTGATAGACATTTTATTAAGAAAAGAGGTACAGTAGTATGCGTTTGTTTAACATTTTGGAACTTATTATTTTTCCGACCGTATTAGTGGCGATACTTGTTGCCATTAAGCCGTTACTTAAGAATCGCGTAAAGCCGAGCATCAGATATGCACTGTGGCTTCTCGTTGTTGTAAGAATGGCATTACCGGTGGCATTTCCGAATATACCGCTTTTGGCGATTAATCCAAGCGACAAGGACAGTGATATCGCCAAAGAGATTCAGCTTAGCTCAGCAGACTCAGAATTTGCTTCTGACGAAGTTGCAGGAATGACTAAGAACGAAGATATCCTTGAGGGACAGAAGAAAACCTTATTCACTACAGGTAACGGACTTTCACTTACAGGTTTCTGGATTATTGGTTCGATAATTTTGCTTCTGGTTTATGCTGTGGCAAGACTTTATTTCTGGCTCTGCCTTGGCGAATACAAGGAACGTTATGAGTGCGACTCACCTGTTCCGGTCTACATAATGACTAAGAGAAGAGATTGCTTCCTGTTTGGATTCTTTAATAAAAAGATATATATCGGTCAGGAGCTTATCGATAAGGGACTTGCAGATTTTGCTATAGAGCATGAGCTTAGCCATGTTAAGCAGCACGATAACATCTGGCTTTTCGTAAAAGTTCTTATGTTGATTGTTTTCTGGTTCCATCCTGCAATATGGGTTGCATACTTCAATGCGAAAGCTGACGGAGAGTATGCTTGTAACATGAGAACAGTCGAAAGAATCGGCGAGGATAAATACCCTGAATACAAAGAATTCGTTATCGGTTTATCAAGAATTATGCCACGTCCCGCATTTTGGGAGCAATACGTGTACATGCAATAACGAGCCAAGTGGAAGCAGGGTCAGAGCATGCTCGCATGTTCTGACCCGCTTCCATTTGGCGAGTATCCAACATGAGTAACGAAGAGCGATAGCTCGGAGTTACGAATGGTGGCGGATGCGGGAGCTTCGCAGAAGCGGAGCAGCCGATTGCATGTAAACCTAAAAGGAGGCGTACGAGTATCCAACATGAGTAACGAAGAGCGATAGCTCGGAGTTACGAATGGTGGCGGATGCGGGAGCTTCGCAGAAGCGGAGCAGCCGATTGCATGTAAAACCTTAAACATTTAACACATAAAAAAGGAGAACAGACTTATGGAGAAGAGAGAGTACAAAGAACTTGCCGATAAAGTAATCGGTATGCTTATGAACAACGGAGCAGACATGAAGACTAACAACCATCTTGCGATGGATAACTGGGAGTGGCCGACAGGCGTTGCACTTTACAGCCTTTACAAGGTATATGAGAAATCAGGAGATGAATCATACCTCAAAATGTTAGAGGACTGGTTCGCACATCAGCTTGCTAAGAAGCCGCCTCACAGAAATGTAAATACAGTTGCACCGGTACTTGCTATGGTGTGCGTGTATTCAGTTACTAAGAACGAGGAATACCTTCCACACATTAACAGCTGGGCTGACTGGGTAATGAACGAGATGCCGAGAACAGAATATGACGGACTCCAGCATATGACAGTACTTAACCACCATCATCAGCAGTTATGGGATGATACACTTTTTATGGCAGTATTGTTCCTTCTTAAGGCAGGTAAATTATTTAACAGACGCGATTGGATTGAGGAAGCAAAATATCAGTTCCTTATACATATCAAATATCTTCAGGATAAAATTACAGGTCTTTTCTATCATGGATGGACATTTGACCGCCGCCATAATTTCGCAGAAGCTTTCTGGGCAAGAGGTAACAGCTGGTTTACTGCAGGTGCGGTAGAATTTATCGAGATTCTTGATGACAGGGATGATGCAACTTCTAAGTACGTTCACGCAGCATGGCTTGACCAGGTTAAGGAGCTTCAGAAGTATCAGGGAATAAGAGGTTTGTTTAATACACTTCTTGATGATGAATCAGCTTATTATGAGACATCTGCAACAGCGGCTATAGCATACGGCGTACATAAGGGACTTCGTATCGGGCTTCTTAGCGGAGATATATATGAGAAAATGTCAGAGAATGCAATCAATGCAGTAGTTAATAAGGTTGCAGAGGATGGAACGGTAGAGGGCGTTTCATTCGGAACAGGCATGGGACACAACTTACAGTTCTATAAGGATATAGCAGTAAGACCTACAGCATACGGACAGGGACTTACATTCCTTATGCTTACAGAACTCATCTAGTGTGAAACAATGAGCCAAGTAGAAGTAAATACCATGTTTGCATTGGTATTTACTTCTATTTGGCGAATGTACAGTATGAGTTACGAATATTGCGGATGCGAGAGCTTTGAAGAAGCGAAGCAGCCGAGTTTCACACATGACAAAAAGGGGAAAAGGGATATGAATATAGTAAAGAAAGCATATTGCCGTACATTTCAGACGGTTTTTAAATGGGCGATTCCTGTATTGCCGTACAGGTCGCCTAAGAGGTTGAAGAAGGCAGAAGATATTGCACCTTATCTGAAAAAGAAGAATATAAATAATGTTTTGATTGTAACCGATAATTTCATTCACAAGTCAGGTATGCTTAAGCCGTTAAAAGAAGCACTTGAGAAATACGCGATAGAATATTCTGTGTTTGATGAAACGGTTGCCAATCCAACAGTTGCTAATGTAGAGAAGGCAAGAAGTATGTATCTTGGTAATTCCTGCAAGGCATTAATCGGCTTCGGCGGAGGTTCATCCATCGACTGCGCTAAGGCTGTTGGAGCGAGAGTTGTGAAGCCTAATCAACCGATTAGAAAGATGAAGGGTATATTAAAGATATGGAAGAAGCTGCCGCTTCTCATTGCAGTTCCGACTACTGCAGGTACGGGAAGCGAGGTTACACTTGCAAGTGTTATTACGGACGGCGAGACAAGACATAAGTTTCCGATTAATGACTTTTTCCTGATTCCGAAGGTAGCAGTGCTTGATCCGGAGCTTACAAGGTCACTTCCAAAGAACCTCACCGCAACAACAGGTATGGATGCACTTACACATGCGGTTGAGGCATATATCGGAAGGTCTGTAACCAGAGATACACATGAAGACTCCATTAAAGCAGTTAATCTCATATTTGCTAATCTTGAAAAAGCATACGAAGACGGTGACGATATGAAAGCACGCGCCAACATGCTTAGAGCGGCATTTCTTGCAGGACGTGCATTTACCAAGTCATATGTAGGCTATTGCCATGCGGTTGCACACTCGCTCGGTGGCAAATATAACACACCACATGGTCTTGCTAATGCAGTTTTGTTGCCATATACGCTTGAACTTTATGGTGAGTCTGTATATGAGAAATTAGGTGACCTTGCGAAGGTGACCGGAGTGGCAGATAAGTCGCTTAGTGACGAAGAAGCTTCCAAGCTTTTTATACACAAAATAAGAACCATGAATAAGAACATGGGAATTCCGGAGAAGCTTTCGGGAATAGAAGAAGAGGATATTGTACAATTATCAACCTACGCAGAAAAAGAGGCTAATCCCCTCTATCCGGTACCTAAGTTGATGACAAGAAAAGAGCTTGAGAAGCTTTATTATGATGTAATGGAGGAAAGCTAATGACCAGGCAGGAGATAGCAGATATCGTATCACTACAAAGAGATTTTTATGCTACAGGACAGACTTTATCCATAAGATACAGAATAGAAGCTTTGAAGAAGCTTAGACAATATCTTATAGATAACGAAACGAAGATAGCAGATGCCATAAAAGCTGACCTTGGCAAATCTGCATCAGAAAGTTACATGTGCGAAACAGGGCTTACCATAAGTGAGATAAGCTTTATGTTAAAGCATATCAAGTCTTATGCAAAGGAAAAAAGAGTCCTTACTCCACTTGCGCAGTTTGCGTCCAGAAGCTTTGTTAAGCCGATGCCTTATGGTGTTGCACTTATTATGAGTCCGTGGAATTATCCACTTTTGCTTACGTTAAGTCCGTTGGTAAACGCCCTTGCGGCAGGTAATACGGCTATCGTTAAGCCAAGTGCATATTCGCCCAATACAAGTGCAGTTATTAAAGAGATTATAGAGGCTGTATTTGACAAGCGTTATGTAGCAGTGGTTACAGGCGGCAGGGAAGAGAATGCATATCTTCTTGATGAGAAGTTTGACTATATTTTCTTTACCGGCGGAAAGACAGTTGGACGAATGGTACTTGAGAAAGCAGCACCGCACCTTACACCTGTTACCCTTGAGCTCGGGGGTAAAAGTCCATGTATTGTTGATAAGACAGCTAACCTTAAGCTTGCAGCGAAGAGAATTGTGTTCGGCAAATATCTTAACTGCGGACAGACCTGTGTTGCACCGGATTATATTCTGTGCGAGGCGTCCGTTAAGGATAAGTTTATAGAGCATGTAGTAGCCGAGATAAAAGCACAGTACGGGACAGATGCTCTTAATAACGAGGCGTACGGCAAGATTGTCAATGCCAAGCACTACGAAAGACTTCTCGGGCTTATTGATAAGACTAAGGTGGTTTGCGGTGGCAGAGGGGATGCCGCTACTCTTAAAATAGAGCCTACCGTTATGAATAATGTAACTTTTGATGATGCCGTTATGAAGGAAGAAATCTTTGGACCTATAATGCCGGTACTTACTTTTAATAGGATAGAAGAGGTTATAGATATCGTTAACAGCCATGAGAAACCACTTGCATTTTATGTGTTTGCTTCGGATAAGAAGTTTATAAGACGATTGACAGGTGAGTGTGCCTTTGGCGGCGGCTGTATTAATGACACTATCATACATCTTGCGACAAGTAGGATGGGATTTGGTGGTGTCGGCGAAAGTGGTATGGGCGCATATCACGGTAAGACAGGCTTTGATACTTTTTCACACCATAAGAGTATAGTGGATAAGAAGACATGGATAGATTTACCTATGCGATATCAGCCATACAAGAAATTCTATGACTCACTTATTAAGATGTTTCTAAAATAAATCTAAGAGCTATAACAAATAACATTAATAGTGTATCATTTTTACATTTCGACACAAAGTTTTTCAAAAATTTGCATTGAAATCTTAGATAAAAAGATACAAGAAAATGCAATAAAAAACTTGACAAGGTATTCTACAACAAAGTATAATCGTACACAGGAAAAGAGGCTTCACGTTTGAACAAAACTGGAGCCTCGTTATATGACAAAACAACTCAGCCAAGAAAAAGACAGGCAACACAAAATATGCTTGCATTTTTTGTGGATGTCCTTTTCCTTGAGGTGAGCGCCAGATAATGAGTAAAACATCTGCGTAGCAGCAGTTAGGATGCTAGTCCGGTTTTACGAATGGCGCGGCTGAGCTACAAGACAAGAATAGGAGACTTCACATGGGCGGTATATTTGGCGTGGCATCGAAAACAAGCTGTGTTACGGATTTATTCTTCGCAACAGATTATCATTCGCATCTTGGAACAAGAAGAGGCGGTATGGCAGTATATGGCGAGAAGGGATTTGATCGTGCAATACACAATATTGAGAATTCTCCATTCCGTACAAAGTTTGCGCGTGATTATGACGAGATGGAAGGTACTTTAGGTATCGGCTGTATTTCGGATAATGAACCGCAACCGTTGATTGCTCGTTCACATTTGGGGAATTTCGCAATTACAACTGTTGGTAAAATTAATAACATGGACGAACTTGTCAAGGAAGCGTTTGATAATGGCAGTACACATTTTCTCGAAATGAGTGGTGGAGAGATTAATCAGACGGAGCTTGTTGCATCCCTGATTAACAGAAGAGATTCTATCGTAGAGGGTCTTTTATATGCACAAGAGAAAATCCAAGGGTCCATGAGCATTTTAATAATGACACCAAACTGTATTTACGCTATGCGTGACCGTTTGGGTAGGACGCCTCTGGTTCTTGGTAAAAAGAAAGAGGCTTTTTGTGTGTCTTTTGAGAGTTTTGCTTATCTTAATCTCGGATATCATGATTACAGAGAACTTGGTGCAGGTGAGATTGTAAAGATTACTCCGGAAGCAGTAGAGGTAATGTCACCACCAAGAGAAGAGATGAAGATATGTACATTCCTCTGGGTGTACTATGGCTATCCTACATCTGTATATGAGGGTGTGGGAGTAGAGGATATGTGTTACCGAAATGGTAAGAACATGGCAAAACGCGATAATGTCAAGGCAGATATCGTAGCAGGTGTTCCGGATTCAGGAATTCCACATGCCATAGGTTATGCAAATGAATCAGGAATACCATTTGCGAGACCATTTATAAAATATACTCCTACATGGCAGCGTTCATTTATGCCGACCAGACAGTCTGAACGTAATATGATAGCTAACATGAAGCTTATAGCAGTAGAGTCCTTAATAAAGGATAAGAGTCTTCTTCTTATAGATGATTCCATTGTAAGAGGAACGCAGCTTAGAGAAAAAACAGAATCTTTATACGAGAGTGGAGCTAAAGAGGTTCATATAAGACCTGCTTGTCCGCCTCTTTTACATGGATGTAAATATCTTAATTTTTCTCGTTCAAAGTCAGAGATGGATTTGATTACGAGAAGAATTATTGCAAGAAGAGAAGGAGAGGTTACTCCCGAGATACTTGCGGATTATGCTAATCCTGAGAGCACTAACTATAAAGAGATGATACAGGAAATGTGTAAGGAACTTAACTTTACAACACTTAACTTTAATCGCCTTGATGACATGATAGAGGCGGTAGGAATCAGCCCGTGTAAGCTTTGCACATACTGTTGGAATGGTAAAGAATAGATAGCGGTTTAGATAACAATCTGAATCGTTATACATAAATTATATTAACTTGGAGGTAACTATGGGTAAGAGAAATGATATTCACAAAGTACTTATTATTGGCTCAGGTCCGATTATAATCGGTCAGGCTTGCGAGTTCGATTATTCAGGAACTCAGGCTTGTAAAGCACTTAAAAGTCTTGGCTATGAAATCGTATTGGTAAATTCCAATCCGGCTACGATTATGACAGACCCGACAACAGCAGATGTTACATATATTGAACCATTAAATGTAGATCGTCTTGAGCAGATTATTGCTAAAGAAAGACCGGATGCACTTCTTCCTAATCTTGGAGGACAGTCAGGACTTAACCTTTGTTCAGAGCTTGATAAAGCAGGTATACTTGAGAAGTATAACGTTAAGGTTATCGGCGTTCAGGTAGACGCTATCGAGCGTGGTGAGGACAGAATTGAGTTTAAGAATGCTATGAATAAGCTCGGTGTAGAGATGGCAAAGAGTGATGTTGCTTATACAGTAGAAGAGGCACTCGCTATCGCAGAAGAGCTTGGTTACCCTGTAGTTGTTCGTCCTGCATATACCATGGGTGGAGCAGGCGGCGGCCTTGTTTATAATGTAGAAGAATTAAAGACTGTAGTTGCAAGAGGTCTTCAGGCCAGCCTTGTAGGCCAGTGTCTTATCGAGGAGTCAATCCTTGGTTGGGAAGAGTTAGAGCTTGAGGTTGTTCGTGATGCTAAGAACAACATGATTACAGTATGTTTTATTGAGAATATCGACCCTGTTGGTGTACATACAGGTGATTCCTTCTGTTCAGCTCCTATGCTTACTATATCAGAAGCTACACAGAAGAGATTACAGGAGCAGGCATACAAGATTGTTGAAGCAATCGAAGTAATCGGCGGAACTAACGTACAGTTTGCACATGACCCTGTTTCAGATCGTATCGCAGTTATCGAGATTAACCCAAGAACTTCACGTTCATCAGCGCTTGCTTCTAAGGCAACAGGTTTCCCTATTGCTCTTGTATCAGCAATGCTTGCATCAGGTCTTACACTTGATGAGATTCCTTGTGGTAAATATGGTACACTTGATAAATATAAGCCGGACGGAGATTACATCGTAATCAAGTTCGCTCGTTGGGCATTTGAGAAGTTCAAAGGCGCAGAAGATAAGCTTGGCACACAGATGAAGGCTGTAGGCGAGGTTATGAGTATCGGTAAGACATATAAGGAAGCTTTCCAGAAGGCAATCAGAAGTCTTGAGACAGGAAGATACGGCCTTGGTTTTGCTAAGAACTATAACGAACTTAGCAAGAAGGAGCTTCTTACAATGCTCCATGTAGCTACAAGTGAGCGTCAGTTCATTATGTACGAGGCACTTCGTAAGGGAGCTACAGTAGATGAACTTCATGAGCTTACAAAGATTAAGCGTTACTTTATCGAGCAGATGAAGGAATTAGTTGAAGAGGAAGAGGCACTCATGGCTACCAGCAAGGGGGCAGTTCCGGCTAAGGATGCTCTTGAGAAGGCTAAGAAGAACGGTTTCTCTGACAAATACTTAAGTAAGCTTCTTGGTGTAGAAGAAGGCGCAATTCGTGAGGCAAGAATCGGTTATGGTATCACAGAAGCATGGGATAAGGTACATGTAAGTGGTACAGATGATAAGGCATATTACTATTCAACATATAATTCAGAGGATAAAACAGTAGCAACAGATAATAAGAAGGTTATCATCCTTGGTGGTGGTCCTAACCGTATCGGTCAGGGTATTGAGTTCGACTACTGCTGTGTACATGCAGCATTAGCTCTTAAGGAGATGGGATTCGAGACCATTATCATTAACTGTAATCCTGAGACAGTTTCTACAGATTACGATACATCAGATAAGCTCTACTTTGAGCCACTCACACTCGAAGATGTACTTAGTATCTACGAGAAAGAGAAGCCACTTGGTGTTATCGCACAGTTCGGTGGACAGACACCTCTTAACCTTGCTGCAGACCTTGAGAAAGCGGGTGTTAAGGTTCTTGGTACACCGCCTGCAGTTATCGATATGGCAGAGGATAGAGACCTTTTCCGCGCTATGATGGATAAGCTTGAGATTCCTATGCCACAGGCAGGCATGGCAGTTACAGTTGATGAAGCTATTGAGATTGCTGAAGAAATCGGATATCCTGTAATGGTTCGTCCTTCATATGTTCTTGGTGGACGTGGTATGGAGGTTGTACATGACAGAGAGAACCTTCGTGCATATATGGCAGCAGCAGTAGGTGTTACACCTGACAGACCTATTCTTATTGACCGTTTCTTAAAGAACGCTATGGAATGTGAGGCAGATGCTATCAGTGATGGTACAAGTGCATTTGTTCCTGCCGTAATGGAGCATATCGAGCTTGCCGGAGTTCATTCAGGTGACTCAGCTTGTATTCTTCCTTCAATGCACATTTCAGAGAAGAATCTTGAGAAGATTAAAGAATATACAATGAAGATTGCAGTAGATATGAATGTTCGTGGTCTTATGAACATGCAGTATGCAATCGAGAATGATGTAGTATACGTACTTGAGGCTAACCCACGTGCTTCAAGAACAGTTCCGCTTGTATCTAAGGTATGTGGAATTAACATGGTTAATATAGCTACACAGATTATTACTTCAGAGCTTACAGGTAAGGAATCACCGGTTCCTGCACTTAAGGAGAAGAAGTATCAGCACTACGGTGTAAAGGAAGCTGTATTCCCATTCAACATGTTCCATGAGGTAGATCCTCTCTTAGGACCGGAGATGCGTTCAACAGGTGAGGTACTTGGTCTTGCAAGTAACTTCGGTGAAGCATTCTACAAGGCACAGGAGGCTACACAGTCTAAGCTTCCGCTTGAGGGAACAGTATTGTTTAGTGTAAATGATAAAGATAAAGCTGAGCTTCCGGCAGTAGCGAAGGCATTCCATGAGTGTGGATTTAAGATTATCGCTACAGGAAGAACATATGAGACTATCGTTAACAGCGGAGTTCCTGCAGAGAAGGTTAATAAGATGCAGGAGGGACGTCCTAACGTTCTTGATGCTATCACTAACGGCGAGGTACAGCTCATTATCAATACACCTATCGGAAAAGACAGAGTATTCGATGACAGCTACGTTCGTAAGAATGCTATCAAGAAGAAGATACCTTACATGACAACCATGGCAGCAGCTGCAGCAACAGCAGAGGGTATCAAGGCTGTTAAGGCACAGGGACAGATTCCTGTATGTTCACTTCAGGAAATACATAAAAACATTACCGAATAAGTCAGCTAAGTAAAAATAGGGATATAACATATGCGAGAGAGCTTGCTCTCAGAGCAGATGTTATATCCCTTTAGTTATTGAGGTTGGTTGTTAGTTGTTGAGGTTGGTTGTTAGTTGTTGAGCTTATTTGTTAGTTGTTGAGCTTGGTTGCTACATATACTTATGAATTAATCTTAAGATTTTGGCTTTAGGGACTACTTCAAATTGATAAATCATCCAGAATTCTGATTTCTCATACATATAGCCGTATTTTTTTGCAGGTAAAATCAGGCTTTTTCAGATAGATTTGATGATATATCTTTTTATAGATGAAAAAAACATTGATTTCTTAAGGTAAAATCGAAATATAAAGCAGATTCTTAGCATTTTTAACAGATAGATTCCGGAATATAGAAGTTCCTGGATGAAATGCAAGAAATTTTTTGATGATTTTGGACGGATAGATAATTGAAAATCATAGTTTCTGGATGAAACCTGCATGTATGACATAGAAAAAATTTATGCATGAGAGACTATTTATACTTGGAACAGACATACAAAAAGCAAAAAAGTAATCGTCCCCGCCAAGAGATTTATATGTATTATAGTGTTATATATAACGCTTCAGTATATATAAAATATTAAAATTAGTTATTCATTAGAAGCCATAACTAGTTGAATATAATTCTTCCATTATCATCAACTGACAGAGTTATGTCTATATTGTAATTCTTTTCAAGATAGCCAATAATGGTTTTCTCTTGCTTGTTATTGTTACTGTCAGTGTAGTACAGAATCAAACTTCCTTCTGTAAAATCATCCGGCAGTTTTACGGATATTTTTTCGCTTTTTCCGGGTGCTATGGCAGGCACGACAATATCATTTGCAGCACCGGTATAGTTTATTTTTATAAAGCAATTGCTGATGGATTGGTTTGTATGATTAGAGATAGTAATGTTAATTCCTTTTTTGGAAAACAAAAAGTATCCAAGCGTGCATGCAAGTCCAATTATAAGTAGCCCGATTATTATTCGTATTGAAAGTTTTTTCATTATGTATTACCTCCCTATGCGTATTATACACGGACTACTAGATATTTTAAATATATTCCGTTAAAATATATAATAACTGTTGATAATATTTCGGCATGCCGATATAATATAAGTGACGGAGATATCTTAATAAAAGGTATGAACTGATTATTCAATCGGCATATAAAAATCTCCCCTTGACATAAAATTCCTGCAATGCTATAATGCGCTTTATAAAGGCGAAAATGAGAAGAGTAGTCACTGTGTATCATTCAGAGAGCCGCTGTAAGGTGTGAGTGCGGTATGTAAGCATTGATGAAGAACAGCTCGGAGCCGACGGAAGAAAGCCGTTTGGTAAGTAGAACCGTACGCAGGCGAAGCGTTAGAGTCGTGGAAAGTGAATTGCATTTTGCAATTAATATGGGTGGTACCGCGGAATGATTATATAGCTGCATTTCGTCCCAAGTTTGGGATTGAAGTGTAGCTTTTTTTTGTGCGAAATAATGAGCCGAGCGGAATTGCAGAGCAATTTCGATAGCATACGAAAGGCTAAAGTCGTGTAAGCTTGCTTACAAACGACTGTGCATTGAGGAGGCGTGGTGAAATTGCATATGCACTTTCATTTGGCGAATATCGTATCAGCGAGCGGAATTGCCGCGAGATGATGAAAAATAAATTTTAGGAGGAAAAGATTATGGAACAGACATTTGTAAATGTAAGAGATTTATTCAGAAACAAGGAAGAATATCTTAACAAGAAGGTAACAGTAGGCGGATGGGTTAGAAGTATCCGTGATTCTAAGACATTTGGTTTTATCGTTATGAACGATGGTACCTTTTTTGAGCCGCTTCAGATTGTATATAGTGACAAAATGGATAATTTTACAGCGGTATCTAAGCTTAATGTAGGTGCGGCTATTATTGTAACAGGTACACTTGTGCCTACACCTGAGGCTAAGCAGCCTTTCGAAATTCAGGCAGACGAGGTATTCGTTGAGGGTGAGTCAACACCTGATTATCCGCTTCAGAAGAAGAGACATACACTTGAATATCTTAGAACAATTACACATTTACGTCCAAGAACAAATACATTCCAGGCTGTATTCCGTGTACGTTCACTTGTAGCTTATGCTATTCATAAGTTCTTCCAGGAGAGACAGTTCGTATATGTTCATACTCCGCTTATTACAGGTAGTGACTGTGAGGGTGCAGGTGAGATGTTCAGAGTAACAACTCTTGATATGGAGAATCTTCCTATGACAGAGGATGGTAAGGTTGATTATTCACAGGATTTCTTCAACAAAGAAACTAACCTTACAGTAAGTGGTCAGTTAAACGGCGAGACATATGCGATGGCATTCAAGAATATATATACTTTTGGACCGACATTCAGAGCTGAGAATTCTAACACTACAAGACATGCGGCTGAATTCTGGATGATTGAGCCGGAGATTGCTTTCGCAGACCTTAAGGATGATATGATGCTTGCAGAGAGCATGATTAAATATATCATCAACTATGTACTTGAGAACGCTCCTGAGGAAATGGCATTCTTTAACAACTTCGTTGATAAGGGACTTATCGAGAGACTTAAAGGTGTGGCTAATTCAGAGTTTGGTCATGTAACATATACAGAGGCTATTGAAATCTTAGAGAAGAACAACGATAAGTTTGATTATAAGGTATCATGGGGCTGTGATTTACAGACAGAGCACGAAAGATTCCTTACAGAAGAAGTATTTAAGCGTCCTGTATTCGTAACAGACTATCCAAAGGATATCAAAGCATTCTATATGAAGCTTAATGAGGATGGAAAGACAGTTGCAGCTATGGACTGTCTTGTTCCGGGAATTGGTGAGATTATCGGTGGTAGCCAGAGAGAGGACGATTACGATAAGCTTCTTAAGCGTATGGAAGAGCTTGGACTTAATTCTAAGGATTATGACTTCTATCTTGACCTTAGAAAATACGGTACAGCTCGTCATGCAGGCTTCGGACTTGGTTTCGAGAGATGCGTTATGTATGTAACAGGTATGTCTAACATCCGTGACGTAGTTCCGTTCCCAAGAACAGTTAATAACTGCGATTTATAAACAAAAAGGAGTTTTTATATGGGAACAATATATATTCCGGAGGGGTACAAAAGCCCTCAGTCCATTAAGGACACGGAGATTTTAATTAAGGAGATAAAAGATTATTTTGAGAGAGCGCTCGCTAAGGCGCTTAACCTTACAAGAGTATCTGCACCACTTTTTGTTAAGCCTGAGTCAGGTCTTAATGATAACTTGAACGGCGTTGAGCGTCCTGTTAAGTTTGGTGTTAAGGAGCAGAATGATGCAGAGGTTGAGATAGTTCATTCGCTTGCTAAGTGGAAGAGACTTGCTCTTAAGAAGTACGAATTTAATAAGGGAGAAGGCCTCTATACAGATATGAGTGCCATTCGTCGTGACGAGGATACGGATAATATTCATTCAATCTATGTTGATCAGTGGGATTGGGAGAAGATTATAGACAAATCCGAAAGAAATATGGACACATTACAGGATGTTGTTAATAAGATTTATGGTACACTTAAGGAAACAGAGAAGCTTGTATGTGATAAGTATGATTTTATCAAGCCTATTCTTCCGGAGGAGATTACTTTCATAACTTCTCAGGAGCTTGAGGATATGTATCCAAATCTCACAGGCAAAGAGCGTGAGAATAAGATTGCGAAGCTTAAGGGTGCAGTATTTATTATGCAGATAGGCGGAGTGCTTAAGTCCGGCGAGAGACATGACGGCAGAGCTCCGGATTATGACGACTGGGAGTTAAACGGAGATATCTTAGTATATTATCCGGTGCTTGATATCGCGCTTGAGCTTTCTTCCATGGGTATCAGAGTAGACGAGGAGGCACTCGCTAAACAGCTTAAGATAAGCGGTTGTGAGGACAGAGCCAAGCTTCCGTTCCAGAAGGCACTTCTTAACGGAGAGCTTCCTTATACAATCGGCGGAGGTATCGGACAGTCAAGACTTTGCCTCTTCTTTATGAGAAGAGCGCATATCGGTGAAGTTCAGTCATCTATATGGCCGGAGGATGTAATTGAGAAAGCGAATAATGCAGGAGTGCATTTGTTATAAAATATGATATGAAGCCCTCGCTCGTAAGAGCGGGGGCCTTTTGTTACGAAATATCGACCGCTTGTTACATTCGTTCTTGAGGCGAAGGGATGTCAGTGTTAATATTGGAGGGGGAATATAAATAAAAAATTTTTTTGAGGAAATTTAGTTTTTATGAAGGTACTATATAGTAGATGACTGATTTGTACGGAATATATAAACTTTTTTAAAAAAATTAGAAAATCTTGTCACCTATGTGGCTGGTTGTATTGTTGTATGTGTAGAAGTAAATAGTAAGCGATGTAAGAACGAGATATTACGGAGAAAGGAGGGGTGATTTCATTTACTAATAACAGAAGTTTTGGGGTTACATAATCTGTAGGGAGGAGATGCTATATGAAAAAGATTCGATGGTTTGCTTTTGCTGCATTCTGTGTATTTGCGCTTAGCGCATGTAAAGAGGCAAAACCGGAGGATGTGACACAGACTGAAGAGGCAAAACCGAAACATATGTCGCAGATAAAAGGAGCCGGTCAGGATTATTTTAACGCTGTCATACTTGAAGTATATGACGAATATATAATAGTGGAATGCTCAGAGGTAACAAGCGGATATGTACATGAAGGAGATAAGGCAAAGGTAAGCAAGGATGTTGTATTCTCCAGAGGTATTCCGAAGTTAGTGGTTGGGGATGAGGTAAGAGTATTATTTTCCGGGCTGGAAGAAACAGAACCGTTAAAGCTTAAAACCGTATTTGCGATTTATCCTCTTGATGAGGAGGGGAAGTCGGTTTTTGATTTTGAACCGGAGACCGTACCGCTGCCTGCAGTGGATGCCGATATTAATATGTATAATTACAGAATTGCAGAAGGTATTAGTGATGCCGGTGAAGAGAATGGTGACATGATTATATGCCGACCACATTTTTCTTTGACGATAGAAGATGGTAGAATAAAAGGAACAATAACTGTAATCACATCTGCCGGAGTTTGTGTTTATAATATTGAAGCCTCGTCAAGTATAAGTGTAGGTGGCGGAAAAGATAATGTTTTTATAGCACATGCGAAGTACGATGGTGAAGTAGAAGATAAGTTGCAATTTGATTCGAGGATATATATGCATATAGACGATCAGTTGGAAGCTTTTTATGTGCGTCTTGCCGATGACGCTTGTTTTGTGGGACCGGCGAACGATGCAGCAGAGGCCAAGGCGTTGTATGAGAAACTAGGGCTTTATTCAGTTGAAGGAAGTGATGCCGGCAACTAACAGAGCCTGTAATTCGAAAACCTAACGGTTTTCTCATTTCGCGGCTTCGCCGAGAATTAGCGAACGTTCAGAGTCACAACTCAAAAACTTAACGGTTTTTGAGCTGTGACGGACACACCTAACCTCGAAAATACTACGTATTTTCTCGTTATGTGTATCCGTCAAATAGGATAACAAAAAAATGCGTTTTGGAATGCAAGCACTCCAAACGCATTTTTATTATCCTGCTTGACTCTGAACTAGTCAGTAAAGTTGTCGAAGTAACCCTGGATAAGGATTACAGGTGTACCTTTATCGCCTGAACCACTTGTGAGGTCACAGAGTGAACCGATAAGGTCTGTAAGCTGTCTAGGGGTTGTACCCTGTGAAGCCATGTTACCAACAAGGTTGGCATCCTTCTCTTTGATGCTCTTAGAGATAGCTTCCTTGAGCTCTGCACCGCTAAGGTTCTTGAAATCGTTATCTGCAAGGTACTTAAGCTTGAGCTCGTTAGGAGTTCCTACGAGGCCGCTTGTGAATGCCGGTGAAACAACCGGGTCAGCAAGCTCCCAAATCTTACCCTGAGGATCTTTGAAAGCACCATCGCCGTAAACCATTACTTCTACATGCTTTCCTGTGAGCTTAAGAATCTCAGCCTGAATATCTTCAACAAGACCTTGGCATTCCTGTGGGAATAACTTAATCTTGTCTTCTGTTGACTTGTTAGAACCAAGTAAGCCGTATTTAGCATTGAAGCCGCTTCCGTTTACAGAACTTGTAAGGATATCATCCATACCACATACTACCTTAGCACCGGCAGCCTTTAAGAGACGTTTGGTTCTTGCGCGTGTGTGTATATCACATGTGAGTACACAATCTGTATAATTTAAAATGGTCTTAGCCTGGTTAGCAAAAATTACTTCAACTTCTGCACCGGCTTCTTTGATGATGTTAGAATAGTACTCTACATAGTCAACACCTGTAAACTCATGCTTATTCTCGCCGAACAACTCACGATATTTCTCAAGTGTAAGAACATCTGTATAAGGGTTAATTCCTGCATCATCAAGCTGGTCGTATGTTAAAAGAGCATTACCAACTTCGTCGCTAGGGTAGCTTAACATTAAGACAACCTTCTTAGCACCCATTGCAATACCTTTAAGGCAGATTGCAAAACGGTTACGTGACAAAATTGGGAAGATTACACCGATAGTTTCTCCACCTAATTTTGCCTTAACATCAGCAGCGATGTCTTCGACAGATGCATAATTACCTTGTGCTCTTGCTACGATAGATTCTGTTAAAGCGATTACGTCACGGTCTCTTAATGAGAAGCCTTCACTCTTAGCAGCATCGAGTACACTTGTAACTGTCATGTCGACAAGGTTATCACCTTCTCTGATGATAGGACAACGGATTCCTCTTGAAATAGTACCAACTTTTCTTTCCATAGCATATACCTTCTTTTATAAGTATAGAGTATCTTGGGACGCTATAAGACAAGCATTACCAAAAATACATTGATATTATACATGGAAGTGTATTATCATGCAAGAAAAATTTTTGCATAAATCAAAATTTTTTTAAATATAAAATTTGTATAAAAATTTACTTGAATATGGAAGAGATATGATGTATAGTATAAATTCGGTAGAGCGTCAAGCACACCCTATCACAGGGGGTGCTTTTTTGTTGCAAAAGCCCGGCAAGCGAAATTGCGAAGCGATTTCGTATATTTTCAAAGATATGTAAAGGGTAAGCTCGCTTATATCTTTGCATATCTTTGAAAATATAAGGAAGCATTTATGATTTCATTTGCCGGGCGCAAGAACAACGAGAAGCTTTGCTTCGAGGTGTTCGCTTGCACAATTGTAATATAAATAAGAAGAAAAAAGAAAGAAGGATAAAAAAATGGATTCATTTATTCAAATGACCGGTAGTATCAAAAACATGGAGGTTTTGTTGGCAATATCAATAGCGCTCACAGCAGGTCTTCTTTTATCAAGATTTGTTAAGCCTGTGAAGATACCGGCAGTTACAGGATATCTCATTGCAGGTATTCTTATCGGACCGTATTGTCTTGGAAGGCTTAATATTGCAGGCTTCGGATTTACTTCAATGGCACATGTTGAGAACCTTAAGATTATTTCAGAGGTTGCGCTCGGATTCATAGCATTTGCGATTGGTAACGAATTCAGAGTATCTCAGCTTAAGCAAACAGGTAAGACTGCAACTGTAATTGCTATTTTCCAAGCACTTGTAGCGACTATTCTTGTTGATGCCGCTCTTATCGGTCTCCACTTTATGATGCCTGATAAGGTTTCTCTTCCTGTTGCAATCGTACTTGGTGCAATAGCAACAGCTACGGCACCGGCAGCTACACTCATGGTTGTTAAGCAGTATAAGGCAAAGGGTAAGCTTACAGATTTACTTCTCCCTATCGTTGCACTTGATGATGCAGTAGGTTTAATCGTATTCGCAGTATCATTTGGTATTGCAAGAGCACTTCAGAATGGCGCAATAGATATGAAGTCTGTTGTTCTTGAGCCGCTTCTTGAAGTAGTGCTTTCACTTGTACTTGGTTTTGTACTTGGTGTTGTTTTCTCACTTATAGAGAAATACTTTAAGTCTAACAGTAAAAGACTCAGTTTATCAATTACATTTGTACTTATGACAGTATCACTCTCAATGCTTGAATTTAAGGTTGGTGGTGTACATATTGGATTTTCATCACTTCTTGTATGTATGATGCTTGGTACAGTATTCTGTAACATGTGTGATTTCTCAGAAGAGATTATGGAAAAAACAGACAAGTGGACAGCTCCGTTATATATTCTTTTCTTTGTACTTAGTGGTGCAGAGCTTGAACTCGGGGTATTCACAGATATCGCCATTGTAGGAATCGGTGTAGTATACATCTTGTTCCGTTCAGCAGGTAAGATTAGCGGTGCAGCAATCAGCGCCAAAATGATGAAATGTGACCCTAAGATTGTTAAATACCTTGGTATTACACTTCTTCCGCAGGCCGGAGTTGCACTCGGTATGTCACTTACAGCACAGTCACTCGGTGAGGATGGAAATATTATTCGTAATATAGCACTGTTCGCAGTTCTTATCTACGAATTGGTCGGTCCTCTTATGACAAAGATTGCTCTTACCAAATCCGGAGACATTGTTCCGAAGGCACAGGCTGCAACAGCTGCTTCTGCCAGTGAAGAAGACGAAGATGACGATGAATAGGCTGGCTTAAACTGCAGCAGACCGGCACCCATGGCATTTAGTTAACGCGAAGCTTGTGTGAAACACATATTATAGATGATGTTTCCCTCTAAGACACGCTCTCGCTTGGTGAAAAACGTAGCAGTACTAAACTCAGAAAACCAAATGAGGAGTAATGCAATACAGATAATCTCAATGATTGATTTATCTGATATGCATTACTCCTCATTTTCTTCGTTAAGTGCTGACGTTTTTCAACAGTCTTAACAGGAATACATCATCTATCATATGTGTAATTTACAGTATTGGCGTTAACTAAATGCCATGGTTGCCGGTCTGCTGCAGTTTACAGAAGCTTCATGGCAAGGCTTCCCTTGCCGTCTGCTGCTTTGAGGGTAGCGAGGCTACCATTAATCATAGTCATTCGTGGTGCAACATGTCCTACATCCGCATTGAATATAAGCGGAATATCAGGTAAAGCACGAACAACAGCCTCTTGATATGTCATGTCAAGGAATGTGCCCGGAAAGCGTACTCTGCCGAAGATAATTGCCTTGGCATGATTAAACCAACCGGCAGCCTTCATGTGCCAAAGGGTGTTATATACTATCTCTGAACGAAGTGCGAAGATATCGAAGTACCAGATGAAGCCATCCTCCTTGTATCGTTCAATAAACTTAGTTGTATCCTCGTAAGGCGTTCCGATTATATCGGCAAGACATTCCATGCAACCACCGATTAAGCGTCCGTTGACATTGATATTATCGGTGTTAAGAATCTCCCATTCAACCGGCTCTGTAAAGATATATTCTTCAAGGCCTCCGTCTTCCTCTCCCTGATAGAAAGGATAGCTTTCCTGGACAGGAATATCTCCGCGAAGAATTGATAAGCTGTCCTTATGCGAACGGTCAAGCTTGTTAAAGCCATATCCGCCACCATTGAAGCTGTATATGGTTGCGATATCAAGCTTGGTGGTGATAGAATAAAGAAGACTTGTAGGGTCAGAATAGCCCTGAATCCATTTAGGATTATTTTTGATTAATTCATAGTCTACATAAGGAAGCATATCGATTAGAAAATCGCCGCCTCTTGCACATATAATCGCTTTTACATCAGGACTATTATATAAGTCTGCAAGCTCCTTGGCACGGACCTCACCCGAACTGCTTACGACACCGGGGAGACGACTGTTGGGAGTCTCGACTACCCGGTAGCCGGCATTTCTAAGTTGCTTCTCTGATAAATCAAGCTCTGCGGCCTTGCTTTCAGATGAGCATCCGCCGCTTGGAGCAGTTATTCCGATAGTATCATTCGGTACGAGAAATTTAGGATAAATCATATAATACAATTCCTTTCGGGATAATTTCGCAAATGCCTATAATTTTATAAGAACGGTCTCTTGTCGAGGACAAGCTGTAATGGCTTGGATGTGCGGATATATCCCGGAAGAGCATCCTGAAGGACTGCTAATGCGCAAACAATCGCAAAAAGCGTATTGAGGTCGTTAAGTCTGTCATTAGTTGCAACATCCAACTTTAGAAGCTGTGTTATTAGACCATCTGCAATCTCTTTCAATATAGTCTGTGTCTCTTCGAAACGTGTTCCGGCACGTCGCTGAACTCTTGCAAGGACATAAGTAAAATCTATATCCGGCCAGCCGATTTCTTTTGAAAAATCCATACATACGCCATTACGGTATGCTTTGATACAGGTATCAAGAAGCTCCTTAGGATAAGGGAGGGCACGTCTTGCATATTCATAATTAAAAACATAATGGAAGGTGCTTGCGATATAGTGGAATGCAGGTGCACCACTAAGGGCATCTTTCTTCCAGAGTCCTGTTACAGGGTCTGCATTAGCATCAAGCCATTCAAAATAGTTATCATCGAATTCGTCACCGCCCAAACCGCTTAGTAAAACCGAACCATAGATTCCGGCACCAAGATGAGCGCCAAGCCATGGCTCTTTCGCCCAGTCTATTTTATCCATGAAAGCAAATATGCCTTCTTTGGTAAGGCAGTCCTTAAAACCCTCTGCCGCATATAAAGGCTTTGCGTCCAAAAGATTAAGTGCGCCACAGAGAAAAGCTGTGGTGTGTGAAGGAAAATTGCCCGGATTTTCAAAAAAACCATTTTCTTTGTTCTGGAAATCCTGAAGAACTTTTATGAAGGCAGCTCTTTCTGAAAGGTCTGTAGGTGTTCTGTTTATAGTGTATAAAATGTTAATTGCATTAGCTGAACCATAAGGGGCAAGACCAAGGTTTCTGGTGCCTTTTTCATTCTGCGTAATGAACTGTGCGTATTTGCCGGGTTCTCCGAGATTGTGGCTTTTAACCACATTTTCAACATCATTTATAAATGGTCTTAAATCGTACATAGTAAATCCTCCGTTTCAATATATTTAATATGAATATACTATGTCATAAAGTTAAAAGCAAGTATGGAATTTTTTATTATGCTATGATAAAATGTATATCGTATTATGTCGAAAAAGAACATGAATATGGAGAAGAAGAATATGGCTAATTTATCCTTAACAATTAAAAATGAATTAGGAGACATACTTGCAGCGTCTGAGGGCTCCGGATATGTTAATCTTGTATATCGTAAGGAATATTCAAAGGGAGATACCATAGTGTTTGGTACGGATGAGATAAACAGATTCTATGTTGTGCAGTTCGATGATGCTATGGGTGAGAATTATGTTTACATAACTAAAAACGAGTTTGAGTTTAAGGTTCCGTTTGATGACAGGAAAACAGCATACTCGCCTAAGGCATTTTATGGCAAGATGCATCTTCTTTCTGTACGTTTAGCTACCGAAGAAGAGATAGGAGCATATAAGAACCTTTCTTATAATATATATGATGAGCATGGTGATACCGGATGCTATCCGCATGCCACAGCTAATGTGGAGACACGTAATGAACCGAGCTTTTTTGCCAGAAGTGTTATAGACGGCGTGAGAGAGAACACGGATCATGGCATATGGCCATATTGCTCTTGGGGAATTGACAGAAGAGATGATGCAGAGATTGAACTTCATTTTGGAAGAAGAATCAGAACCAATAAGATGGTGCTTGTAATAAGAGCCGATTTTCCGCATGACAGCTGGTGGGATGAGGCAAGATTAAGCTTCTCTGACGGAACAGAGATGACCGTTAAGCTTGAGAAGACGAAGGACCCTCAGGTTGTAACATTTGATTGGAAAGAGATTGACAGCGTTAAGCTTGACAGGCTTATAAAGAACGCGGAAGACCCTTCACCGTTTCCGGCACTTAGCCAGTGGGAAGTATATGGTTTTGAGGTGTAGGCAGATAGGGGATAAGAAATAGCATAGATGATTGTGTGCAATCTAATTTTGGGTAAAAGAAAAGAGTGTCCCACCACAGACACTCTTATCCATATAAAAATAAAAGGGAGGAGAGCGGATAAATCATTTATCGCTCATATTATGAAAATAAATATTTAAGAGTATTATTAACTATGACCTTAGTATAAGGGATAATCGTGAAGAAAAAATGTTTTTTATGTTAACTTTTTTTGGAACAATTGTTAATAAATTATGAACAAGTACTTAATAATACAAGAGGGGGAGGTATAAAATGGTAAAAACATATAAGTGTCCCGGTTGCGGAGCTGATATGAAATACGATGCCGAAGCGAAGAAGCTTTCGTGTGAATACTGTGAAACTTCACTTACTGTGGATGAAGCGAAGGCATTAGAAGAGACCAAACAGCAAGAGGCGGATGATAAGGATAGCGAAGAGGTAGTAGACGAAACTAATGAGGCGGATAGCTATGGCGAAGCAGGAGATTTTATTAAATATAAATGTGCAACCTGCGGTGCAGAGCTTATGACCGATGAACATACGGCGGCTACTTTTTGTAACTACTGTGGCAGTCCTAATCTGCTTTCGGAGCGTATCGAGGGAGAGAAGACTCCGGCAATGCTCATTCCTTTCAAAATAACTAAGGAAAAAGCAAAAGAGATATATTACACATGGTGCAAAAAGGGTGCACTTACACCGGGAGAATTCTTTTCACAGTCAACATTGGAGAAGATGAGTGCAATCTATGTTCCATTCTGGCTCTATGATTATGGTGCAAATGTTAAGATGAGAGCACATTGCACCAGAGTAAGAAGTGAGGTGCGAGGCAATTACAGATATACACACACTTCACATTATAGGGTGCTTAGAGATGTTTCTGCTGAATATCTTAAGATTCCGGCAGACGCATCGCAGAAAATGCCTGATGATGTAATGGATAAGCTTGAACCGTTTAACTATGGTGAGATGACGGCTTTTGAAATGCCATACCTTTCAGGATATATGGCTGAGAAATATAATTTTACAAGCGAAGAGATGGCTAAAAGAGTTGAAGCCAGAGTAGCCGGATACATATCACAGGAAGGACGTTCAACCATTAACGGTTACAGCACGGTAGCCGTAACTGCTAAGAATGTTTGGCTTGCGAAGAGACGTGCAAGCTATGTTATGCTCCCTGTCTGGATGCTTACATACAGATATAAAGGCAAAGAGCATATTTTTGCCATTAACGGACAGACGGGAAAGCTTGTGGGTAAGAGACCGATAAGTGCCGGCAAGTGTCTGGGCTGGTATTTTGGTATGCTTGGTGTGTTTACATTAATATCTTCACTTGTGGGGGTATTTGTGCTATGAGAAAAATAAAATACATTTTATTACTTATAATTGTAATGCAGGCAATTGTGATGAGTCCTGTTTTGGCGGCTAAGGTTCACTATGAGGAAGGTAAGAGAGTCTACGATTATGCAGACTTACTTACGAATAGTGAGGAAGAACGCCTTGAAGAATATGCTCTTTCCATAGAGGATGAAGCTGAAACGGAATTCTATATTCTTACGACTGATGATGCCGAAGGCAAGTCAGCAATGGAATTCGCAGATGATTTTGGCGATGAAGGCAACTTTGGATATGGTTCTTCAGAAAACTATGTATTGATGCTTATTGATATGGATAACAGAGAGGTATGGATATCTACGACAGGAGATGCCATTGATTATCTCACGGACAGCAGAATAGATGATATGCTTGACGAAATTATGGAATACGTTCCTGATGACTGCTATAAAGCGGGAGAGACATATCTGGATGAAGCATATGACTATATTTGCTATGGAGAAGATGATGGAGACACCGTATTTGGAATAGTTCTTATGTGCTTGTTCGGTTCTGCGGTTGTAAGCGGCATAGTGCTTCTTGTGATGGTATCCGGAGCTAAGACTAAGATGACAGTCGGAAGTGCAACCTATATGGGAGCAGGCGGCATCACCATTAATCAGAGAGAAGACATATATACCCATACAACAACTACGAAGCATCGTATTGAAAGCAGTAGTAGCGGTGGCGGCGGAAGCAGCACACATAGAAGCAGCAGCGGACGCAGACACGGCGGTGGCGGACGTAAGTTCTAAAAGGACTTGCAAACTTATCATTTTATGATATCCTATATACTAGACAATGCCTATTAATAAAAATTGAGAGGAGAATTACAATGCAGAATCCTATTGTAACATTTGAAATGGCTAACGGAGATATAATGAAGGCTGAGTTATATCCTGAGATAGCACCTAATACAGTTAATAATTTTATCAGCCTTGTTCAGAAGGGCTACTATAACGGACTTATTTTCCACAGAGTTATCAGCGGATTTATGATTCAGGGCGGATGTCCGGAAGGTTCAGGAATGGGCGGCCCCGGATATGGAATCAAGGGCGAATTCAACCAGAATGGTTTTACCAACGGACTTAAGCACACAGAGGGTGTACTTTCCATGGCGAGAGCACAGCATCCTAACTCAGCAGGTTCACAGTTCTTCATCATGCATAAGACTTCACCACATCTTGATGGTGCTTATGCTGCTTTCGGTAAGCTTATCGAGGGTATGGATGTAGTTAACAAGATTGCTGATGTTCGTACAGATTATATGGATCGTCCGATGGAGCCACAGGTGATGAAGTCAGTAACAGTTGAGACTTTTGATGTAGTATACGCAGAGCCTGAGAAATGCTAAGAACGATATATTATAAATTAAGCGACAGCATAGCCAAAAGCGAGGAGTTCGCTGCTTTGGCGAAGCTGGCGCAAGGCAATAACAAAGAACTTAAAAAGTGGCAGGCTGACCCTACAGGGTCCCTGCCACAAAAATTATCAGGGGAAGTTTCGCAAGCGATATTTGAGGATATGCTTATTATAACAGATGAGGACATGACCGCTGAGGATTTTGGCGGCATCACCGTGGGTGGCGCTGAAGGAACCTATCCTTGTCCAATCGTGGGATATCAGCCGGGTGGCAGCACGTGCTACCTGCCGTATAAGTATATAGTTGAAGATATATCGGGAATAGATATGGATTATCTTGAGATGGTGTACAGAAGATTCCATGGTTTGCCGCTTGATATTCTTGAGACGGACAGGCTTAAGCTTAGAGAGATAACACTTGATGATATAGACCGTCTTTATGAAATATATGCCGAGCCATCCATCACGGAATATATGGAAGGGCTTTATGAGAATAAGGACAAAGAGATCGAATTTACGAGAAGCTATATAGAAAATATGTACACGTTCTACGGATACGGACTTTGGGGCGTCTGCACTAAGGATGGTAAACTCATAGGGAGAGCCGGACTGGGTAACAGGGAAGTGGACGGAGAAATCTACCTTGAACTTGGGTATGTTATTGAAAAAGAGCACCAGAGAAAAGGTTATGCCACAGAGATATGCACAGCGATTATGGAATATGCAAAGAATGTGCTCGAAGCAGACAGTCTTATATGTCTGATAGAATCGGAAAACACAGCTTCGATTAGAACAGCGCAGAAGCTTGGGTTTAAGTATGAGAGAAGTGTCTGCGTGGGAGATAGAGAATTGGAACTGTATAAGATTGAGATGTAAATTGTTTAAAAAATAAATTTAAGGAGTATTGCAAACAGATAAATCAATTTTGAAATTAACTGTATGCAATACTCCTTATTTGTTTTACTGAATCCGGTACTGCTACGTTTTCACGAAGCGAGAGCATATCTTAGAGAAAAACATCATCTCAAGATGTGATTGAGATAAATGTATTTTATTTCTCTAACTCAAACGCATACTTAAGAAACTCAATTGCTGTCTCAAGATGCTGTGTATTAGACACGATTGCGAAATATGGCGGGTCCTGATAGAAGACGCCGTCTCCGAGGTGCGTGCTGCTTAAATCTACTGCGAAAGGACGCATCTCGCCATCCTTGTCGGCTGAGTAGAATACATATGGTTCAACCACTGCATACAATTCTGCAGGAAGAGTAGTTGATAAGTCCATGAACTGCTCTTCCGGTGTTGCTGACTCGACGTAGGTCTTATCGGCAACAAAGATGTCTAACTCCTTAGCAGCTAATGCCGCTGCAACCTTCATTCTGGAAGCATAAGTTGTATCTGACTGGAATGACTGCTGGTCCCAGAAGAAGATATAGGTAGAATCGAAGGTCATGGTTTCATGTTCTTTGTCGACGTCTATATATTCTCCGAAGCCGTCAAGAAGATAATTCTCTTCTTCCGTGGAAAGTATACTGTTAACAACCGCACAGTGGAAAATTGATTCATATTTGATGTTGTTATATACGACTTTAATCATGGATACTACGAAAAATACCAGAACAGCGGTAATAATAATGTGAACCTTGTAGTATTCCCAGATATATTCAAGCTTCTCGCCGAAGGTCATTTCTTTTAATTTAGCACATTCTTCCTTAAAAGATTCTTTGAAACTTGGTCGGATGCGCTGCTTCTTTTTCTTATTTGTGTCTGCTTTCATAAAATCCTCCTAAAACGTGAACGTCTTTAACGCTCTATCGTACATTTTACCATAAAACCGCTAACATACAAGCAAAAAAAGAATTATAAATGTTAAAATTTAATTAACTATATCTTATGGTTTGCTTTTTTTTAAGGCATGCTATATAATAGCTTAGGAGAAAAATAAAGTTTTACTATGCTTTAGGAGGAAAAGAAATGGATAAGTTTTTTAGTACGGAAGGTAAGTTTTTCCGTGGATTGGAGAAAATAGTTAATGTGGTATATCTGAATATCCTGTGGATAATATTCAGTTTGCCGATTATTACGATAGGCGCATCGACGACAGCTTTGTTTTCAGTTATGATGAAGCTTGCAAGAGACAGGGAAGGATATATTTTCCAAGGGTTCTGGAAGGCATTTAAAGAGAATTTCAAGCAGTCAACACTTATATGGCTTATAGACATGGCTATTGCAACTTTCCTTGTTGCTGATATGTATTTCTTCTTTAATGTTGAGTGGAGTTCAGGAAGATACATAGGAATGATATTTATAGGAGTTACCGTTATATTTATACTCGGACTTCTTTATATGTTCCCTCTTCAGGCACAGTTTGAAAACAAGGTTAAGCAGACGATAAGAAATGCTTTCTTCCTGGCATCAAAGCATTTCAGTTATTCAGTACTTTTGTTGTTCATTCTTTTATTGACAATATTCTTAATGTATTTATTCTGGTATATTGCAGGCTGGTGCATAATAGGTATAGGAGCATTCGTTTCTGCACATATTTATAATAGGATTTTCAAAAAATATATACCGGAAGAATTGCGTGACGAATATTAAAAAAAATAGTTGAATACTAGACATTTCGCACGAAAAAGGATATAATATCCATATTAGTGTTATTGTATTCAGGAGAAGGGCGATTTATGAGAAAAAAGACGGATGCATACAGAAATTTAATGTTAATTTCACAATTGGGAATAAACATTCTGGTGCCCGTCTTTTTGTGTCTTTTTATCGGCCTCTGGCTGGATGACAAATTTAACACATGGTTTACGATACCGCTTTTGGTTTTGGGATTCCTGGCGGGCGGAAGAAATGCATACATTATGGCGATGAACTCCGTGCGTAAAGACGAACGAGACAGGAGAAAATAACAATGACCCGAGAGAAGAAGCAGGATAATAATATCGTAAAAGAAATGGTTTTAGGAATTTTGGCAGTTAATCTCTTGGTTGCGATAATCGGATTGATTTTTGTGCCACAGAGAGTAGTTTTTCTGATAGGATTGTTGATGGGATTAGTTGTTGCGGTTCTAATGATTTTATCCATGAAACATTCTATCGAGAAGGCTATGGATTTTGGAGAAAAGGGTGCTAAGTTACAGACTATTAAGGGATATGCTTTCCGTACAGTGCTTGTTGTTGCAGGTTTTGTAGGAGCGTATTTTATCGGAATATGGGCAATGGCATCATTTTTTCTCGGAGTTATGAGTATGAAGGCGGCAGCGTATATGCAACCTTATACAAAGAAGTTTTTACATCATTGAAGGAATTGAGGTGATAGGGTGAACCTGTTAGCAGCAACAGGCATAGTACAAGAGTTTAAGACTTTTTGGACATCAAGGGAAGCTGATTTTTCCATACAGTATCTGACAGACTTCGAGTTGTTCGGGCAGAAGCTTTCGATTACTACAACTCATGTTTGCACGATTATAGTTACGGCACTCTTGATTTTACTTGCGGTTTTGGCGAACAAATGTGTCAAGAAAGCAAAAGAGATTCCTGGATATTTCCAGAATTTCCTAGAACTTATCGTGGACATGCTTGACAATATGGTAGAGAACACGATGGGCAAGAATAGCAGAAGATTTGTTAATTATATATCATCGATTTTTCTGTTTATTTTGCTAAGTAATATTTCAGGTATTTTTGGACTTAGACCACCGACTGCCGATTATGGTGTAACATTACCGCTCGGTCTTATTACTTTTGCATTAGTGCATTATAATGGTGTTAAGAAAAACAAAGCGGGGCATTTTAAGGCTATGTTTAAGCCAATCCTGCTTTCTCCGATTAACATTATCGGTGAGATAGCAGTTCCGTTATCATTATCGTTACGTCTCTTTGGTAACGTGCTTTCGGGAACTGTACTTATGGGATTATTGTACGGACTTGTACCGGTGCTGGTAAGACTCGGTGTTCCGGCAGTACTTCATGTGTATTTCGATTTGTTTTCAGGAGCGATTCAGACATATGTATTCTGTATGCTCACAATGGTATATGTAAATGATAAAATAGCAGATTAATATTAAGG
>JAFTJD010000058.1 GCA_017456585.1 Lachnospiraceae bacterium
ATAATATATAATTATATGAGAAACTTGTTTTAAAATATTTTATTACAAGTAAAAAAATTTTTATTCCAAGTAAAAATAATTTTAAAACAAGTAATTATTGACAAGAAATGAATAAAGGCATATTATAAAAGGTAATCGGAGGTGATTTGCATGAAATTTAATGAAGAAAAGAAACAGTCTATAATTTTATACTTACTGGAGAAAATAGCGCAAGGAGATTCGTCAATAGCTAAATCTGTAGCGGATGCGTTTGGCGTGAATCAAACTACGGTTTATATGTATATTACTGAATTGCTTGAAGAGGGTATTATTGACAAGGTAAAACGTGGAGAGTATGAACTTGTAGAGAAAGAGTATGTATATAAATTAAAACGGAGCAATGGTGATTTAGATACGGATACGTATGCGTATGATAAGTGTTTGTTTGAACACATTGATAAGTTATCAGCTAATGTACAGGAAATATGGAGTTATTCTTTTAGTGAGATGATTAATAATGTTATGGATCATTCAGCAGCTGAGAATCTGAACATAGTTATTAAGCAGAACTACTTAAATACAAATGTGTTAATAATTGATGATGGAATAGGCATTTTTAAAAAGATAAAGGATTATTTCAATTTTTCTTCTATTGAAGAAGCTATATGTGAATTATTTAAAGGTAAATTGACTACTGATTCAGAGAATCATTCGGGAGAAGGGATTTTTTTTAGCTCTAAAATGATGGATGATTTCTTTATTGTTTCAAGCGGTAAAATTTTTACGAATAATATATATGATAACAGTAGAATTATTGATCTTGCGACATCTAATTTGAAAGGGACTTGCGTAGTGATGGGGTTATCTAATTTTACTCATAAAAATCCTAGAGAGGTATTTGATCTTTATGCAAATGAAGACGGTGGATTTGTTAAGACAAAAATTCCGATGAAAAATATTTTTGACACATCTCCGGTATCAAGATCCCAAGCGAAAAGGGTATGCAATCGTTTGGAAAGGTTTAAGGAAGTTGTAATAGACTTTGCAGAAGTACAATGGATGGGGCAGGGATTTGCGCATCAGTTATTTGTTGTATTTGCTAGAAATCATGAAGATATTAAACTTATCCCGATTAATATGAATGAAGATGTTAGCAAGATGTATAACCATGTTATGGCTACAGAATAAGCCTGAATATACAATCTATAATATTAAAAGAAAACCGGAGATTTTCCGGTTTTTTTTGCTTTGGAGAGTAGAGTGACTTTTTTTCTTGTGTTTGAGAATGATTTTCGAATTTGTCGGAATGTATTTTGAAGGTGCGGCATATATTTGTGATAGGAACGCAGGGAGGTTTTTTTATGGAAAAAAGCAGCACGAATACCTACGATCTTTATCGCGATATACAGGAAAGATGCGGTGGAGAAATTTACATAGGGGTTGTAGGTCCGGTTCGTACAGGTAAATCCACTTTTATAAAAAGATTTATGGATTTGGAGGTTTTGCCGGGGATTGAAGATGTACATAGCAGAGAGCGTGCAAAGGATGAACTTCCGCAATCTGCAACAGGTAAGACGATTATGACTACGGAACCTAAGTTTATTCCGAAAGAGGCTGTTGAGATTAGAATTAGCGATGATATTAAAATGAAGACCAGACTTATTGACTGTGTGGGGTTCATGGTTGAGGGCGCATCGGGTTATATGGAAAACAACATTGAGCGAATGGTAAAAACACCTTGGTTTGAACATGAGATTCCTTTTACACAGGCGGCGGAAGTCGGTACTAAGAAGGTAATAAGAGATCATTCAACCATTGGTATGGTTATTACGACGGATGGCAGTTTCTCTGAAATTCCAAGAGAGAATTATGTAAATGCTGAAGAAAGAACGATAATGGAACTTAGAAAATTAGGGAAACCTTTTGTGATAGTACTAAACTCTAAGAAACCTTATGCACAGGAAACGCAGGAATTGGCTATGAACCTTGAGGAAAAGTATAAAGTATCAACTGTTCCTGTTAATTGTGAACAGCTTAGAAAGGAGGATATATTAAAACTGTTGGAAAATATATTAGAAGAATTTCCGGTTACTAGAGTGGATATGCAGATGCCTAAATGGGCTGAAATGTTGCCGGTGTCTCATCCTATAAAGCGAGAACTTCTTAATATAATGAAGAATTTCATGAGTGGAATTAAATATATGAAGGATGTTGCTAATCTGACGGATATGTTGGGGAACGAAAAGGATGAGATGAATTATGTTGGGGATATAAGGATAGAAGAGACGAATCTCTCGGATGGAAGTGTGTGCCTCCAGGCATATCTTGATAATAAGTATTACTACGAATTCTTGAGTGATATGACAGGCGTTGAGATATCAGGTGAATATGCCCTTATACAGGCAATAAGAGATATGGCGAAGATGCGCCGTGAGTATGAGTCTGTGGAGAATGCACTTGACAGCGTAAGAAGAAGCGGTTATGGAGTTGTAGCGCCTAACAGAAATGAGGTTAAACTTTCTGAACCGGAGATAATACGCCAGGGTAATAAGTTTGGGGTAAAAATTAATGCTAAGGCACCGTCTATTCATCTTCTCTCGGCAGATATTAACATGGAAATAGCACCGGTAGTCGGAACGGAAGAACAGGCTAAAGATTTGATAGAATTTATCAATACTAACAGTAATGACCCGGAGATAGGAATCTGGAATACTAATATCTTTGGTAAGTCAATTGAACAGATTGTGGAAGATGGAATTCAGTCCAAAATGAACATTATGACCGAAAATAGCAGAAGTAAGCTTCAGGAGACTATTTATAAGGTTATAAATGACGGTAATGGTGGACTGGTGTGTATAATTATATAGAATTTGAGATGAGTTGCCTTGCTATGGTTTGAAATTATTGGCGAGGCAACTTGATTTTTTGCAAAAAAATACAATAAAACTTGAAATTGTCTATTATTTTGTTTATAATTTTGTATGGGTATATTTATTTTTAGGCGGAGGCGGAAGTATGATAAGAACAGATGCGCTTAAGGAACAAATAATCGCGACTATAAGCAAAATGTATATCAGTATGGTTTACATAAATCTCAAGGATAATGAAGGTTTTTTTATATCAAAGCATCATGATTTTTTTACTGAGTATAAGGATGGTTTTGTTCCTAACGAGATAATAGATATTTATTGTTCGGAATACATTGAGGGGGGATATCAGGCTCAGGTTACGGAGTTTCTTGATTTAAGTAGCCTTGATGAACGCTTCGCTGATAAAGAGATACTTAGCTGTGAGTATAGACGACTGGGTATCGGATGGTGTAGAGGAACGCTTTTTTTGCAGGAAAAGGATGAGGACGGTAAAGTGGCGTCATTTATTTTTGCTGTTCAGATAATTGATGAGGAAAAGGCAAGAGGGCTTGAACTTCAAAGAAAAATTGCAGAAGCTAACCGCAAACAGATACAGGATCTTAGTATGCAGCTAGAAACGATACTTGGAGGAATTAACGGAGGTTTTCATGTAGAGCATATGGATGATAATTATACATATGCGTATGTAAGTGAACATGTAGCGGAATGTTTTGGATACAATATTGCGGAATTTATAGAGGCAACGAATGGAAGTGCCGTAAACTTAATACATGAAGATGACAGACAGAGGGTTTTAGAGGAAATTAATCTTGAACTTGAAGCTAAGAATATGTATTCTACCAAATTTAGGGCGAAGACTAAGGATGGTTCTGTTAAATGGATTATGAATACAGGTAAAAAGGTAGAAGAATACGGGAACACATATCTTTACAGTTTTTATCTTGATGTTACGGAACTAGAGATGGCTAATCGTAAGCTTGAGAAGGAACGTAAGCAATATCAGGAAGCACTCATGGATGATTGTAAGTTCGCATTTGTTTTTGATGTTACTGAAGGCGTTGTTGAGGAAGAATTTATTCTTACTGACGGATTTAATCCTATGAGAGCGATGGGGCTTAAGCTTCCTACGGAATTCGATAGTCTTTTGGAAAATTGGTTTGCGATAATTAAACCGCAGTTTACGGAAGATAACGTCCAGAATATTATCGGAAGGCAGTTCCTTCTTAATAAATTTGCTGAAGGTGAGCGAAAAGTAGAATTTGAATTCTTTGTAGACAGAGATGGTTCCGTAAACAGAATTATCGGATTATTGTCACAGGATGAGGAAACGGGACATGTGCTTGCGTGTATCATATGCTATGATGTTACTGAGATAAGAGAAAAGGAAAAGCGGACCAGAATGGCATTAAGAGGTGCATATGAGGCTGCCCAATATGCTAATCAGGCGAAGTCAGATTTTATGTCGAGAATGAGCCATGATATACGTACACCTATGAATGCGATTATCGGAATGACAACTATAGCGGGAGAGCACCTTGATGAACCGGCAAGAGTTAAGGATTGCCTTAACAAGATATCTGTGTCAAGTAGGCATTTGCTTTCACTTATCAATGAAGTTCTTGATATGAGTAAGATTGAAGCAGGTAAGCTTGAACTTAAAGAAGAGAAGATTAATCTTTCGGAGATTATTGATAATCTTCTTTTGATTACAAGACAACAGATTATGGACAAGAACCATACACTTAATGTTAATATAAGTAATGTTGAGCATGAGCATGTTTTTGGCGATAGTCAGAGAATGTTACAGGTGTTTATTAATCTTTTTAGTAATGCTATTAAGTATACACCTGATGGTGGAGAGATAGGGATATCAGTTTCTGAAAAGAGATCATCTTTGCAGGGAATAGGTTGCTTTGAATTTATTTTCAGTGATACTGGAATCGGTATGTCAAAGGAATTTGTTAAGAAGATATTTGAACCGTTTGCACGTGCGGAAGATGCGCGTATAAGTAAGATTCAGGGCACCGGACTTGGAATGGTAATAGCTAAGACCATAGCACAGATGATGAATGGAGACATAACAGTTGAAAGTACGGAGGGAGAAGGCTCTGTATTTACTGTTACACTTAATCTTAAGCTTCAGGAAAATGAGGATGTTTCATACGAAGAGCTTAAGGGAATGAATGTGCTTGTAGTAGATGATGATGAAGATACGTGTATTAACGCATGTTCAATGTTGAATTCGCTGGGAGTGGAGAGCAGCTATGTTCTTGGAGGACGAGAAGCGATAGATAGAACGAAAAAAGCAGTTGAAGCTAAGGAAGAGTTCTCGGCAGTGATTATTGACTGGAAGATGCCGAAGATGGATGGTGTTGATACGGCTAAAGGAGTCAGAGCTAATATAGGGAAAGATGTTCCGATTATTATCTTTTCGGCGTATGATTGGTCTGATATAGAGGCTGAAGCCCATGCTGCCGGAGTTGATGCATTCATGTCTAAACCACTCTTTAAGTCAAGGCTTATTAATATACTCAAGTCATTTGCGGTGGCTTCTAACCCGGGAGACGGTGAGCAGAGTGATTCTATCCGGAGTGCCAAAAAAGTTGATTTTACCGGATATCATATTTTGCTTGCCGAGGATAATGAGTTAAATGCCGAGATTGCCATTGAGATATTAAAGACAACAGGAGTAAATGTTACTCATGTTTGGAATGGACAAGAAGCGGTTGATAAGATGGCAGAGGTAGAGGAAGGTTATTATAATTTGATACTTATGGATGTTCAGATGCCTGTAATGAATGGCTATGATGCCACAAGAGAGATTCGCTCTCTCGATAGAAAAGACGTTAAGAACATACCTATTATAGCCATGACTGCCAATGCATTCGCAGAGGATGTAGCGACTGCTCATGCTGCCGGCATGAACGAACATATGGCCAAACCTATTGATATAGGACAGCTTATTGAGGGCATGAATAAGTGGCTTTTGGAAGCGTAAGTATATATAATTAAAAATTAATTATGGCTGATTAAAAGATAATTAATGAATTCTGAAAAAAACCTTAAATATGTTAAAAATGCGCTTTTGCGCGGTTAAATGAGATTGACAAAAAAGTTCTGTCATATTATAGTTTCCTTAATTGCATGAAATGAAGGAGAATGTGTATGCAGAACTTTTTTGGTAATTTAAAACAGAAGCTTGCTCGTATGTTATATGGAGTTTATGGACAAGATGAACTCTCGAAAGAGCTTAGTACATTCGGATTAATATGCTTAATTATTTCGCTGTTTCCATATCTTAAAATATTTTATATTATTGGTTTTGTATGCGTGGTATGGGCGTTTTTTAGAACTTTTTCAAAGAATCACGCAAGAAGAATGAGAGAAAGAGAAGCGTATCTTAAATTCACCGCTAAACCGCGTGCGGCAATAAGATTGCAAAAGAGACGTTTTGCAGACAGAAAAACACATGATTATTACAAATGCACCAGATGTAAGACATATAACAGAATTCCTAAGGGACATGGAAAAATAATTATTACCTGTCCTAAATGTAAGAATCAATTTGAAGCTGAATAGGATGATGCGATTTGTTTGGATATATTGTAATTAATAAACCGGAATTGAAAATAAAAGATTATGAAACATATCGTTCATATTATTGCGGCTTGTGTAAAACTTTAAAGGAAAGATATGGCTTTTCAGGAAGAATGAGTCTTAATTATGATACAACTTTTCTTGCCATTCTTCTGGATGCACTTTATGAACCTGACAATAAGGTGACAAGTGAACGCTGCGTGACGCATCCTTTTGTTAAACACAAGATATGTCGTAGTATTTATACTGATTATGCCGCAGATATGAATGTTTTGTTAACTTATTATAAGTGCAAGGATGACTGGCAGGATGAGAAGAAGCATATTAAGAACGCATATGCAAAGCTTCTGACGGGTAAAATGAAGTCTAAGGAGTCATGTTTTCTTAATAAAAAAGAAAAGGTAGAGGAATTGCTTTCCGAGCTTTCAAAGCATGAGAAGGAAAAAGAGGCTGATATCGATGCTATGGCAGGGATTTTTGGGAAGCTCTTAGGGCATATATTTGCTTATACATCGGATGAATGGGAAGATGAGCTGTACAGGATGGGCTTTTTCCTCGGTAAGTTTATATATCTTTGTGATGCTTATGAGGATTTGGAAGAGGATATGAAGAAAGGTAATTATAATCCTTTTGCCAATATGCATGATAAAGCCGGTTTTGATGATAAAGTAAAGAATTTGTTGACGATGATGATGGCACAGTGTTGTAAAGAATTTGAGACCTTGCCGATTATAAAAAATCTTGATATTCTTAGAAATATATTGTATTCTGGTGTATGGAGCCGATATGAGATAGCGGTGGACAAGAAGCGTAAACAAGAAGGAGTAGCAGACACATAATGAGAGATCCCTATGAAGTTCTCGGGATAAACCGAAACGCAACGGAAGAGGAAATTAAAAAAGCATATAGAGCTGCAAGCCGTAAGTATCATCCGGATGCTAATCTTGATAATCCTAAGTTGGCAGAGGAGAAATTTAAAGAGGTTCAGCAGGCATATAAAGAGATTATGAGACAGCGTGAGGGCGGACAAGAACAGGATTCGTATGGTGGTTCATACGGAGGCTTCGGCGGTTTCGGCGGATATGGTGGGTACTGGAATTATGGACGGAATCGTTCATCCGGTACAAGTGGTGAAGACTCATATTATCAGGCTGCTGCCAACTATATTAAATCCGGATACTATAATGAGGCATTGCAAGTGTTGAGCCAGATTAATAATAAGGATGCGCGTTGGTATTATTATAGCTCTATTGCTAATTACGGAGCAGGTAATAATGTGACAGCCATGGAACATATAGATAGAGCGATTGAACTCGAGCCTGATAATGTAATGTATCAAAGATATAAACAGCAGATGGAAGGCGGCGGTGCTTGGTATCAGACCAGAAGCGGAGGATATGGTTCACCACTTGGTGATGATTACTGCACGAAGCTTTGTATTGCCAACATGTTATGTAACTGTTGCTGCGGAGGCGGCTGTTGCTAGATTAAGAGGTTACCTTAGGAGTAACCTTTTTTCATTTGCTCATTTATTCCTTTTCGAATTATTGATGAAATTCTTTATTTGTGATATACTTTATGTTATGTGATGTAAAACAATAATTTATAAGTTATATTTGACTATATATACACGGAAGGTATGCCATGAATTGCAGAGAATTTAATAATCTAATACCGGCATTTTTTGAAGATGAATTGGAAGTTGATGATGCAAGGGCTTTTATAAAACATGTAAGCGAGTGTAAGGAGTGTGCAGAGGAATTGGAGATAATGCACCTTCTTTTAGTAGGCCTTAAGCAGCTTGACAATGACGAAGAAGAGGATAATTACGATTTTCAGACTATATTAAAGAATAGATTTATTGAACTGGAGGAGCATTGCACCAAGGTTAAGAATTTTGAGAATCTGCATAAGGCGGTTATAGTCATGCTTAATATCGTGACTATTCTGGGTATGGGATTTTTTGCGTATTTATATTTCGGAGGTGGCCTATGAGCAGGAAAATGCTATTAATAGATGGAAACAGCATAATTAACAGAGCCTTCTACGGATTGCCTGATCTTACGAATTCGAGCGGTATGCATACCAATGCAGTGCTCGGATTTCTTAACATATTCTTCAAGATTCTTGATGAAGAGAAGCCTGATAATGTATATGTGGCATTTGATGTTAAGTCGCCTACCTTCAGACACGAGATGTTTAAAGAGTATAAAGGAACACGTAAACCTATGCCGGAGGAGCTTAGGGAACAGCTTCCGCTTCTTAAAGAGGTTCTTCACGCAATGGGAATATGCATTGTGGAAAGAGCGGGATATGAGGCGGATGATATTCTCGGAACTCTTGCTAGACAGGGTGAGGAGAATGGGTTTGAGGTTGCACTCCTTTCGGGAGACAGGGATCTTTTACAGATTGCTACAGATAAGATAAAGATTAGAATACCAAAGACTCATAAGGGAACTACCGAGATATTTGATTATTATGCCAAGGACGTGGAAGCGGAATATCAGGTTACCCCTATTCAGTTTATTGACATGAAAGCTCTTATGGGAGATACCTCTGATAATATTCCGGGACTTCCGGGGGTGGGACCCAAGACTGCAGGTAAGATAATTGCGGAGTATAAGAGTATAGAGAATGCTTATGACAATCTTGAGAATATAACACCTAATAAGGCGAAAGAAGCTTTCAGGGATAACTATGAGCTTGTAAAGCTTTGCAAGGTACTTGCTACCATTAAGACGGATTGTGAACTTGAGGTTGGAGAGAGTGATTCTTTCGAGAATGGTAAGCTTGGAGATATTTTTACTAAGGAATTATATGATTATTTCATAAAGCTTGAGTTTAAGAGCCTTATTAATAAATATTTTGCGGATGCTAAACCGGAGAATTCGTTAAAGGACACTTTCAGAAGAATATCAGACTGGGCAGAGGCTGATGCTTTTTTTGGAAAAGCAGCTAATAAGGCTGTCGGAGTCTTTTTTCTTAAAGAAGGTGAACTTAAAGGCGTGGCGATTGCTACGGATAAAGAGACAGTATATATAGAAACAGTAGGGTTTATTACTGAGGAATATCTTAAAGGTGCGGTTGATGAGCTTAGAACTGCCATGACAACAGACAAGATTTATTGTGTGGATATTAAATCACAGCTTCCGTACTGGAAACCTGAAAGAAAAATAAGTGATTTTGATGCGGGGATAGCAGCATATATTATTAATCCGTTGGAAGGAAGCTATGAATATGATGAGCTTGCGAGAGATTATCTCGGAATGACCCTACCTTCTAAGAAGGAGCTTCTGGGAAATAATGCAAGCGAAGAGGCTTTGATGGAATATGCATGTTATCAGGCTTCAGTGGCATTGCTTAGTGGTAAAGTGCTTAGAAGCAGACTTGCAGAAGAAGATGCAGTATGGCTCTATGAAGAAATTGAATTGCCGCTTTTATATACACTCTATAATATGGAAGCAGAGGGTATAAGAGTGGAAAGAGAAGCTCTTAAGGAATACGGCGACAAGCTTTCTGTACGAATCAATGAGCTCGAGAAGGAGATATATGCACTTGCAGGTGAAGAGTTTAATATAAATTCGCCGAAGCAACTTGGAGAGATTCTGTTTGAGAAGCTTAAGCTTAGCGGTGGAAAGAAAACGAAGAGTGGATATTCTACGGCGGCGGATGTCCTTGAGAAGCTTGCCGGTGAACATGCTATAGTAAACGCAGTGCTCGAATACAGGCAGCTTGCTAAGCTTAAATCAACATATGCGGACGGACTTGCTGTATTTATCAGTGAGGATGGACGTATTCATGGTAAATTTAATCAGACTATTACGGCTACGGGAAGAATAAGCAGTACGGAGCCTAATCTTCAGAATATTCCGGTGAGAATGGAGCTTGGAAGAAGGATAAGAAAGGTTTTTGTGCCTAGGGAAGATTATGTTTTTGTAGATGCGGATTATTCTCAGATAGAGCTTAGAGTGCTTGCACATATGTCACAGGATGCTAACCTTATAGCTGCGTATAAGCAGGATGAAGATATTCATAAGATTACGGCTTCACAGGTATTCCATATTCCTTTTGATGAGGTTACACCTGAACAGCGAAGAAGTGCAAAGGCAGTTAATTTCGGGATAGTGTACGGAATAAGCTCTTTTGGACTTAGCCAGGATATAGGCGTTAGCAGAAAAGAAGCTACGGAGTATATTGAAAGATACTTTGAGGTTTATCCGGGTATCAAAAAATATCTTGATTTTCTTGTAGATTCTGCTAAAGAAAATGGTTATGTTAAGACTCTTTTCGGAAGAAAAAGACCTATTCCGGAGCTTAAGTCATCTAATTTTATGCAGAGATCCTTTGGAGAGAGAATTGCTATGAATTCGCCAATACAGGGAACGGCAGCAGATATTATAAAGATAGCAATGATTCGTGTCGATGAGAGACTTAGAAAGGACAATTATAAGTCCAGACTGCTTTTACAGGTGCATGATGAGCTCCTTATAGAGGCATATAAGCCGGAGGTTGACGAGGTTTGTGCCATTCTTAAAGAAGAGATGGAAAGGGCGGCTGAGCTCTCGGTTGATTTATGCGTGGATATGAACATAGGAAATGATTGGTTTGAGGCAAAATAGAGGTATGAGTATATGATTATTGGAGTCACAGGCGGTGTTGGAAGCGGTAAAAGTGCCGTTATGGATATTTTGAAAACAGATTTTGACATGGATGTTATTCTTGCAGATGAAGTGGGACATGAGGTTATGGATGATATTTCGGGAGAAGCCTATGCACATATAATTGACCATTTCGGCAGGGGTATATTGGATGATAAGACTCTTAAGATAGAAAGAAGTAAGCTTGCAGGCCTTGTTTTCAATAACAAGAAAGAACTTGAGGTACTTAATTCAATCGTCCATCCGGCAGTTAAGAAAGAGATTCTTTCCAGAATTCATAAGCTAAAGCAGGTAAAAGGCGGAAATGCTTTTGTTGCAGTTGAAGCTGCACTTTTACTGGAAGATAACTATGATGCCATATGTGACAGAGTTATATATGTATATGCGGACGAAAAAGTTCGAAGGGAAAGGCTTAAGAGTACAAGAGGTTATACGGATGAAAAGATTGATTCCATAATTCGTAACCAGATGTCTGAAGAAGAGTTTAAAAGACGTACTGATGACATGGTTGATAATTCAAACGGCCTTGAAGATACAAGAGCTTCTTTACAAAAAATAGTAGATAAATACAAGGGTTTGTGATATTCTAGATATAATAATATTTCGTTACAGCATTGGAGGCAAATGCAATGACATTGAATCATAAAGAACACCTGGTGTTCGGACTTGATATAGGAACAAGAAGTGTTGTGGGTACAGTAGGATATATGGAACGTAATCGCTTTAAGGTGGTTGCGCAGTGTGTTAAAGGTCATGACACAAGAGCTATGATAGATGGACAGATTCATGATATCGCTAAAGTAGGCGAGGTTATTAGATTTGTTAAGACGGAACTTGAACTTAAGCTTGGTATTGAGCTTAAGGAAGTATGTATAGCGGCAGCCGGACGAGTTCTTAAGACTATGAACACACATGTGGTACAGGAGTTCCCTGAAGAGACACTACTTACCACAGAACATATATATTCATTGGACATGCTCGGTGTAGAGAAAGCACATGAAGAGATTAACAGTATTTCTTTGGAACAGCAATTCTATAATGTCGGATATTCTGTTGTTAAATATTATCTAAATGGTTATGAGATGAGCAGCATGGAGGGACATAAGGCTAGAAAGATAGAGGCAGATATTCTTTCGACTTTCTTACCTGAAGAGGTAGTAAATGGTCTTTATTCTTCGGTGAAAGAGGCCGGATTAGAAGTATGCAGTCTTACATTGGAGCCTATTGCAGCCATTCAGCTTGCTATTCCGGAACAGTTCAGACTTCTTAATATTGCATTGGTGGACGTTGGCGCAGGTACATCTGATATTTGTATAACTAAGAGTGGAAGTATTGTTGCCTATGGTATGATACCTCTTGCAGGTGACGAGATAACAGAGAAGATAGTTGAGAATTATCTTGTTGATTTTGCGACAGCAGAAAAGATTAAGTTGGCATGTGCCAAGAAGAAAGATATCGCGTATAAAGACATAATGGGCCTTAAGCATACGGTTTCACCGGATGAAGTACATAAGGTTGTTGAGAGCACGGTTAACAGGATGACTGATGAGATAGCCGCCAAGATATGCGAACTTAATGGTGGTAAGCCGGTCAGCGCCGTGTTTGTAGTAGGCGGTGGCGGAAAGATAAAGGGATTTACAACATCACTTTCGGAAGCACTTAACATACCTGATGAGCGTGTGGCTATAAGAGGCCAGGAAGTAATGGGTACCATAGACTTTGAAGATACTAAGATTAAGAAGGATGCACTTTTGGTTACACCTATAGGTATCTGTCTTAATTTTTATAATCAGAAGAATAGTTTTATCTTTGTGTATTTCAATGGTGAACGCCTTAGAATGTATGATAACGGACATCTTACAGTATTGGATGCAGCTATACAGTATGGCTATTCTAACGAAGCACTCTTTCCAAGACGCGGAAAAGAGCTGGATTTTACAATAGATGGTAAACAGAGGGTTATTCGTGGTGGGCATGGTGAAGGTGCAGTCATCACAATTAATGGCGAAGAGAATAATATGCAGGCATCGATTTCACAAAATGACCGAATCATAATACGCGAGTCGACGGTAGGTGAAGATGCTAAGTGTACTCTTGAACAGCTACCTGAATATAAGGGTAGTATTTCGTTTGAAGTAAATGGTAAAACTATTACTTGTCCTAAGTTTACAGAGGTAAATGGTAAACTGGAATCTGGATATTATGAGATAAAGAGTAATGATGATGTCAGACTGCTTAATTACTATACCGTTGAACAGCTTATGCAATTCCTTGATATGCCTATGGATGAACTTGAGATAAAAGTGAATAATGTAGAGGCTTATGGAGATGAGAAGGTATATGAGAACTTTAGACTTGATTTTAAGGTGAAAGAATATACATATGCAACACTCGAAGAGCCTGAAGAAGAGGACTTGATTAAGAAGGAAGATAAAACGGAAGTAAAGGAGCAGAACTTCTTTGATGCACAGAAGGAGCATGAGAAGAAAATTGCTCTGATTAAGCAGATTCCGGGCTTTGAGAATCTTTCAGATGCGGAGATTGCGAAGCTTAATTTATACAACGTAGATATTAGCGATATAATAGAAGCCGGTAAGATGTTTACGAAGCCTGCGACTGAACAGACAGAAGCTTCAGCAGATGTTGCCGATAGTTATAATGAATAACAGGATGGAGAGAGTATGAGAGTAATTGCCGGTAAAGCAAGACGTTTACAATTAAAGACAATTGAGGGCAATGATACAAGACCTACAACTGACAGAATCAAGGAAACGCTTTTTAATATGTTGCAGAATGATGTACCGGGAGCAAGATTTCTGGATCTTTTTGCCGGAAGTGGCGGAATAGGTATAGAGGCACTTAGCAGAGGCGCAGCATATTGTGTGTTCGTAGAGAATAACCCCAAGGCGTCCAAATGTATTAAAGAGAATCTTATACATACGAAGCTTGATAAAGAGGCTTTGGTTATCGAAGCAAGTGTTGCTACAGCTTTTTCAAGGATAGAGAGAAAAGAAGATGCCTTTGATATAGTTTTTATGGACCCACCATATAAGACGGGAGCAGAAAAGGAAGTGCTTGATTATTTGGCTAATTCCTGCTTGATTAATTCTGAAACAATAATTATAATAGAAGCAGCACTTGATGATGATTTTTCGTGGGTAGAAGAATGCGGATACTCAGTAGTACGAGAGAAGTGCTATAAGACCAACAAGCATGTGTTTGTTGAAAGAGAGGATAATTAAGATGCGAAGAGCGATATATCCGGGAAGTTTTGACCCCATTACATTAGGGCACCTTGATCTTATTGAACGTGCATTGAAGATAACGGATGAGCTTATAGTTGGAGTTCTTAATAATAACTCCAAGAAGGCTTTGTTTACACCTGAGGAACGTGTTGAAATGATAAAAGAAGTCACCAGCCACTTGCCTAATGTTAAGGTGGTTTCTTTTGGGGGATTGTTGGTTGATTTCGCTAAAGAAATGGAAGCAGATGTTATTGTAAGAGGCTTGAGAGCGGTTACGGATTTTGAGTATGAACTTCAGATGTCACAGATTAACAACGCATTGTATAGTGAAGTGGATACGGTATTTCTTACAACCAGACTTAATTATGCTTATCTGAGTTCCACTATAACTAAAGAGGTAGCGATGATGGGTGGAGATATATCTAAATTTGTTCCGCCTGCTATAGTTGATAAGGTATATGACAAGTATAAGAAGGAGAGTTAATAATGAGCAGAATAGAGCAGATAATTGAAGAGATGGAGGAATATCTTGAAGGCTGTAAGGCTCAGATGTTTTCCAATAGGATTGTAGTTGATAAAGAAACTATGATGGAACTTTTGGCAGAGCTTAGACTCCGCACTCCCGATGAGATTAAGAAATACCAGAAGATAGTTGCTAATAGGGATGCTATCCTTGATGAAGCAAGAAGAAAAGCAGAGGATATAGTTAATCAGGCTAATATTCAGACTAATGAGCTTATTAACGAACATGAGATTATGCAGCAGGCATATGCCAAGGCTAATGCGATTATCCAGCAGGCTAATGAAGAGGCAAGAACAGTGATTAATCAGGCTACAGAATATGCTAATGATTATCGTATGGGTGCTATCAGATATACAGATGACTTGCTTACAGGAATGCAGAATCTTGTTGCTGCTACGATGGAAGGCACCAAGGCTCAGTATGAGAAGTTCTTTAAGTCCTTAAGTGATACATATGATATCATTTCATCTAACCGTAATGAGCTTTATCCTGATACGGAAGCAAGTGTTGAATATGTAGCTGATACTGATGAATTTGAGGATGAAGAATAAGAATTAAAATGAAAATTTAGTGGCTGTCAATCTATATGCATTTAGATAATTAAGTGATGAATGTATATAGGTTGACAGCTTCTTTTTGCATTAACATTAGTTTGATATAGGAATATTTAAACTGTTATGTAGGTAATAATAAAAACAATAACGGAAGCGATAAGTTTAAATATAAGATATCGCTTTAAAGATAATGGGGTATTACGTATCATTCCTGCGGTCTGTGCTGCTCCCGCTATGCCACCAAAGGTTATCGTTGCAAAAATAAGCGGCAAAAGGAGTGGATGTGTATTGGGTAACTCCGCTGTAAGATAGGTGCAACCGGAGGTTACTTCAAGTATGGCAAACATTGGCAGTTTAAGTTGCGGCGGAATGAAACCGGCAGTTCTTATAAGAGATGATATTATGGAAAAAAATACTATATATCCGCCAAGTTTTAGCATTGTTTCGGAAGCTGCCGTGATGGCACGGTCAAGCATGATGGTAAGACTTGGCTTGACTGCGGTCATGGGATTTGAACATGCGTACATTTCGGCATTGCTACCGGTCGGATTACTCTTGCGAATGCTTAGCCGCGAAAAGACTATGGCAAGTAGGATTGGAATTCCGTATATGATGGCTAATGCAAGTGGTATAACAGTAGGTTTGTTCAGAAGATTAGAACATACAAAGCTTGTGATAAATGCAGGACTTAGATTATTGCAGAAATTCATAAGATATTGTCCTTCATTTGCACTTAATCGTCCTTCTTTTATAAGCGTTGCACTTGTTTTGGCTCCAAGCGGAAAGCCGCAAAACATACCTATAAACAGCACATAATTACCTGCGGATGATAGCCTGAAAATGGGGCGGGTAATGGGTGACAGATATTTTGCGATAAAACCTTCTGCGTGTAAATCGAGGAGTATTGAAGATAGTATTGTAAATGGTAAAAGTGTTGGGACAATTGTGTTGAACCATAGCATAAGACCATCGTATGAGCCCTGAAGTACCGGTTGCGGATTGAGTAAAAATATAATTAACAAAGAGATTGCTGAAATAATCAAAAAAGCTTTCTTGGATATGATAATCACCGAAAAGAAATGTTTTGAAAAAGTATATTCTTAAATTTCTTAAATATAACGGATAAGAGTTGATTTTTATAAAAGATATGTTAAAATAGTTAAGTGTGAAAGAAGGTATCGAAATATGAAAAGTATACATGAATTAGAACCGGTAGCGGTATTTAAATATTTTAAAGAACTTTGCGATATTCCGCATGGTTCGGGTAATACCAAAGCAATAAGCGATTACTGTGTGGAGTTTGCTAAGAGATTGAATCTTGAGTATGTACAGGACGAACTTGGTAATGTGATTATATCTAAGCCTGCTACACCCGGAAGAGAGAATGATGAGGGTGTAATTATTCAGGGACATCTTGATATGGTTGCAGTAAAGGATGCTGACAGCGAGCATGATTTTGACAAAGATGCACTCTGCCTTGAGATAGATGGAGATATGCTTTATGCGAAGGGAACATCACTTGGCGGAGATGATGGTATAGCGGTGGCATACGCACTTGCTATATTGGAATCAGACACTATAAGCCATCCGGCGCTTGAGGCGATTTTTACGGTTGATGAGGAGATAGGACTTATAGGTGCCACTGCACTTGATATGTCTTCTGTTAAAGGTAAATATCTTCTTAATATTGATTCGGAAGAAGAGGGCGTTATACTCGTAAGCTGTGCAGGCGGTTTGAGCGGAGAGATAAAGCTTCCGGTAAGACGTGTGGATAAGAATGGAATATGTTTTAAGATAAATATTGATGGTCTTCAGGGAGGACATTCCGGAACAGAGATTGGCAAGGAAAGATGTAATGCCATCATGCTTATGGGAAGACTATTATTTGATTTACATCAGAAGATGGAGGTATCATTAGTTTCATTTAAGGGTGGCGAGAAGGACAATGCCATTGCTAAGGATTGTGAGGCGGTAATCTGTATTGATGCAGAGGATGTTCCTATGCTTTCTGAGGAAATGGATGCACTTGGAGCTCTGTATGCGAATGAGTATCTTACATCGGATAACGGACTTAAGCTCGCATTGCAGAGACTAGAAGATGATGTGGTTAGCATGCCTTGTCTTGATAGTATTTCATTTGAGAAGCTTGTTTTTATGCTTAGACAGATGCCATATGGTGTCATGCATAATTCTATGGACATAGAGGGACTTGTAGAGACATCTATGAATGTGGGTATTGCTTCCATGCTCGAAGATGCTTATGAATTTGAACTTACGGTATCTTTAAGAAGTAGTGTTAATTCAAGGAAAGCTGAACTTAATGATAAGGTTAGATATTTGGTTGAATTCCTGGGTGGTGATTACACTGTTCATGGAGAATATCCGTCATGGCCTTACAGACATGAATCTGTGTTAAGACCGAAGATGGTAGAGGTATATAAGGAACTGTTTGACAAGGAGCCGGAGGTTCAGGCTATACACGCAGGACTTGAGTGCGGTATTTTGCTTGAAAAGTGTCCGAGACTGGATGCGGTTTCATTTGGCCCTGATATTCTTGATATTCATACTACCAAAGAAAGATTAAGTATTTCTTCAGTAGAACGAAATTGGAAATATCTTGTAGAGTTACTTAATAAGATTAAATAATTATGAAAAGACGAAAGAGGCTTTGACATGGATAATAAAGAGAAGAAAGACGGGAAGAAGAAAACTCCGCTATTGGCTAAGATAATAATGGGCTTGGCGGGAGCTATTGTTCTTGCTGTTATTGTGTGTGTGTGCTATGTATTTCATTTTCTTAGCTTGCCTCAATATGATAGGGATGGGATGGCACCATCTATTAATGAGGAGATAACTACTGCTTCGGAAGAACAGAATACAGATGAGTGGGCGGATCTTCCGCTTATTACTGCACCGAGTACCAGTGAAGGAGAGACTACTTCTGTTGATTACGAAGTTAAGCATGATGAGGATATATATAATATCATTTTGTTAGGAGCGGATCCGAGGTCCGGTTACCTTACTGACTCCATGATAGTAGTATCCATTAATCAGAAGGATAATTCTATTAAGATGACATCCTTTATGAGAGATATGCTTGTTACCATACCGGGATATGCGCCTAATAAACTTAATGTGGTTTATCAGCGCGGAGGTATGAATTTACTTAAACAGGTATTTAGGGAGAATTTCGAAATAGAGTTATACGGATATGTTATGGTTGATTATTTGTCTCTTATAGATGTGGTTGATGCTCTTGGAGGAGTAGAAATCTACGTTAGCGAGAAGATTGCTAATTTCCTTAATACATCTAACTTTATTGAAAAGGAAGAATATCGCAATATCATACCTAATGCTACACAGACTCTTAATGGTTACCAGGTGGTAGGATATTGCAGACAGAGAGAACTTGGTAACGGATATGAGTCAGATGATTTTGCAAGAACACAGAGACAGCGTTATGTACTGAACGCGATATACGAGAAGTTTAGGACTAAGAGTCTTGCAGAGATACTTGCTGTTATGAAAGAGATATTACCTCTTATTACGACAGATATGACTGAGATGCAGATGCTTAGCATAGCTACGAAAGCTATAAATGGCGGACTCGGAGATATCGAACAGTTGAGAATTCCGATTAATAATTCTTATGAAGATTATCGTTATCAGATAACACCGAATTCTGACATAATGAGAGTTATTAAGTTTGATCCGGAGAAGAACATAACTAAATTACATGAATTTATTTTTGGTAGTACTACTGATACTGCGGAATAGGAAGGCTTGGGGAGAAAGTAATGACCGATAATAAAGTAAATAAATCAGATAAGAGTCAGACAAAGAAGACTCTTTCTAAAGGTGGTAACAACAAAAAGAAAGGAACAGGTAAGAAAAAATTTAATGTAAAAATCTTACTTGCTTGTGTAGCTGCGGTTGTTTTATTGGTTATAGGCATCGCAGTTGCGTATACCATACATTTGTATTCACTGATGAATATTGATACAGGTGAAACCACAACACTTCCGTCAGAGGAAAATATATATGAGACTGTAGAGAATCCGGAAGATATAGCGCATTTACCAACTATAACCATAGATGACTATAATAAGACTGAAGAGGAGAAAAAAGAAGCAAGACATGTAGACGGAGTATATAATATATTGCTTCTTGGACTTGATACAACAGAGGGTAAGAAGTTGACTGATACTTTGATGATAGCTACTTTGGATACAAGAAGCGGAGAGATTAAGCTTACCTCTGTAATGAGAGATATTTTGGTACCTATCCCGGGTTATTCACCTAATAAGCTTAATGTTCCATACAAGCTTGGCGGAATAGCATTGCTTTATCAGGTGTTTGAGGAGAGCTTTGAGATTAAAATTGATGGCTATGTGGCTATTAATTATGAGGCCCTTGAGACAGTAGTGGATGTGTTAGGCGGTGTTCCTTTATATATCAAACAGGAAGAAGCAGATTTCTTAAATACATCTAATTATATATCTGATGAGAAATCAAGAAATCTTCTTCCGAATCAGACACAGACAGTTAATGGTTCACAGTTTGTGGGATATTGCAGACAGCGTTGGACAACCGCAGATGCAGATTTCGGAAGAACAAAGAGACAAAGATATGCGCTTAATGCCGTATATGAGAAATTCCGTAATAGTGGTATTGACAAGATATTGGCAACAATGGAAGCTGTTCTGCCGTATGTGATTACAGATATAAAGTTTAATGACATGGTTTCATTAGCAACTAATGCGGTTAAGACAGGGCTTGGAGATATTCAACAGCTCAGAATTCCTACAAATACGACTCATGTAGAAGCACAATATAAGGGCATGAGTGTTATTGATATGGATTTCGCAGCTAATACCAAAATTTTGCATGAGTTTATTTTTGGAGATTATATAGAATAGAACTTTTTGATTTAAAAAGTTTGTATGGAGGTTATTGTGGCTGCTACAACGAATCAAAATAATTCAAAACAACGCCAACGAAAGAAGAATGGAAATAGAAAAGTACAGTTTTTGCTGCTTGCAGTTATATTATTAATTACTGTAGTCGGAATTGTACTTGCGGTATATCTTTTGTCGGGTTATAATAGCAGAAATACCTTTGAATATCAGTATAATGCCAGCGTTCAGGCATATGAAAAAGCTGAGTATGATAAAGCGGTTACCTATATAGAGAGAGCATTGGAACTACTGGAGGATGAAGACGACAAGGAGAAAGAATTACTTGCCAGACAACTTAATTACTCTATTCTTGTTGCAATGAAGGATTATAATGGTGCGATTAAGGTACTTCTTAAACTTTTGGAGATTGAGGAGACTGCGCAGTATTATACCAGCCTTCTTGAGTTGTATTCCCGTACAGGTAATTATGCGCAGATTGAAGAACTGGTAGGTCGTTTGGAGAATACTGAGTATTATGATGTATATAAGAATTACATGATAGGTAATGTTACTGCAAGTATACCGAGTGGAGAATTTACATCGGCGCTTACCGTGGAATTGATTGCAAGTAAATCTGATTTGGTTATACATTATACAACAGACGGCTCGATACCTACTGTAGAGAGCAATATATATAGTCAGCCTATTAAGTTGGATACCGATGGAAAGCATGTTATCCGTGCGATTGGTATTAACGCTCAAGGGGTATTTAGCGAGGAAATAATTGCTACTTACATCATTAATCAGAAGAGACCGACCAGACCGGAAGTGACTCCGGCTACAGGGGAATATTTTGAAGAGATAATGATAGAAGTTGTTGGAGTTGATGAGAAAAGTAAGGTGTATTATACACTTGACGGAACCAAGCCTACATCTGAGTCAGAGGTCTATTCGGAACCTATCTTAATTAAAGCGGGTAATTATGTGTTTGCTGCTGTAGTTGAAAATGAAAATGGTGTGCTTAGTGACGTAACTTGGAGAGTATATGATTGTTCACCGAATTATTCATATGCTTATGATACTGCACTTTGGAAATTAAAGAACACGCTTATTTCTAAGAATATTATGCTTGATATGGATGGTAATACTGAAAAGGGTACCTTGATTAAGATTAATCTTGAGGATATCAGTACCATTGATGAAACTGGCAAGGTATATTATATTTTTACAATTGTCTCGGAATATAATGGATTAACCGAGAGATATGACGGATATTATTGTATATCTGTAGATGATGGCACTTTATTGGAAGTTGATTCCATAAGTATATAAAATGCGTTAGGAGGATGAAGATGTATCAGATTACTAAGGCTGAGAAACTCGCTGATAAGATATTCTTAATGGATGTTAAGGCAGAAAGAGTTGCAAAGTCCTGTCAGCCGGGACAGTTTATTATCGTTAAGATGGATGAGAAAGGTGAGCGTATTCCGCTTACAATTTGCGACTATAATCGTGAAGAGGGATTGGTAACAATCGTATTTCAGATTGTAGGAGCTTCTACAGAGCGTATGTCAAAGCTTCAGGCAGGCGACAGCTTCCAGGATTTTGTAGGACCACTTGGAGTAGCTTCAGAGTTTGTTGAGGAAGATGTTGAGGAGCTTAAGGGCAAGAAGATCCTCTTTGTAGCAGGTGGCGTTGGTGCAGCTCCGGTTTATCCACAGGTTAAGTGGATGCATGAGCATGGCATTGATGTTGATGTAATTGTTGGTTCAAAGACAAAAGATATGCTTATTCTTGAGAATGAGATGAGAGAGGTTGCAGGCAACCTTTACATAACAACAGATGATGGTTCATATGAGCGCAAGGGTATGGTTACTGAGGTTATTAAAGACCTTATCGAGAATCAGGGTAAGAAATATGATTTTTGCGTAGCTATAGGTCCGATGATCATGATGAAATTTGTTTGTCTTCTTACTAAACAGTATGATTTACATACTATCGTAAGCATGAATCCGATTATGGTTGACGGAACAGGTATGTGTGGTGCATGCCGTGTTACTGTAGGAGACGAGGTTAAGTTTGCTTGTGTAGATGGTCCTGAGTTTGACGGACACTTAGTTAACTTTGATGAGGCAATGAAGCGTCAGCAGATGTACAAGACTCAGGAGGGTCGTGCAATGCTTAAGCTTACAGAAGGCGACACACATAAGAATGGTGGCTGCGGTTGCGGAGGTGACAAATAATGGACGTAATGAAGAAAGTACCTGTTAGAGAGCAGGATCCTAAGGTTAGAGCAACTAACTTTGAAGAAGTTTGTTTAGGATATAATGATGAAGAAGCAAAAGCAGAGGCAGAGAGATGTCTTAAGTGTAAGAATGCACAGTGTAGAAAGGGCTGCCCTGTATCAATCAATATTCCTGAGTTTATCCGTTCAGTACAGGAAGGCGATAACAAGAAGGCGTATGAGATTATATCAGAAGATTCAGCACTCCCTGCAATCTGTGGTCGTGTATGTCCACAGGAGAGCCAGTGTGAAGGCAAGTGTGTACGTGGTGTAAAGGGTGAACCGATTTCTATCGGTAAGCTTGAGAGATACGTTGCAGACTGGGCAAGAGAGAATGGTATTGTACCGGAGAAGCCTGCAACTACAAATGGCAAGAAGGTAGCAGTTATTGGTTCAGGCCCTGCCGGACTTACATGTGCAGGCGAGCTTGCTAAGCTTGGTTATGAGGTTACGATTTTCGAAGCTCTTCATGAGGCAGGCGGTGTACTTGTATATGGTATTCCTGAGTTCCGTCTTCCTAAGGAGACAGTTGTTAAGAATGAAGTTGAGAATCTTAAGAAATTAGGCGTTAAGATTGAGACTAATGTTATCGTTAGTAAGTCAGTTACAATTGATGAGCTTTTTGAAGAAGAAGGCTTTGAGGCTGTATTTATCGGTTCAGGTGCAGGTCTTCCTAAGTTCATGGGAATCCCTGGTGAGCAGGCTAACGGTGTATTCTCAGCGAATGAGTATTTAACAAGAAATAACCTCATGAAAGCATTCAGAGAGGGTTCAGATACACCTATCGCAAGAGGACAGAGAGTAGCAGTTGTTGGTGGCGGTAACGTTGCTATGGATGCTGCTAGAACAGCTCTTCGTCTTGGTGCAAAGGTATATATCGTATATAGAAGAAGTGAGGAAGAGCTTCCTGCAAGAGCTGAAGAAGTTCATCATGCAAAGGAAGAGGGAATTATCTTCGAACTTCTTACTAATCCTACAGAGATTCTTGTTGACGAGAATGGTTGGGTTAAAGGAATGCGTTGTGTAAGAATGGAACTAGGCGAGCCGGATGCTTCAGGAAGAAGACGTCCTGTTGAGGTTCCTAACTCAGAGTTTGATTTAGAGCTTGATACAGTTATCATGTCTCTTGGTACATCACCTAATCCGCTTATCTCTTCTACAACAAAGGGACTTGATGTTAATAAGCATCGTTGTATTATTGCAGAGGAAGAGACAGGTAAGACAACAAAGGACGGCGTATATGCCGGTGGAGATGCCGTTACAGGTGCTGCTACAGTTATCCTTGCTATGGAAGCTGGTAAGAAGGGTGCTAAGGGTATCCATGAGTATTTAAGTAACAAATAAGGTATAAAAAGTTTGCCCCGCCAATTGGCGGGGCATTTTTTATACGTTGAAACGGAATAAAATTACGTCGCCGTCTTTTACAACATAATCTTTTCCTTCGAGGCCTACGAGGCCTTTATCTTTAGCTGCGGAATATGAACCGCAATCAAGTAAATCCTGATAATTAACAACTTCTGCACGGATGAATCCACGTTCAAAATCACTATGAATCTTACCGGCAGCCTGAGGAGCTTTAGTGCCTCTGGTAATTGTCCATGCACGGGTTTCCTGCTTACCTGCTGTTAAGTAACTGATAAGTCCGAGTAAGTGATAGCTTGCACGGATAAGTTTCTCGAGACCTGATTCGCTAAGACCGAGGTCTTCTAAGAACATAGCTTTTTCTTCATCATCAAGTTCTGCAATTTCCTGCTCGATCTGAGCACAGATTACGAATACTTCACTATCATTAGCAGCCGAGAATTCACGAACCTTATTAACATGTTCGTTATTTGTGGCATCATCTGCAAGCTCGTCCTCTGATACGTTGGCGGCATAGATAACAGGTTTATAAGTAAGAAGATTATACTCGTCAAGCCATGCCTTTTCGTCGTCGTCCTCTGTTTCGAAGCTCTTGGCAAGGTTGCCTTCCTCAAGGTATGCTTTTAATCTTTCAAGTAAGCTAAGCTCTTTGGCAAGTGTCTTGTCGTTCTTGGCACCTTTTGATGTTTTCGCGATTCTTCTGTCAAGAATCTCTATATCTGAGAAGATAAGCTCAAGATTAATGGTCTCTATATCACGGAGTGGATTAATGCTTCCGTCTACGTGAATAATGTTAGTATCTTCAAAGCAACGTACAACATGTACGATGGCATCAACCTCTCGTATGTGTGAGAGGAACTGGTTTCCAAGACCTTCGCCTTTGGAAGCACCTTTTACGAGACCTGCTATGTCAACGAATTCGATTACTGCAGGTGTAATTTTATCTGAGTCATATAAATCTGCGAGAAGCTTAAGGCGCTCATCCGGAACTGTAACTATACCTACGTTCGGGTCAATGGTACAGAATGGATAGTTGGCAGATTCAGCACCTGCTTTGGTGAGTGAGTTGAATAATGTACTTTTTCCAACATTGGGTAAACCAACGATACCTAATTTCATTGTATTTTCCTTCCTTAATCTGTTATTTCAAATCTAATGCTATATTTTAACACAAATTCAATAAAGGCTCAAGTACTAAAATCAATAGTTCATTCAATGTTGTTTTGAAATGAGGGTGAGATTAATCATATAGATTTTTGCCTAATAATCATTAAATGAAAAAAATACTTGTATTTATGTTAAAAATGGTGTAATATTAACGTATAAGTGGAGGAAAGTGGCACGAAGTGGTTGAAAGTGGTGCAAACTTACCGAGATAGGCGGTGTTTGGCTATGTTGATGGGCGAGTACAATCACACAATTGATGCAAAAGGCAGACTGATAGTTCCTTCCAAGTTTAGAGAGATACTTGGAGATGAATTTGTTGTTACAAAGGGATTAGACGGCTGCTTATTCGTGTATCCTGATGAAGAGTGGAAGAAGTTTGAAGAGAAGCTTGCAGGATTACCACTTGCCAAAGCTGACGCACGAAAGTTCGCCAGATTCTTCCTGGCCGGAGCGACTACATGTGAGGTGGACAAGCAGGGCAGAATATTACTGCCGTCAATTTTGAGGGAGTTTGCTGCTTTGGAGAAGGATGTAGTACTAATTGGCGTTTCCAAACGAATTGAGATTTGGAGCAAAGAAAAATGGAACGAAGTTAACATTTATGACAATGTGGAAGAGCTCGCTGAGAACATGTCTGAATTGGGTTTGGGAATATAAGAAGCTAAGACCAGGGCGAAGTTGTACACTTCGTACGGAAGGGATGGAGTATGGCGTTTGAACATAAGTCGGTTTTACTTAATGAATGTATTGATGAACTTAAGATAAAGAGTAATGGAATATATGTAGATGGAACACTTGGTGGTGCAGGACATTCATATCATATATGCAAGAAGCTTGATAAGAACGGAAGGCTTATAGGTATTGACCAGGATAAGGATGCTATTGCCGCAGCGAGTGAACGTCTTAGAGAATTTGAGGAGAATGTCACGATTGTGAGAAGTAATTATTGTGATATTCAAAGTGTGTTAAATGACATAAACATTTCCGGGGTCGACGGAATTTTGCTCGACCTCGGAGTTTCCTCCTATCAGTTGGATACAGCGGAAAGAGGGTTTACTTATAGGGAACCTGATGCACCGCTTGATATGCGTATGGATGACAGACAGACGCTGACTGCTAAAGATATTGTTAATACATATAGTGAAATGGAACTCTATAGGGTTATTCGTGACTATGGAGAGGACAAGTTCGCCAAAAATATAGCTAAGCATATAGTGAAGGCAAGACAAACTCGCGTAATAGAGACGGCGGGAGAACTTATTGAACTCATTAAGAATGCTATTCCGGCTAAGATGAGAGCTACAGGAGGACATCCTGCCAAGAGGACTTTTCAAGCTATTAGAATAGAGTGTAACAGAGAATTGGAGGTTCTTAATAACTCAATAGATACTATGATTGACCTGCTTAATCCGGGTGGAAGGTTATGTATCATTACATTTCATTCGTTAGAGGACAGGATTGTTAAGAATCGCTTTAAACAGAATGAGAATCCATGTACATGCCCGTCTGACTTTCCGGTATGTGTATGCGGTAAGAAATCAAAGGGACAGGTTATAACAAGAAAACCGATTCTGCCTTCGGAGGAAGAATTGGAGTATAATTCGCGCTCTCAGAGTGCAAAGCTCAGAGTATTTGAAAAATGTTTTTAGGTAATTTGGAAAGAGGTGTTTTGACATGACAACAGATAATAGGTATAATAGTCATGTGATGTATATTGACGGTAATACGGTACGAAAGGAAATGGTAGCATTACCTGTACAGAAGCCGTTTGTCGAGCACAAGAAGAAGATTAACAGAAGATTGTCGGCTGCAGAGAAACCGGCCAATCTTGGCGTGCTTTCGGTTCTTGGAATTGTTGTAGCAGCTATTATTACATTGCTTTTATGTATTGATTATGTTCAGTTGCAGACCGATACAAGAGTAAGACTTGAGAATATTAATAAGCTTGAGGAAGAACTGGCATCACTGGTTTCGGCGAATAAGCTTTTGGAGAGTGAAGTAACAAGTTATATTGATTTGGATTATGTGTACAATGTAGCTACTGAGGAATTAGGGATGCGTTATCCTACCAATGCGCAGATTATATATTATACGAGCACAGAATCGGAATATGTAAGACAGTTTGGTGAGATTTCAGAAGTTGGTTCTAATAATACAAAATAATCCGGTTGGAGGTAATCTATGGATAATAACCGGGAGAATAATATTAACAAAATAACAAGAAAAGGCAGAAAAAGGCTGGTACTCGTGTTTTTATTCGTAGTACTGGCTTTGGTTGGTTTAAGCATACGTTTAGCTTATATTAGTGTGACGAATGGTGCCCAGTATAGTAATAAGGTTTTGGCACAACAACAGTATGAAACGAAAACCATTCCTTATAGAAGAGGAGATATTGTAGACCGAAACGGAATTACTCTGGCTACAAGTACGAAGGTATACAATCTTATTCTGGACCCGAAGATAATTCAATCAGATGGCGGGAGATACATGGAACCTACCATATTGGCATTGTGTAATTGTTTTGGATATAGTGAAGCAGAGATAAGGGAACTTATTACAGCTAATGCGATGAGTCAGTATGTACGCATGAAGAAAGGAATGACCTACGAAGAGGTAGAGGCATTTATGATGCTTCAGGAGGGAAAAGTAGATATACTCCCGGTGTGGTTTACTGATGCTGATGGGGTACATTATTCACATAAGAATATTCAAGGTGTATGGTTTGAAGAAGAGTATGTAAGAAACTACCCTTATACTACATTGGCATGCGACGTGATTGGTTTTATCAATTCGGGTAATGTCGGTGCATGGGGGCTGGAAGCTGAATACAACGAATATCTTAATGGTATTAACGGAAGAAAATATGGTTATCTTAATTCTGACAGCGATATTGAAAGTGTGGTTCAGCCACCGGTTGACGGTAATACGATTGTAAGTACTATTGATCTTAATATTCAAAAGATTGTACAGAATAAGATAGAAGAATTTCAGAATACGGTCGGAAGTCAGAATACAGCTGTTATAATTATGAATCCGAATAATGGCGAGATATATTCCATGGCAAGTTATCCGTTCTATGACCTTAATTCACCAAGAGACCTTACAGGGATAATTGATGAGGAAATATTGGAACGCATGACAGAAGAAGAACTGCTTAAAGAGTATTATAGCTTATGGCGTAATTATTGTATAAGTGATACTTATGAGCCGGGTTCTACTGCTAAGATTTTTACAATGGCTGCGGCACTTGAAGAGGATACTGTTAAGGTGGATGATACATTCATGTGCAAAGGCGTTTTGAGTGTGGGAGGATGGGATATCCATTGTCATAACAGATATGGACATAATAAGATTACGCTTAAGGAGAGTATAACATATTCATGTAATGTTGCCATGATGGAGATTGCTGCGAAGATGGGAACAGAGCTTTTTGCAGAGTATCAGACACTTTTAGGCATAGGAGAGCTTACAGGTATAGATTTGCCCGGTGAAGAGTCTGCTGATAGCTTGCGTTTTACGGCTGAGAATATGAAGGCGGCGGACCTTGCAACCAATTCTTTCGGACAGAATTTTAATGTTACCATGATACAGATGGTTGCGGCTTATGCTGCGATGGTTAATGGTGGTTATTACTATGAGCCTCATGTAATGAAGGAAATTACAGATGCTTCAGGAAGTACTGTTGTAAATAACGATAAGCTTTTGGTAAGACAGGTCATAAGTACTGCAACATCGGATCTTCTTAAAGAATATCTGGAAGGGGTTGTAACTGCCGGTACTGCCAAAAATGTTGCCATAGAAGGATATTCAATCGGCGGAAAGACAGGAACTGCCGAGAAGAGCAACAAGGATAAGGAAAGCTATCTTGTTTCATTTATGGGGGTTTCGCCGGCTAATAATCCGGAAGTACTCATATATGTTGTTGTAGATGAACCTAATGTAGAGAAGCAGTCTAACAGTACATATGCTTCCAATCTTGCTAAAACGATATTGGAAGAGGTTCTTCCATATCTTAATGTTTATTCTACTAAGGTGCCGGAGGATGATGTCCCGCCGGTAGTCGAAGAGGAAGTAGAGCCTGCTGAACCGGTTGTTCCGGAGGAAGAGGTTGAACCTGAAACTGCTAATCCGAGTTACTATGAAGAACTGGAAGGAAGCATTATGGAAGAAAAAACAAGCATATCTGATGAAACTGTAGAATAGTATGTTGTAAGAAATACAACGGACTGCTAATATGGACCTTCAGATTACTAGAAATCGTAAAAAGATAGTCATTTTCTTTGCTTTTGCCCTCGTTGCGTGTATAGGGTTATGTATACGTGTTGGTTACCTGATGATATTCAGGGCAGAATATTATTCAGAACTTGCCAGACAGCAACAAGAACGAGAACGTTCAATAAAAGCTGCAAGAGGAATGATTGTTGATGTGAACGGAAATGTGCTTGCAACCAATAAAACAGTATGTACTATTTCTGTTATACACAATCAGATAGAGGATGAAGAAGCGGTAATAGAAATGCTTGTTAGTGAGCTTGAATTAGACGAAGAGACTGTAAGAAAAAAGGTGACTAAAGTCACTGCGATGGAGAAAATCAAGTCTAACGTGGATAAAGAAACGGGAGACAGGATAAGAGAGTATGACCTTCAGGGAGTAAAGGTGGATGAAGATTATAAAAGATATTATCCGTACAATGAACTTGCTTCTAAGGTTATAGGTTTTACCGGAAGTGATAATCAGGGCATAATTGGTCTTGAAGTAAAATATGATTCTTTTTTAAAAGGAATTGATGGCAAAATACTTACACTTACGGATGCCAGAGGAATTGAACTTGAAGAAGCTTCGGAAACCAGAATAGATTCAGTGCCGGGTAATAATTTGCGTATAAGTCTTGATCTTAATATACAGATGTATGCCCAACAGCTGGCAGAAAAGGTAATGCAACAAAAGCAGGCCAATCGTGTTTCTATAGTTGTCATGAATCCGCAGAATGGGGAACTTATGGCTATGGTCAATGTTCCGGAGTTTGATCTTAATAATCCGTATACACTTAACTATGTGGTTGAAGGAAGCCTTGATACAGAGGCTAAGCAGGAACTTTTAAATAGGATGTGGAGAAATGAATCAATAAATGATACATATGAGCCGGGGTCTACATTTAAGGTAATAACAATGGCGGCAGGACTTGAGGAAGGAGTCGTATCACTTACGGATTCTTTTTCATGTCCGGGATACAGAACCGTAGAAGACAGAATAATCAGATGTCACAAAATTGCAGGTCACGGAGGAGAGACATTCCTTGAGGGTGCAAAAGTTTCGTGTAATCCTGTGTTTATAGATGTAGGTCAGCGACTTGGCATTGATAGATATTACTCATATTTTGAACAATTTGGTCTTCTAAGTAAGACCGGTATAGATTTGCCCGGAGAAGCGGGAACGATAATGCACAAAAAAGAAAATATGGGACTGGTGGAACTTGCGACGGTATCTTTTGGTCAGTCTTTTCAAATTACACCTATACAGTTGCTTACAACTATCAGTTCGCTTATTAACGGAGGAACAAGAATAACCCCACATTTCGCGGTGGATGTAACGGATGCAAACGGAGAACTGATTAAGACGTTTGAATATGAAGCGTCTAAAGAAGAGGTTGTGTCAGAAGAAACTTCGGAGACAGTGAGGTATATATTGGAGCAGGTAGTAGAAAGTGGTAGTGGTAAAAATGCATATATAGCAGGTTATCATATAGGAGGCAAGACAGCTACATCGGAGAAGCTCCCTAGAAGTCTTAATAAATATATATCTTCTTTTGTCGGATTCGCACCGGCTGATAATCCTCAGGTGATAGCGATTGTTATAATCGATGAACCTGAAGGCGTATATTATGGCGGAACAATAGCAGCTCCGGTTATAAAGGAGTTGTATGATAATATATTACCGTATCTTGGGATAGAACCTGATTATACGGAGACAGAACAGAAGAACCTGATTCCGACGGTATCTATGCCGGATTGTTCGGGACTTAGTAAGACGGAAGTGAATAAGCTTTTTAATGAATATGCTTTTGAAGTTAAATATATTGGAGAGGGAGAGATAGTTACGGATCAGTTTCCTCTTGCAGGGGAAGAAGTTACGGAGGATTCGGTTGTAATATTGTATCTTGAGTGAAAAAGATATAAAAGATATTGATTATTATAATGAAAAGAATTATACTAAAATGCGAATGAATTTTGATGAGGTGAAAAAATGAAAGTGGAAGTTATCTTACCAATAATAATATCCTTTGCTATCAGTGCAGTGCTTTGTCCGATAGTGATTCCTTTTCTAAAAAGGCTCAAATTCGGTCAGCCGATAAGACAGGAAGGGCCTAAGGAGCACTTGAAAAAATCGGGAACTCCTGTTATGGGAGGCATAGTATTTCTTATTGGAATAATTATAACAAGTTTAATCTATTTGAACGGACATAAAAACATAGCTCCGATTCTTTTTGTTACATTAGGATTTGGACTTATTGGTTTCTTAGATGATTTTATCAAAGTAGTAATGAAGAATCCGAAGGGACTTTTGCCATGGCAGAAGATGCTTGGTCAGTTGCTTGTAACCGGAATATTTGCGTTATATTTACTTAAATTCTCGGATGTTAGTACTGAGGCAATAATTCCTTTTACAGGTGGTAAGACAATTGATATGGGAATATTTTTCCTGCCTGTATTTTTCTTTATTGTGTTAGGAACAGTTAATGGTGCAAACTTTACGGATGGTCTTGACGGACTTTGCACCAGTGTGACATTACTTATAGCTGTATTTTTTACAATGATAGCTATTGCAACCAATGCGGGAATACAGCCGGTGACAGGAGCTGTTGTGGGCGGCCTTATGGGATTTTTGCTTTTTAATGTACATCCTGCGAAGGTATTCATGGGTGATACGGGCTCGCTTGCACTGGGAGGCTTCGTTGTGGCTACGGCGTATATGTTACAGCTTCCGTTGTTCCTTCCGATGATAGCACTTATTTATATGGTAGAAATACTTTCAGTTATTATACAGGTTACTTATTTTAAAAAGACAGGCGGTAAGAGAATATTTAAGATGTCACCTATACATCATCATTTCGAATTATGCGGTTGGTCAGAGACGAGAGTAGTTGCAGTGTTTTCAATAGTGACTACAATTATGTGCCTTTGCGCATATCTTGCATTATAATCAGGAGGAAGTTCAATGGAACTTAGAGGTAAAAAGGTTCTTGTGGCAGGTGCCGGAAAGAGTGGTATATCTGCTATTATGTTATTAGAAAAAGTAGAGGCGGTTCCTGTTTTGTATGACCTTAACGAGAATCCTTCACTACCGGAAGGCTTGAAGGTTGATATGAGACTCGGGGCATTTAAGGAGGAGTATCTTACAGATATAGACTTATTGGTAATAAGCCCGGGAATCCCGATTGATTCAGAAATTGTACTCGCTGCTGTTGATAGAAATATCCCTGTTTGGGGAGAGATTGAATTAGCATATAATTATGAAAAAGGAAGTGTGGTTGCTATTACCGGAACCAATGGTAAAACAACAACAACAGCACTTACCGGTAAAATAATGGAAGCGGCTTTTTCAAGTGTATTTGTGGTGGGCAATATTGGCATACCTTATGCTGATAAGGTGTGCGATACAGATAAAGAATCAGTTACTGTTGCGGAGATAAGCAGTTTCCAGCTTGAAACAGTACATAGTTTCGCACCTAAGGTAACAGCGATTCTTAATATTACACCGGATCATCTTAACAGACATAAAACTATGGAGAATTATATCGCTGTTAAAGAGAGTATTACGCTTAATCAGTCACAAGATGATGTGTGTATTCTTAATTATGAGGATGAAGCATTAAGAGCGTTCGCTTCGACACTTAAGTGTAAGGTTATTTTCTTTAGTAGTAGGACTTCTTTGGATGAGGGACTCGTGTCAGAGGATGGTTATATAGTTTATAAACATGGTGCTCTTAAAGAAACGGTTTGCAGAATAGACGATATGAAGATAATCGGCGAGCATAATGTTGAGAATGCTATGGCAGCAGCTGCTGCGGGAATTGCAATGGGGATAGATATTAAGACTATTGGAAAGGTTATTTGCGATTTCGAGGCCATCGAGCATAGAATTGAATTTGTTAAAGAGGTTAAAGGAGTTCTTTATTATAACGATTCTAAAGGAACCAATCCGGATTCTTCGATTAAAGCAGTTAATTCTATGACAAGACCTACATTCCTTATTGCAGGAGGCTCGGAGAAGAATTCTGATTATACAGAATTTGCAAGAACCTTTAAAGCACATCTTAAGAAATTGGTGCTTATCGGCGTTACAAAGGAGAAGATTGCCGCTTCTGCCAGGGCAGAAGGCTTTACTGATATTGTGTTTCAGGATACGATGGAAGATGCTATAAGATATTGCTATGATAATGCGGTAAATGGTGATGCAGTTTTGCTTTCACCTGCATGTGCAAGCTTTGATATGTTTAAGAATTATGAGGAACGCGGACGCATATTTAAAGAATATGTGAGAAGTCTTTAGATTTGAAATGGAGTCGGTTTAATGGTTGATGTTGCGAAGAAACATGGGACACGAAAGAGAATCGACAGCAAGGGATATTTTGATTTTAGCCTGCTGATAATAATAATATTTTTGGTTTGCTTCGGAATGATCATGCTTTATAGCACAGTTTCATATACAGCGCAGATTCAGAATATTACAACTACAAGTTATCTTAGAAACCAGATATGGGCTACGGTGCTTGGATTTTTTTGCATGTTCCTTTTTGCAAAGATGGATTACCATTTCCTGAAAAAGGTTGCTGTACTCGCATATATAGGCTCACTTGCACTGATTGTATTGGTGCTTACTCCACTCGGAATTACCAGAAATGGTGCTACCAGATGGATAGGAGTAGGTAGTTTCCTAACTTTTCAGCCGGCCGAGGTTGTTAAAGTCGGTGTTATTATTTTCGCGGCACATGTGATGGACATTTTCTCGAGAAAGAAGAAAGCGGAGATTCTTTCGCTTATTGCATTGGCTTTTGCGATTATTCCGGCGATTATGTTGTGGAAGATAACAGATAATCTTAGTTCAGCCATTATCGTTGCAGGAATAGCTGTTATTATTATTTTTGTTTCAACTAAAGCATATAAGGTGTTTATTGCTGCGGGAATAGCAGTGGCGGCGGTAGTTGCATTTGTTATTATTAAACTTGACTGGCTTCTTAGCGTAGTTGCAAGTTTTAGATTTGAGAGAATTCAGGCATGGCTAAGTCCGGAAGAGTTCGCACAGGGAACGGGTTATCAGACCTTGCAGAGTCTTTATGCTATAGGCTCAGGAAGCTTCTTTGGCAAAGGTCTCGGAAACAGTGTTCAGAAGCTTAATTTCCTGCCTGAACCGCAGAACGACATGATTTTTGCCATTATATGTGAGGAACTTGGTCTTTTTGGTGCGATATGCGTTATCCTTATGTTTCTTTTTATGATATGGAGATTCATGGTTATAGCTAACAATGCTCCGGATATGTTTGGTGCATTACTGGTTACCGGAATAATGGCACATATTGCTATACAGGTTATACTTAATATTGCGGTTGTTACCAATACCATTCCTAATACAGGTATAACTTTGCCGTTTATAAGTTATGGAGGAACCTCGGTAGTGTTCCTGTTGGCAGAAATGGGAATTGCTTTGGGAGTATCTCGTCAGATTAAAGTTTACAGATAATGTAACAGTATTCATTTTGACAGCGTATACTATGACAAAAGAGTGAAGATGGTCATGGTATGGAAAATATTATTGTGGTTGAGGGTGGTCATCCGATAGAAGGTGAGCTTATACTTCAGGGCTCCAAGAATGCGGCATTGCCAATGTTGGCAGCTACTTTACTTAATGCGGGAGTTACCACGCTTAATAACTGTCCGGATATTTCGGATGTAAATGATATGATAGAACTTCTTAGGAGTCTCGGTTGCAAAACTGTACGTAACGAAAAAACTGTTATTATAGATGCATCAAATGTTGATGGTTACGAAATCGATAAGGAACAGGCGGTGCGTACAAGAGGCTCTTTTCTTATGCTGGGAGCTCTGCTTGGAAGGACTGGCAAGGCGAAAATACCATATCCCGGCGGTTGCCCTATAGGATGCAGACCTGTTGATATTCATTTGAAGGCATTAAATGCGCTGGGAATGGAGATGTTAGATGAGGATGCAGAGGCGGATGAGGCTGTTTCGGCGGTACTTCATAGAGGACAGATTTTAAACAATAAGAATAGAGCGATTCTTAAAAGGGTTATAAGACTATCATATCCAAGTGTAGGGGCAACACAGAATGTCATACTTGCATCGGTTCTCGGAAGCGGAGAAGTTGTTGTAAAAAACTGCGCTCGTGAACCGGAGATTGTTGAACTATGTAATATGCTTCTTGCCATGGGAGCACATATAGAAGGAATAGGAACATCCAAGCTTTATATTAAGTCTGTTTCTGAATTGGATGATGTAGAATGGAATGTGCCGGGAGACAGAATAGCAGCAGGAACATATATGGCGGCAGCTATTATTACGGACGGAAGATTAACAGTAAGAGGAATCAATGCCGGGCATATTCAGGATGAAATTAGATATTTTACGGAAGCCGGTGCGGCTATAACCTTGTGGGATGACGCACTTTGCATTAGGCGAAGTCATAGAAAAGGCAAAATATTACCGGTAAAAAAACTGGTAACATCACCATATCCGGGATTTCCTACAGATATGCAGTCACAGTTTATGAGTATGCTTCTGTATGCCGAGGGTAAAAGTAAGATTAAAGAAACGGTCTTTGAGAACAGATTTATGACTGTTCCGGAGTTTAATAAAATGGGGGCAAGCATAAGCATTTCCCGAAACGGGAAAACGGCATATATAGATGGCGTCAGCCGTTTGTATGGTTCGGATATGAGAGCGCAGGATTTAAGGGGAGGGGCTTCTCTTGTTCTGGCGGCACTTGGGGCAATCGGTAAATCACGAATTTCAGGTTATGAACATATAGCACGTGGTTATGAGAGATTTGATGAGAATTTGAATATGCTTGGAGCGGATGTAAAGATACAGGTTTAAGGAGGCGAAGGTTGTGAGAAAATACTTAGGATTAATTAAAGTAATAATCATATGTATGCTAATAGCCGGTGTCGGAATATATCTATATTCATTAAGAATTAAGGAATATAGATTTTCCGGCAATTCGCTTCGTTACAGTCATGAAGAACTTCAGGAACTGATATTCGCATCAGAGCTTGAAAAGAATCCGATTTATTATTGGCTTTTTGCAGATAAGGACAAGCAGATTCCTTTTATCGCGAAATATGATGTCGAGATAGATTTTCCGGATAAAGCAGAGATTACCGTTTATGGCAAAGATGTTATAGGTTATGTATATTATAAAGATTTTTACTTCTATTTTGACAGTGATGGTATAGTTGTAGAAAGTAGTCCGAACCTTTTAGAGGGGGTAATACTTATAGAAGGGTTGGAATTTAACAGTATGGTTCTTAATAGGAAACTACCTGTAGAAAACAAGGAGATTTTTAATCTTATTCTAAGTCTTACCAAGATGATAAAAAATGGTGAAGTTATCGCTAATGTCGTTGATAAGATAGAATTTGACAAGGAGTTAAATATTAATTTGTATATTGACAATATACAGGTTAAGCTTGGTAAGGACGAGTTCCTGGATGATAAAATATCTAAAGTAGAGGATGTATTTCCTGATATTAAAGGGATGACAGGTACCCTTAATATGGAAGCATATAATGACACAAATGACTATTTCTGGTTCAGGACTGCCGAATAAGGTGGTATTATGTGGAAATAACTCAAAAAAATGCGGTTTTACCACAAGATATAGAAAAAAAGTTATAAAAATATAAAAATAAAGATTGATTATTTTTGTAAATGAATGTATTATAGTATCAGGGTACTAGAAAAGGTACTAAAGTATCATAAATTAATGGGAAAAAAGTTGCACTAAGACAGGGTTCTATGGTGATTACATTTTAAGGAGGAGAATACCTTGCTGGAGATTAGAGCAAATGAAGCTGAGGCATCAGCAAAGATTATAGTTATCGGTGTAGGTGGAGCAGGTAACAATGCGGTCAACAGAATGGTTGATGAGAATATAGGTGGAGTAGAATTCATCGGAGTTAATACAGATAAACAGGCGTTGCAGTTGTGTAAGGCGGCTGAGACACTTCAGATAGGCGAGAAGCTCACTAAGGGACTTGGTGCAGGTGCTAAGCCTGAGATTGGTGAGAAGGCAGCAGAGGAGAGTGCAGAAGAGATTGCAGCAGCTATCCAGGGCGCTGATATGGTTTTTGTTACATGCGGTATGGGCGGTGGAACAGGAACAGGTGCAGCTCCGGTAGTAGCTAAGATTGCAAAAGAGCAGGGTATTCTTACCGTTGGTGTAGTAACTAAGCCTTTCCGTTTTGAGGCTAAAGCACGTATGAACAATGCTAACTCAGGTATTGAGCGTTTGAAAGAGAATGTAGATACCTTGATAGTTATTCCTAATGATAAATTACTTGAGATAGTTGATAGAAGAACAACGATGCCGGAAGCACTTAAGAAGGCTGATGAAGTATTGCAGCAGGCAGTTCAGGGTATTACAGATCTTATTAATGTTCCTGGTCTTATTAACCTCGATTTTGCCGATGTTCAGACTGTTATGAGCAATAAGGGTGTTGCACATATCGGTATCGGTACTGCAAGAGGTGAGGACAAGGCTGTTGAAGCTGTTAAGATTGCAGTTGCCAGTCCGCTTCTTGAGACAACAATCCAGGGAGCATCAGATGTTATAATTAATATTTCAGGTGATGTAAGTCTTCCGGAAGCAGCTGATGCAGCAAGCTATGTTGAGACACTTGCAGGTGATTCAGCTAATGTAATCTTTGGTGTTATGTATAATGATGCAACTCCGGATGAGGTTACAATAACAGTTATTGCTACAGGACTTCCTGATATTAATCGACTTGATGTTACAAAGCAGATTAATGCTAATTACGGTACATATAATAATGCAGGAGGAATGAAGCCTCTTAGCACTCCTACATACGGAACTGCAGCTTATGGTTCTCCTATGGGAGCAGCTAACCGTGCAACAGCACCGGGTAATTTAGAGACTATTCCTACATTCCAGGAGCCTAAGGAGAAGCCTAGCATTAACTTTGAACCGACACCGAAGCCGGCACCTAATGCTGATGATAAAGGACTTAAGATTCCGGATTTTCTTCGTAATCGTTCAAGATAATAAGGTTAATAACGAAACGCTTAGATTGTGAAATCTAAGCGTTTTTTATGTTATAGGAAAATGCGTCCTATAACATAAAAAACGCTCCGCGTGGATGCGCACTCGCGCGAAGAGGAAGTTTGTCGCAAGCGACCGCGCTCGGCGCGAGAGTTCCGCAAGCGGAACTCTTTGTTCTGACCGGTTTGATA
>JAFTJD010000059.1 GCA_017456585.1 Lachnospiraceae bacterium
AGTTTCAGGCATATGACTATGATTTTAGGGAAATTCGGAGTGAAAGTATCGAAGAAATTGCAATAGTCAAGGTTCTTGAAGCGTATGAGATGACCAAGATGCCAACAATAGCATTGGACGCAGGATTCTATGTGGAGAAATTAAATGGATTTCCGGGAGTATATGTTCAGTATTTTCTCGGCACCATTGGTATTGAAGGATTGCTTAAACTGATGATAGGGGAGGATGAACGAATATGCTGTTTTAAACAGTGTTTAGCGTACTATGATGCTGAAGGGTAGCCGAAATTGTTTTATGGAGAGTATAAAGGTGTAGTTAGCCGGGAAGCAAAGGGAAAGTTAAGTAAGCATGATTGGTCAGAGGATTGTATGGTGTTTGAGGATATAGACGATATGCTTTCAGAGATTTTCAAAGACACAGTAAGATATATTCGGAATCATTATGGACAGATTATTTTGGAAGCATATAATCATTGTATAGAAGGCGAGTTCAAGGATATTGAAATTAGATATGAATAGTTTAGGAAGGAAGTGATTTTATGATTGAATCAATGGTGGATACACATGCGCATTATGTACACAAGCGTTTTGATTCGGGACGTGAGGAGATATTGCGAGAGTTGGTTGATGAAGGTGTAATTGCTGTAATTGAAGGGGCAATTGATTTTGCAAGCAATCAGAAGATGAAATTACTTTGTGATAAGTATTCAAATGTATTTATGGCAGCAGGTTGTCATCCAAATTGTGTGGAAGAAATGGATGAAGAAAAATATCAAGAAATAGTTGAATTGGTAAAATGCGATAAAGTGCTTGCTGTGGGAGAAACTGGATTGGACTATACAAGAGATAAAAGTGAAGAGCAAATATGTATGCAGAAAGAATGGTTTAGGAAATTTATTGCACTGGCAATAGAGACGAAGAAACCATTGGTAATTCACTGTAGAGAAGCTTATGAGGATACAATCAATATATTGCGAGAATATAAGTTAATAGAATGTCCGGGTGTAATTCACTGTTTCAGTGGAAGTTTAGAGCAGGCTAGAAACTTGATGAATATGGGATTTTATCTAGGAGTAAATGGGATGTTTACAAAAATAGATGAAGATGCAGAATTATGTATGGCTTTGAAAAGTATTCCTTTAGAAAAGGTTGTACTTGAGACTGACTCGCCATATTTGATACCGGAAGGCGTTGGAGGAAAAAGAAATACATCAAAAAATCTTAATGTTATAGTGGAAAAGTTTGCTGAGTTACGAGGTGAATCCCCGGAGCATATTCGGGAAGTGGTGATAAAAAATACGAAAAGGTTATATCCGGCAGTTTTTGGCGGATGAGATTAGGAGGTCATTATGAAAAAGGTAGAATTGATTGTTAAGCAGGATTTATTTGATAAGATTGGTGTTACAATTGGACAACTGCATTATAATATTGATAAGAACAATGATTTTTCATTATGTGGCAGCGTGAGTTCCGATAGTGAAGAATTAGAGGGATACTTGTTATATTTGAGAGCAAATCTTTGTGATGAAGAAGGTGGGATATTGTATGTAAATAAGAGCTATAGTGGAATTAGTTTTGAAATGGTTAATTATGATGCTTTTTCAATTTCTTGTTCAGATCTGACACGGTTCTTTGATGTTGATAAGCTGCATCATATAGAGATTTATCCGAATGTACGAAAAGCGAGTGAAGAGGAATAAATTTGTTGTAATGCATATTTAACTTTGAAAGGATATACACTAATGAAGTAGCTGTATTGTTATAACAGGCGAGGGAAAAACCTTCGTCTGTTTTGTTATTATTCTGACGTGCAATTCGTATTTAGTATATAAAATTAAAAATAGGTTGAAAAAATGTCACGAAAATTATATAATAATCGTGACAAAACAAGGAGAGTGGTATTATGGCAAGTGGAATATATACAGAAATAAAGAAGAGAATAGAGTTGGCTGAACCGGGAACAGTTTTTTTGACATCGGATTTTACAGATATCGCGACAACAACAACGGTTAGGAAATGTCTTGGAAGACAGGTTGAAGAAAAGAATATACGAAGAATTATGGATGGAGTGTATGAAAAACCAGTATATAGTAAGTTACTTAAAGAGCATATTCCAGCAAATCCCGATGCGATAGCATATGCCATTGCCAGAAGCTTTCGTTGGACCATTGCTCCATGCGGAGATGTCGCATTAAATAAGCTGGGCCTATCTACACAAGTTCCGGTTGTATGGTCCTATATCAGTGACGGACCTTACAGAAAATTTTCATGGGACAATATTACACTGTCTTTTAAGCATCGTGCGAATAGGGAGATTTCATTTATGTCTGAGACAACCACTTTGGTTGTTGAGGCATTAAAGACATTAGGAAAAGAACGGATTGATGACAGTATTATACTAAGTTTGAAAAACAGATTGCCTGAAGCGGAAAAGAAAAAGATGTTAGAGGAAGCAACGGGTGTCAGTGAATGGATATATGCAGTAATCAGAAAGGTGTGTGCTGAATAATGAAGGAAGTTGCTAAATTACAGATAAAGGATAGAACCGAATTGTTTCAAGCTACTGCAATTTCTATGGGAATGCAGCCCAATGTAATAGAGAAAGATTTTTGGGTGTGTTTTATGCTGGATCATCTGTTTCATGATTGTAAGTATAAGGATGCATTCGTTTTCAAAGGTGGAACAAGTTTATCTAAATCGTACCATGTTATCGAAAGATTTTCCGAGGATATAGATTTGATCTTGGATTGGAGAAAAATAATTAATGACGAGGTGAATCCTTGGGAAGAAAGGTCAAAAACCAAGCAGGATATATTCAATAAGCAGATTAATGCTGAGGCAGCAAGATTCTATAAAGAGGAATTGATTCCTCAGTTGAATGTAGAAATGAAAGAAAAACTTGGGGACGGAGAATGGATTTCGATTGATACAGAAGATGAAATGGTGGTTAATTTTTATTATCCGCAGATATTTGAGGCAGAGTATCTACGTTCTTGTGTAAGATTGGAAATTGGACCATTGGCAGAATGGATGCCATCTCATGAGACAAGTGTAACTCCATTTGCAGCTGAAAAATATCCGGATATATTTTCGCAAAAAGAAACCTCGGTTTTGACCATTGATGTTGAGAGAACTTTCTGGGAAAAACTTACCATATTACATAAAATTGCAAATTTTCCAGAAGGAAAAATATTGCCTGCCAGGTACGCAAGGCATTTATATGATGTCTACAATCTGGGGAATTCATGGGTAAAAGAAAGTGCATTTGATAGAAAAGAGTTGCTAGAAAAAGATGTTGCATTTAAGCAAAAGTTTTATTATGCTAAAGGCGCTCATTATGAAACGGCAACTTTAAGTAGTATCGAACTTCTGCCAAGAGAAGCAGTACTAAATGCGCTGCAAGAGGACTATCAGGCAATGAGGAATATGATATATGGGAATATGCCAGAGTTTGAAGAGATTCTTTGGTTCCTTGAAAAACTGCAAGAAGAAATACGTGGGTTGGCGTAAGTGTTTACCAGAATCGTTGAATAAAAAGTATAAAAAAGCCCTCCTAAAAGGCTTGTATAACCCACTAAGTCTGATATAATCAAGATAGATTAATCAGCCGGATACTTCGGTAGATTATAAGTGCATACAGAGGAGGGCGACTCATGGATAGAAGAGAATTTTTCCCGGACGGAACGGTTATTGATGAATGGTTTTATGATACAAGGGTTCCTGCGCTTGAGGAATTAGGTAAGCAGTATGTGCTTACAAAATATAATATTCTTGATGATGGTAAGCTTCATACAGAGGAGATACAGAATCTTATAGATGAAGCAGCGGAGAATGGCGGCGGTGTAATCGTAGTGCCTGCGGGAACATATCTTACAGGCGCCTTGTTTTTCAAGCAGGGGGTTAACCTGTATGTTTCAGAAGGCGGCATGTTAAAAGGCAGTGATGATATATCGGATTATCCGGTTATTGATACGCGTATAGAGGGTGAGAGCTGTAAGTATTTCGCGGCGCTTATTAATGTCGATGGAGTAGATGGCTTTACTATGTGTGGACCCGGAGTAATAGATGGTAACGGATTAAGGTCATGGAAGGCATTTTGGCTTCGTCGCAGTTGGAATAATAAATGTACTAACAAGGATGAGCAGAGACCTCGCCTTGTGTACATATCGAACAGCAAGAATGTAATTGTAGCAGACCTTAAGCTGCAGAATTCACATTTTTGGACAAATCATATATATAAAAGTAATCATGTTAAGTATCTTAATTGTCGTATTTTCTCACCGGCATCACCTGTTAAGGCACCGAGTACGGATGCCATTGACATAGATGTGTGTACGGATGTGCTTGTTAAGAATTGCTATCTTGAGGTAAATGATGATTCGATAGTGCTTAAAGGTGGCAAGGGACCTTGGGCAGATACGGCACCGGAAAATGGTTCTAATGAGCGTATAATCGTGGAGGATTGTGAGTACGGCTTTTGTCATGGATGTCTTACCTGCGGTTCGGAATCCGTTCATAACAGAAATATCATAGTAAGAAGGATAAAGGTTAAGGAAGGACATAATCTTCTCTGGCTTAAGATGCGACCGGACACACCGCAGCATTACGAATACATTACAGTTGAGGATATCGAGGGTAAGATTACCAGCTTTATCAATATTAATCCATGGACACAGTTCTATGACCTTAAGGACCGTAAAGATATACCGCTTTCTTATGCAGACCATATTACAATGAGAAATTGTAACTGTGAGTGTATGACATACTTTAACGTTATGCCTGATGAGAAACAGTATGTTTTATCTGATTTTACATTCGAGAATCTAAGTATCAAAGCTAGACATAGCAAATATCACGAGGATATCGTGCATAATATGATTCTTAAGAATGTTGCAGTTACCGAGGCGAATGATAACGAATAATTATCTGAGATAGTCTATAGAGAAAGATAAAGAAATGCTTAAAATATATAGAATAATCCAAAATAAGTGAGGGCAAACCAACATGAGCAAGCTAAATATTGACCACATAACATTAGGAGTATGTTATTATCCTGAACATTGGAAAAAAGAATTATGGCGTGATGATTTAAAGAGAATGAAGGAATACGGAATAGAGGTTGTCCGTATTGCAGAATTTGCTTGGAACAAATTTGAACCGCATGAGGATGAATTTACATTTGAGTTTTTTGATGAATTCATGGATATGACGGTTGAAGAAGGCATGAAGGTAATATTCTGTACACCTTCTGCGACACCGCCTGCGTGGATGAGCCATAAATATCCGGAGATTCTTAATGCAGACTTAGATGGTAATCTTATAAATCATGGTCTTAGAAGACATTATAATCTGAGCTCGGAGAAATATCGTTTCTTCGTGGCACGTATAACTGAGAAGCTTGCAGAGCATTATAGTAAGTATGACAATATTGTGGCATGGCAGCTTGATAATGAGATAAATTGTGAAAATGATTTGTATTATTCCGAGAGCGACCATAAGGCTTTCAGACAGTATCTTAAGAATAGATTCGGTACGCTTTCCGAACTTAATGAGGCAGTCGGAGCTGAATTCTGGAATCAGACATATACGGACTGGAATGAGGTGTATTTACCAAGAAGAACCAATTCAGGAAGAATTGGGAATCCTCATATGGGACTTCTTGAGAAAAGATTTATCTCTGACAATGTAATAAGCTTCTTTAAATTACAGGCTGATATTATAAGAAAATATACCAAGGCCTATGTTACAACAAATGGTTTGTTCGGACATATTGATTATCAGAAGCTTGTCGGAGAGGTGCTTGATTTTATTACTTACGACAATTATCCGAACTTTGCATATGAGAGACGACTTGATATATCAAGGCAGAATGGAATGAAAGATCGTAACAGCTCTTATAACCTTATGAGAGCACGTTCCATTTCACCGATATTCGGAATCATGGAGCAACAGTCAGGACCATCCGGTTGGAACTTTAGAATGGAACAGCCTGCACCTAAGCCCGGACAGGTTCGTTTGTGGACATTGCAGGCAATAGCTCACGGAGCTGATTTTGTAAGCTATTTCCGTTGGAGAACCTGTACCTTTGGTAACGAGATATACTGGCATGGACTTCACGATTATGACAATAGACCAAACAGAAGAACTGCTGAGCTTCAGGATACCCATAAGGCAATTCAGAGCTTACAGGATATATGCGGTAAAGAATACCTGGCAGAGGTTGCTATCCTTAAGGATTATGATAATGAGTGGGATGGCGAGGCCGATGTGTGGCATTCAGAGGTTGACCGAATCAGCTATGACGGATGGTTTAGGGCACTTCAGAAGAAGCATATACCGCTTGATTTGGTGTACATAGATGATGAAACTACTATGGACGAACTTAAGAAATATAAAATGGTAGTATATCCTCATCCGACTATTCTTAACGAAAAGAGAGCTAAGCTTCTTAAGGTCTACGCTGAAAATGGCGGAACCATAATATTTGGCTGCCGAACAGGTTATAAGGATATGAATGGCATATGCTATATGACGACCATGCCGGGATTCGCAGCAGAGCTTTGCGGGGCAGAGGTTGAAGAATTTACATTCCTTTCTCCGTATGATGAGGCACAGACTGTTGAACTTAACGGTAAAAAGGTAAGTGCAGCATGCTTTAATGATATCTTAAGAATAACAGACGGCAAGGAAGTTACAAGCTTTGATAATAATTATTATGAAGGAAAACCTGCAGCGTCGGTTAAAAAAGTCGGAGCCGGAAAGGTATATTATTTCGGTGCGGCATTTAGCGAAGATACGGCAAAGGCATTTATAGAGCTTGAAGATATTAAAGCACCATGCAATATCGAAGAGATGTTAGAATTACCGGAAAGTATTGAACTCACAATCAGAGGTGACTATATTTTCCTATTAAATTATGATTCAAAGAGTATAGAAATTGGCTGTAACGGAAAATTTAAGGATATAATAACAGGTACGGAATATTCCGATAAGATAACTGTTGAAGGGTATAATGTAGTAGTTTTCCTTAAAAAATAACAGCTTATACCCAATATAGAGGTGTAGGGGTGTACCATATGGCCATAGTGAAAGATATTCTTCTAAATGTTATGGGTGGAGTTAAAAAAATCCGCATACAACAGATATATTACATTGAAGGACAGAACAGGATGCTTCATTATCATACTGATGAAGGCACCTTCAGTGTGCGCGGTACTATGAAAAGTGTGGTAGCAGAGCTTGCAAAGTATCCGTTTGCAAAATGTAACCACTGGTATATAGTTAACCTTATGCATGTGACGGAGATAAAAAAGAATATCGTAGTAGTAGGTGGACATGAGCTGGAGATAAGCAGGCGTAATCACGCATCATTTATCCATGCGCTTGCAGAATATATAGAAGGCCCGGATAAGGAATACTAAAACTCAAAGCCACTTATGTTCCCAAAACGACCACTTATGTACAAATTGTTGAAAATTTAACGAGAATCTTGTAGACTTTTTAGTGAAATCTAACAAGGTTCTCGTTTTATTTTAGAACCTTAGCCGTTTGTAAGGCAGTTTTGTAAACGCCTTTTTGAATCTATATGTGAGGAGGAATGATGGACCGAATGAGAAGAGTGGAGAAATTGATGAATGATTGGATGTTTACTGCTCAATCGGGAGAAAAGAGGCCTGTTGACCTACCCCATACATGGAATGCGCTTGATGGGCAGGACGGAGGTAATAATTATTATCGTGGAACCTGCGTGTATGAGAAGATATTTGACAGACCCGACATTACAAAAGATGAGAAGGTGTATATACAATTTAATGGTGTTAATTCCAAAGCAAAGGTCATTTTGAATGATAAAGAGATATGCGTTCATGAGAACGGATATTCAATCTTTAGGGCAGATATTACATCAGTTCTTAAAGCCGGTGAGAATAATCTGCGCGTAGAAGTGGATAATAGTATTAATGAGAAAATATATCCACAGATGGCTGATTTTACATTTTACGGAGGTATATATCGTGATGTAGAGCTTCTTATTGTTAATAAATATCATTTTGACTTAGAGTTCTATGGTGGACCCGGAATTAAGGTAGATACCGAGGTGAACGGAAATAAGGCTTCACTAAAGATTCATACCTATCTTAATAAGGCAGATATGGATGGAGCCGACTATAGGGTAAGGATAAGATTAAAGGATTCCGAAGGCAAAGTGGTAGGAGAGTCTAATGGCGAGGATGCCAAGATAGTTCTTGAGAATCCGCGTCTTTGGGATGGAATAAGAGACCCATATCTTTATAGAGCTGAGGCGGAATTAATCGTTGAAGATAAAGTGACGGATGCTGTTTCCTGTAACTGCGGAATCCGTACTTTTCACTTTGACTCCAAGAAAGGTTTCTTTTTAAACGGAAGACCATATCCGCTTAGAGGTGTTGCAAGACATCAGGATAGAAAAGGAATCGGCAATGCCATTACTAAAGAGCATATGAGAGAAGATATGGAATTAATCTGTGAAGTAGGTGCAAATACTATAAGACTTGCACATTATCAGCATGATCAGTATTTCTATGACTTGTGTGATGCGTACGGCATGGTAGTGTGGGCAGAGATTCCGTATATATCCTCACATATGCCGGGTGGAAGGGAAAATACATTCGTGCAGATGAGGGAGCTCATTATTCAGAATTATAATCATCCAAGCATAGTGACATGGGGAATATCCAATGAGATTACCATATCAAGAAAGCATAAGAAGGACATGCTTTCCAATCACCATGCTTTACAGAAGCTTTGCAAGGAGCTTGATCCGGGGAGAGTGACGACTCTGGCATGTTATGCGATGTGTTCACCTTTTCATCCGGTAACTAAGATTTCGGATATAGTAGGCTGGAATCTGTATCTTGGATGGTATGTGCCGGGACTCTTTTTAAACGATTTGTTTATTAAATTCTATCATTTCATATACCCTAAGAGATGTCTTGGATATTCCGAGTACGGTGCAGAGGGAATGCCTAATCTTCACAGCAGCAGACCAAAGAGAGGCGACCATACAGAGGAATACCAGCTGAAATATCATGAATATATGCTTAAATGTTTTAAGAAGCATCCGTTCCTTTGGGGAACTTATGTATGGAACATGTTTGATTTCGCTGCAGATGCAAGAAATCAGGGCGGTGAACCGGGAATGAATCATAAAGGACTTGTAACCTTTGACCGTAAGATAAAAAAAGACAGCTTTTATCTCTATAAAGCATGGTGGGGCAAGGAACCCTTTGTACATCTTTGCGGAAAAAGATACAAATATCGTGCTGAGAAGGTTACAGAGATTGTTGTGTGTTCGAATCAAAATGAAGTATCACTTTACAATAATGGTAAGCTCTTGGAAACCAAAAAAGGGGAACACACATTTCACTTTAAGATAAAACTTGAGAAAGAGAACAATATTGAAGTAAGGGCAGGTAAGCTTGAAGATAAGGCGGTGGTATACAAGGTTGATAAAGCAAGACCGGAATATAAGGTAGGCAAAAGCGATAGCAAGAATTGGATGTAAAATAAAGAAAGAGGTAAAAATATGTATCCTAAGAGTGAGAAAAATAAAACTCAGGATAAAGCATACAGAAAAGCACGAAGGAAAAGCACAAGACCTTTTAAAGGGCTTAGTATTTTTACAGGGATTTTATCGGTAATACTTGCTGTTGCAATGGTCATAGTATCGATGTTTGACAATACCATTGCCGCATTTTTCGGAGGTACCTTTTGGAAGCTTAAGAATCCGGATGAGAATGCGATTTATTATGAACCGGATTTTGAATCCGTAGATGAAATGATTGAATACGGACTTGAGATATGCAGAAAGGTTGAGGCAGAGGGCGCAGCCCTGTTGATGAATAATAATAACGCGCTTCCGCTTAATAAGGGAGCAAATGTAAGCTGTTTTTCCAATTCCTCGACTAATCTTGTGTACGGCGGAACAGGTTCGGGTAATATAGATGCCTCCACAGCAGATAATTTTAAGACTGCGCTTGAAAAAGTAGGAATTAACATAAATAAAACACTGTGGGATTTCTATTCGGTAGGAGAAGGAGCTTCTTATGCGAGAAAGAACGGCGGTATGGTAAGTCTTGCAAGTGCAGAAGTAACAGAGGTGCCGTGGAATATATATACGGATGATGTGAAAAATTCCGTTGCCTCTTACGGCGATGCGGCAATAGTTGTTTTTTCAAGAGTAGGTGGTGAAGGTGCCGACCTTGAATTCAGAGAAAGAAATTATCTTGCACTTGATGAAAATGAAAAAGAAATGATGTCCAATGTTGCAAAGATGAAAGCAGACGGAACGATAAAGAAGATTATCGTGCTGATTAATTCTGCTAATCCTTTGCAGGTTGATTTTCTTAAGAATAATGAATATGGAGTGGACGCCTGCCTATGGGTAGGAGATGTTGGTATTTCAGGTATTAATGCAGTGGCTGAAATTCTTGTGGGAGACGTAACACCTTCAGGTAGTCTGGTTGATACCTATTGCTATGATAATTATTCATCACCGGCAATGGTTAATTTCGTTCCTACAGTATATGCCGGTTATAAGGAGGGACTTATTCCGGATACTGCCAGAACCTATATGATATATCAGGAAGGTATTTATGTTGGATATAAATATTACGAGACCCGTTACGAGGATTATGTAATGGGAACAGGTAATGCAGGCGATTATGCTTATCATAATGACGTTGCATTTCCGTTTGGATACGGACTTAGTTATACTGATTTTGAATATAGTGATATGTCTGTAATGTACAACGAAGCTACAGATCAATTCGAGGTGACGTTAACGGTAACCAATGTGGGCGATACCTATTCTGGTAAGGAGACGGTTCAGGTATATGTCCAGTCACCTTATACCGAATATGATATAGAAAATGGAGTTGAGAAAGCGGCTGTTGCACTTTGCGGTTTTGGTAAAACAGATATTCTTGCACCGGGAGAATCCGAGACTATTACTGTCTATGTTGATAAAAGAGATTTTGCATCATACGATGCGTATGGCAGAGGAACTTATATCCTTGATGCAGGTGATTATTATCTTACGGTAGCTACAGATGCTCATAATGCGGTAAATAATGTGCTCACGTCCAAAGGCTACACGGTGGAAAATACAAACGGCCGTATGGATGCAAATGGTGACAGTACACTTGTATACAAATGGAATAATCCGGAGTTTGATGCACAGACTTATTCTGTATCTGCAAACGGAACCGAGATAGTTAATCAGTTATCTGATTCAGATATCAATCTTTATGATGGAGTTAATGAGAAGATTACCTATCTTTCAAGAAATGATTGGGAAGGAACATTCCCTAAGGACATTCTTAAGCTTACGCTTACAGAGAAGATGATTGCTGCATTGCAGGATATTCAGTATAATGCGGCAGATTATGATATAGATATTGATATGCCGACAATGGGTGCGGATAATGGGCTTAAGTTATATGACATGATTGGACTTGAGTATGATGACTCTAAGTGGGATAAGCTGTTAGACCAGCTTGAATTCGATGAGATGGTTAAATTAATCGGAGATGCATTCCACTGGACGATGCCGGTAGAGTCGGTTAATGCTCCGGGAACCAGAGACGAGAACGGACCACAGGGGCTTACAGCCTCACTTATCGGTTCAAGTGCCACAAGCCTTGAGGCAACTGCGTTTACGTCTGAAGATGTTATGGCAGCAACCTTTAATGTTGAACTTATGACAGAGGTTGGAAAAGTAATCGGTAATAACTGTCTTATGTCAGATATTGCGTGTCTGTACGGACCGGGAAATAATATTCATAGAACACCTTATGGCGGAAGAAATTTTGAATATTACAGTGAAGACGGATTTTTATCGGGCAAAATGAGTGCCTATGAGATAAAGGCTATCGAAGATAAGGGTGTAGATGTGGTAATTAAGCATTTTGCTTTAAATGACAGTGAACAGGACCGAATAGGTCTTGGTGTGTGGTTAAATGAACAGGCTGCCAGAGAGATATATCTTAAGGCATTCCAGGCTCCGTTTGAGGAAGGCAATGCAAATGGTGTTATGATAGCGTATACACGTTGGGGATGCACATGGTCAGGTGGTAACTATAACCTTGTAACTAATATTCTCCGTAATGAATGGGGATGTGAAGGTAAGATTATTACTGACAATGTTCTTACAACCTATGTAAATGGAGTTGATGGTATACTTGCGGGAGTATCTATATTTGATGCCATGTTACCGTATGTAGTTAACCTTCTTCCGAAATATGAGGATGACCCGATTATTGTATCGGCAATGAGAGAAGCGAGTCACAGAAATCTCTATACAGTAGCTAATTCCTGCGGAATGAATAGAGTGGGAGCAGATACTATAGTTAAGAAAACACAGCCTGCTATCAAAACATTTGTGACTATAGCACTTGCAGTATCGTTAATTGGTTTTGTCGGAACTACAGTAGTTTTTGTTGTCAAAAAGAAAGAATTTGAGAAAACGGAGATATATAAAGATTATCATGAGATGAAAAGGAAGGCAAAAAATGAGCGAAAAGGATAAAAAAACAGCAGGAATTAACCGTGCTAAAAAATATCAGCTTGTTCTTTTCCCATTTAATAATGGTGCCACAAATGTATACTATATATTGACAATGAATTATATTGCCTACCATGCCAATGGTGTTCTTGGACTGGCACTTATGTTTGCAACGACAATGGTTACGGTAATGCGCGTCTTTGACGCCGTTACCGATCCTATTATCGGTTTGCTTATTGACAAAACACAAGGTAAACTTGGAAAGTTCAGACCATATATAATACTTGGTAATGTTATAATGGCTGTGTCTGCGATTCTTTTGTACTTTGGTACGAGATGGATTCCGGATGACATGATGTGGCTAAAGTATGTCGGTTTTGTAGTAATGTACATGCTTTATGTAATAGGATATACTTTTCAGACTGCCTGTACACGTTCGGGACAGACATGCATCACCAATGATCCGAAGCAAAGACCGCTATTTACGATATTTAATACCGTCGCTTCTTTAGTGGGAATGGGACTTATACAGGTTGTAGCTACCGTAATCGGCGGTAAAGTAGGATATGGTTCAGAAGAATTTTTTAATCTAGTAATACCATTGTCAATTATATTGTCTGCTGTACTTACCGTACTTGCAGTAATCGGCATCTGGGAAAAGGACAGACCGGAATTTTACGGCGTTAGCGTTACAAAGGAAAAGGTGAAACTATCAGAGTATGTAGATATACTTAAGAAAAACCGAGACCTTCGTATGCTTATGTTAGCAGGAGGAAGCACCAAGCTTGCTTTTTCAATTGCGACAAATGCAAGTGTGGCATGTATGCTTTATGCTTCCATGATGAACGATTATAACGGACTTTTTTTACCATTATATATTATCTGCTATGTGGCATCGGTTCCGTTTTTTCTGTTAAGTGTACGCACAGCGCAGAAAAAAGGACAGAAAGCGGCACTGTCACTATATACAAGAATAGCACTTATCTGTTATGTGGGTGTTCTGGTATTATTGTTAATCTGGAATCAGAATAATCCGGCAAACATGCTTTCATTTAAAAACATAAATTTATATACGATAATATTTGTAATCTGCTATGCAATCGGATATGGTGCATATTATTCAACAGCTGATATGCCTATTCCTATGGTAGCAGACTGCTCAGACTATGAAACTTATCGAAGTGGTCAGTATGTACCCGGAATCATGGGAACACTTTTTAGTCTAGTGGATAAACTTGTATCGTCACTTGGCTCGACGATAGTAGGCCTTGCGGTCATGTTTATCGGTATAGAAACCTTGCCGGATACTAATACCCCATATCTGCCGGGAATGAAGTGGGTTGTTATAATACTATTCTGTATTCTTCCCATGCTTGCATGGCTTATTACACAGTACGCCATGCACCGATACAGTCTTTCGGCAGAACGTATGAAAGAAATTCAGGCAGTTAATGCCGCAAGGCGTCATGCAGTAAACGAAGGGATGAGCTTAGAAGAAGCCATGACAAAGTGGCGCTGCCTGAAAGATATAGACGAAGATGTCATTTAGGTAAAGCCAAGTTTCATATAAAGCACATATTAGAATGATGTTTCCCTCTAAGACACGCTCTCGCTTAGTGAAAAACGTAGCAGTACTAGATTCGGATAACCAAACAAGGGCATTGCATACAGATAATCTCAAAATTGATTTATCTGCATGGCAATGCCCATTGTTCATCCTCATCAAGTGCTGACGTTTTTCAATAGTCTTAACGGGAATACATCATTCCCAATATGTGCAATCCATATGGAGCAGACTTACCTAAATGACATCTTCGTCTACGTCTATCAAGCAGATAATTTCACTAGTTCTTTAAGGGTTGCGTCAAAGTCAGGGAAATATTTCTGGATGGAGATAGGTGCGCCTGCCTCATTTACATAGCAATTACAAGAGCGGCCGGTGGCAACTATCGTGTTGGTTGCAGTGTTCGTCATGATGTATCTGAGTGTAAGCTTGACGCCTGTGTATTTTTCTACCTGAACATCAATGGCAATTTCATCGTCGAAGGATGATGTATGCTTGTAGTCACATTCAACAGAAACTACAGGTGAAGTAATACCTGCGGCTTCTGTTCGTATCATTCCACAACCGCAACGCTCCAGAAAATCCATTTTGGCTTCCTCCATCCAACGGATGTAATTGGAATGGTGTACGATTTTCATAGAATCTGTTTCGTAATATTTTGCTTTATGAATATACATTTTTTTACACTCCTTTATGGATTTATTATATGTTTCTCCAGGGGGAATTATCCTTACATGGATAATTTAGCACTTGGATTCAAAATAGTCCCCCTACTTAGGTGTTTTAGGAGTAGAAAGCGGGTTTTACGAGCGGTAGACCCGGAAATTTTGTACTCTACTAACGGTAGAGTTGGGGATAGAGCCCATAAATTCGGCAACCTTTACGAAAAATATTGAATTAGATATTAGATTGTGATAAATTAAACTTAGAAAAATTCTTTGTAAGAGGGATAGATATGGAAGATAACAAATATGACAAATTGAAGCTTGAGAATCAGATATGTTTTCCTTTATATGCATGCGCCAAAGAGGTTGTGCGAAAGTATAAACCATATCTTGATGAACTTGATTTAACATATACACAATATATAACACTTATGGTGCTTTGGGACAAGAAGTCAATGAATGTAAAGGAACTGGGGAGTTTCTTGTTTCTTGATTCAGGAACCCTTACTCCGGTGTTGAAGAAGCTTGAAGCAAAGGGGTATGTTAAGAGAACAAGGTCTACAGAGGATGAGAGAAATCTGATAGTTGAGATAACTGTGGCGGGCGAGGAGCTTAAGGATAAGGCAGTAAATATTCCGGGAAAGATAGGAGCCTGTGTACCTCTTACCAATGAAGAGGCAGTAACTCTGTATACATTGTTGTATAAGGTACTTAACTGTGTGTCTGCTGAAACGGAGGAGTAAGCTGTTGTAAAATGAAACGGCTTGTATTATACTTATATATAAGTAAATGAGAGGGTGAGAACATTGCTGGGGGATTGGTTAAGTTCGAATTATGCGGCTTTACTTGCATATGTATTTATGATGACATTCCTTCTTTCGAATGTAATATTTGAAAAGAAGGTTACAAGAAATTTCATAATTGCAATTAACATGGTTCTGTTACTTACGATTGTAGATACCGTTGAAGGGATGATGGCAGCACTTGATCATCCGACCATGCTAAGGGTATGGGCATCAGCTATAGGCTATACTGCCAGACCGCTTAGTATTATGTGTATATTAATTATTCATGTAAATGGCAATAAATGGAAGAGATACTGGATGATTCTTCCTGTATTTCTGAACACAGTAATTTCGTTTTCTGCGCTTTTTACAGATATAGCATTTTCTTATTCTCCGACCAATGAATTTATCCGAGGACCGCTTGGTATTTCAACATATATAGCGAGTGCCATTTATCTTATTATACTAATAGTTGATACGATTAAAAAGTGCGTTACGGTAAGAGGATATTCGGAGGCATTGGTAGTATTTAATATCGTGATAATAACAGTGGTTTCAGTTGTTTTGGAGGTATTATATCCGGAGTCAGGATGCCTTAATACGTCGATAGGGTTTTCGATAATTTTTTATTTCTTATATTATTATGCACAGACCTACAAGATGGACCCGCTTACAAGAACCTTGAGCCGTCGGGCATTCTATCTTGATGCGGATAAACATAAGCGTAATCTTAAGGCGGTAATATCCTTGGATTTAAATGACCTTAAGGACTTAAATGATATATACGGACACAGTGAAGGTGATAAGGCATTACAGACCACTGCTTTATGTGTGGAACAGAATTTGCCGATGTGCTGTAAGTTCTACAGAACAGGTGGAGACGAGTTCATGATACTGTGCTTTAAGTGTTCCGAAGAAACCATAGAGACACTTGTTGCCAACATAAAGAAAGACATGGAGGCAACCCCGTACAGCTGTGCCATAGGTATAGCCTATATTAAGAAGGACGAGAACTTTTATGCTCTTTGTGACAGGGCAGATGCGGAGATGTACAAAGATAAGCAGATGATGAAAGGTGAGAAACAGTAATAAGATAAGTACTAAATATGATATTTTGAGATGAGGAGGATACATAATGAAAGTTAATAATGCAAGTTACGTCAGTATGCAACCCGAGGTATCGCAGAACGAAGCTTCTGCAGACAGAAGTCTTAAAATGAAACTAAATAGTGCAGAGAAACAATTACAGGATGTCGGATATAATCAGAGAATGTCTTCCGATGACAAAGCCAAGCTAAGGAGAGAGCTTCAGAAGGAAATCGATGATTTGAACCGGGAAATAAAGCGTAAAGAGCTGGAAGAGGAAGAAGCTAAGAAGAAGGATAAAAGAGAAGCCTTACAACAAACGGATGCAGATAAGGCTGATAAGTTTATAGAAGACAAAGTTAAGGAAGATAATGCTAAGACTGATAAGGCTCAGAGACAGGATGAAGATAAGAGATTAGAGGAGTCAGAGAAAGCCTATTCTGATTCTGAAGAAGTAATCAATAAAGAAGATTTTATACAACCGCAGATGAAAGCGATGTTATCTGCCGAAGCAGTTCGTCGTCAGGTTGTGGTTGAAAATAACGTGGCTTCAGATATTGAGCACCAATCAGATGTGCTACATGCGGAGATTGAGCTTGATAAGATTCGTGATGTGGATGTTGAGGCTAAAGAAGAGAAGCTTGACAAATTAAGAAATTCGATAGTAGGGTCTGAGTTTTCAAGAATAGGTAGTTTTAAAGCAAGTAATGATGAGCTCGGTAAAGTTACCAGAAAAAGAAATGTAATTATACAATAATTAATTATGCGCAGGGTGGGAGATAAGCCCTGTGCATTTTTAAAGCATGATAATTGGGAGGATAATATGTTTAAACTTAACAGAGGCGACAGGATACAGATATGCTTTAGTGAAAATGAATCTGAAGCAGTAAAGATTGCCATTAACAATCTAAAGACTGATTTGGAAAAAGCAGTAGGAGTAATGGCGGACATAGTTGATGCAACGAATACATCGGTGACAGCGACACAGATTGTTATAGGAACAGTAGATGTAGCAAAGGACATCCTTGAGAATTATGAGATTCCGGAAGGCATGTATAAAGAAGGTAAGCTTCGTAAAGAAGCATATCTTCATAAGGTGAGCAATGATAGGTTAGTTATTGTCGGAAGTGATCGTAGAGGAACCATCTATGGTATTTACGAACTGGCAGAGATGTTAGGAGTTTCGCCATGGTACTATTTTGCTGATGTACCTGTTAAGCAGAAGGATGAGTTTATTCTTGATAATACATATAAGAAGCTTGATTATCCTACAGTTGAGTACAGAGGTTTCTTTATAAATGATGAAGAGGAACTGGAAAAATGGGTACAGCTTCATCTCGGTGAGGAAACTATCGGACTTAAGGCATACGAGAAGATTTTCGAGTTATTGCTTCGTTTAAAAATCAATTATTTGTGGCCGGCGATGCATGTCAATTCTTTTAATATGGTGCCGGAAAACGGAGCTTTGGCAGATAGAATGGGTATCGTTATAGGAACCTCTCATTGTGATATGCTTATGAGAAGTAATAACAGAGAGTGGTTACCATGGAAGACCAAGAAGGGCTATGATGATGCACTTTATGATTATTCGCTTGAAGGTAGAAACAGGGAGATTCTTAAAGAATACTGGCAGGAAAGTATAGAGCAGAATAAGAATTTTGAAGTAAGCTATACACTTGGTATGAGAGGAGTTCATGATTCGGGGTTTGAGATAAGAGCACTTGAAGGACTTGAAGGAGACGAGCTTTTTAACGCCAAGGTTAAGCTTCTTGAAACCATAATCGAGACACAGGACCAAATGTTAAAGGACAGTCTTGATTATGAGCCGGTTAAGATTTTTGTTCCTTACAAAGAGGTATTGCCGTTGTACGATTCAGGACTTAAGGTGCCTGAGGATTTTACACTTATATGGGCAAATGATAACTATGGATATGTACGTCGTTATCCATCGGCGAAGGAGCGTGAGCGCAAGGGTGGCAATGGTATTTACTACCATAATTCATATTGGGCAGGTTCAGGCAGGTCATATGTATTTATGAACTCTATCCCGCTTACTCACACTAAGAATGAGCTTACCAAGGCATACAATGAAGGCATACAGAAGCTTTGGATTATGAATATAGGAGCGATGAAGCCTCTCGAGATTGAGATGGAATTCTTCTCACATCTTGCGTGGGAGATAACTAAAGAGGATGCCCTTACTAATGATGTAGATACATATCTTGCAGATTTTATAGACAGGAATTTTACCGGCAATCATGGTAAAGAGGTAGCAGATATAATTAATGAGCTTCTTCCGCTTGCCAATATGCGTAAAATAGAAAATATGGATAATGATATTTTCTCACAGAACGCGTATGGTGATGAGGCTGCGGTGAGAGTTAATAAGTTAAAGGCTTTGTATGACAGGGCTAACAAGGTATACGAAGCAATTAAAGAGGAAGAAAAAGCAGCTTTCTTCCAGATGGTTATGCTTAGGGTTCATGCGCAGTATTACACTGCATGTCAGTATTATTTCGCAGACAGAAGTGCACTTTGTGTGGCACAGGGCAAAATGCAGGCAGCTAAGCTTTATACCGATTATTCCAAAGAATATGATGATGCAAGAAGAAAGCTTCTTCATTATTATGATAATATTATGTCAGAGGGCAAATGGAAGGGAATGGTTACCCCTGAGGATTTCCCACCGCCTAAGACAGCACTCCATCCGGTATGTACTCCACCTCTTTTTATCGGTGGCAGAAAGATGCTTGTATGTACATGGAATGATGAAAAAGACCTAACATTTGTGAAGCCTTCCGCTAAATGGTTTGAAATAGCGAATGCGGGTAGCGGTGAATTCGAGTTTGAGATTGAAGCTCCTGAGTGGGTTAAATTATCTGAATGTAGTGGCGTAGTAGCTGCTGAGAAGCGAATTATTGTAAGTGTGGACTCCGTCGATGAAGATAAGTGCGGCGAGATAGTGATACACAATATAACTGACAGAACAAAGGCTATAGTGCCGGTTGTGCTTCTTCGTGCAGTAACCAAAGATGGACATGAGAATATCGAGGATGGCGGAATTATTTCGGTAAATGCCGAGAATGTTGACGCATATGATGGTTTTGTGAAGATTAAGAAACTCGGTCGCGGAATGGGCAATCTGTTAGAGGGCAGAGAACCGGAAGCTGTTGTTTCTTATCCGGTTTATCTGGTTAATGATTGCGAGAAGGCAATGCTTGAGATTCATCGTTCACCATCTCTTAATTCGGTAGGAAGAATAAGAATTGCTGTAGCTTTGGATAATGGCGAATGGCAGGAAGTAGAAACCTTAGCTAATGATGAGAAGAAGAGTACATGGCCTTCTAACTCGCTCAATAATGTTGATAAGCTTTATCTTGAATTTAATAATCTTGCGGCAGGAGAGCATACAGTGTCATTTAAGGTTATAGATAAATATTTTGCTTTTACCAAATTTGCCTTATATACAAAAGAACGCAAGAGAAACAGTGCAGCAGTACTTTGTGGTAATGAAATGCTTCCGGTTAAAGCAGACCTTGATTCGCTTACAACAGAGATGTATGGTGATATCAGCTTAAGTCCGCGTGTGCTTTACTGTGGTATATGGGCAGTGCCGGGTAATTCACTTCTTAAGACAGATATACCACTTTATCCTGAAAGCTATGGTGCTAAGAAGAGCGTAGAAGAGCTTCTTAGCGGAGCGAACAGTATTTTCAAGGAAGAGAACGGCATAGTAAAGATTGATGCGATTACAGCATATATGCAGACGGAATATGCATATACCGCTAACTATGAGTGGCAGTATTGTAACACAGAATCTTATGGAAGAGAGGGACTTGGCCTTTATACCAAGGGAGCCTTTGAAAAGACTGTGGAAGCAGGTCCGGCACTTAATTATAAGATTGACTTAGACGGAGCTGACTGTTATACTGTATGGGCACTTATGAAGATAAATGTAATGAAAAACGGTGGTGTTGCCGTTTCTGTCGACGGAGAGGAGCTTCCGAGAGAGGAACAGTACAACAAACGAGGCAGAGTATGGAGATACGAGGCAGAGCATAACTGGAGATGGATTCCGCTTGCAAAGACCAAGCTTTCGGCCGGAGAGCATCGTCTTACCATATCAGCACTTGAATCAGATTACCGTTTTGACAGAATTATAATAACTAATAATGAAGAAATGCCTATCACAGATATGTGTTGGTAAAATAACATAATGAGGCTGTCGCAAAGTGTGTTTGAGTTATTCTTAATGCTCTGCTTTGCAGTGGCCTCATAATGATGAGGAGACAAGCATGAGTATTTTAAATGTAGAGAATCTTAGTCACGGTTTCGGTGACAGAGCTATTTTTGAAAATGTGTCTTTCAGACTTCTTAAGGGTGAGCATATAGGACTTATCGGTGCTAACGGAGAAGGAAAGTCTACGTTTATGAACATTATCACAGGTAAGCTTATGCCTGATGAAGGTAAGGTAGAATGGGCGAAGAATGTATGCGTAGGATATCTTGACCAGCATACCGTACTTGAAAAGGGAATGACTATAAAAGATGTTTTGGAGGGTGCGTTTGCAAGACTCTATGACATGGAAGCCAGAATGAACGAGCTCTGTGAAAAGATGGCAGATGAGAGTACAACAGATGAGCTTATGGCTGAATACATGGAAGAAATGGGTGTGATTCAGGATCTTTTGGATGCACATGATTTCTACATGATAGATGCTAAGATTGATGAAGTATCAAGAGCCTTCGGCATAGACGCACTCGGACTTGACAGGGATGTTACAGAACTTAGTGGCGGACAGAGAACCAAGATTTTGCTTGCCAAGCTTTTGCTTGAGAAGCCGGATATCCTGCTTCTTGACGAGCCGACTAACTATCTGGATGCAGAGCATATTGAATGGCTTAAGAGATATCTTAACGATTATGAGAATGCGTTTATTCTTATTTCGCATGATATCCCATTCCTTAACAGCGTTATTAACCTTATATATCACATGGAGAACAGAGAGCTTAACAGATATGTGGGTGATTATGATAAATTCCAGGAAGTATATGCGATGAAGCAGATGCAGATGGAAGCCGCATATAACAGACAGCAGAAGGAGATAGCAGACCTTAAGGATTTCGTTGCGCGTAACAAGGCGAGAGTTTCTACCAGAAATATGGCTATGTCCAGACAGAAGAAGCTTGATAAAATGGACGTAATAGAGCTTGCTCAGGAAAAACCAAAGCCTGAATTTAATTTTAAAGAGGCAAGAACACCGGGAAGAGTACTTTTCAAAACAGAGAATCTCGTAATAGGCTATGACGAGCCGTTATCTTCACCGCTTGATATTCTTATGGAAAGAGGCGAGAAGGTAGCTATCGTTGGTGCCAACGGTATCGGTAAGACAACTCTTCTTAAGAGTCTTCTTGGACTTATTAAGCCTCTTGAGGGCAATGTAGAACAGGGCGATTATCTTTCAATCGGCTATTTTGAACAGGAAATGAGCCAGGCTGTTGAGACTACATGTATTGAAGAAATATGGCAGGAATTCCCGTCATACAGTCAGTATGAAGTAAGAAGTGCGCTTGCTAAATGTGGACTTACATCTAAACATATCGAAAGTAAGGTTAAGGTATTAAGCGGTGGTGAGCAGGCAAAGGTAAGACTTTGTAAGCTCATAAACCGAGAATCGAATCTTCTTGTACTCGACGAGCCGACCAACCATCTTGATGTCGATGCCAAGGAAGAACTTAAGAGAGCACTTAAGGCATACAAGGGCAGCATCCTTATGGTTTGCCACGAACCCGAATTCTATGAGGGACTTGTGACAAGAGTGCTTGATTTCAACAAATATACCAAGTTGTGTTAATCGCACATTAAATGATAGTTCCTTCTAAGACACGCTCTCGCTACGTGAAAAACGTAGCAGTACTAAACTCAGAAAACCAAATGAGGAGTAATGCGATACAGATAATCTCACGATAATTGATTTATCTGATACGCATTACTCCTCATTTTCTTCGTTAAGTGCTGACGTTTTTCAAGTGTCTTAACAGGAATCTATCATTGTAATGTGCGTTAAATACAACATTGTTCGAAACTAAAGAATATTAATTCTGCTACGTTTTTCACGGAGTGAGAGCGCGTCTTAGAGGGAAACATCATCCCCAAATATGTGCTTCATATACACTAGCTCCAACAAAATGTAACAATTTACTTAGATTCGTATGAAGACTCGAACTTGGATAAGGAATATATTGCCATGAAGCCGAGGACAATTGTTCCTATGCAAATAAGCCATTCTACGCCGGAAGGAATTCCGGGGAAGGTTTCTTTAAGTGATCCAAGAATAAAACCGAGGATAACAAGGTATGTTACTGACGGATATTTATTCATGAAAGTCTCAAGAAGCTTGGTTGTAAGTAAGATTCCGAGCACTACACCTATTCCGAGAGGAAGAAGGTAAAGAATGTCAAGGTTACCGATAGCAGCAACGGTAGGCTCGTATATGCCAAGAACAAGAAGCATATATGATACGCTGATTCCGGGAAGAATAAGAGCAATAGCAGCAACCGCACCTGCAGCAAGCTGAATCAGGAACTGCACTGCACCGGGCATGCCTTCACTGTTCAGGAAATCAGTAGGTAAGAGACCTAATAAGATAACGATAGCGATACCTATAAGGACATATAGTATGTGCAGGACAGAAATACGTTTTACTTTGGATTCACGATACATCATCGGAATACCACCTGCAACCGCACCCATAAAGAAATAGAGCATCGGCTTCGGAAATGCTTCGATAAGAGCAAGCAGCGGCTTTGCAAATATAGCCATGCCTGCAAGAGCACCTACTACGAATATACCTAAGAAAACGATATTATTTTTAACATCTTTAAAAAATGAGCTTATGGATGAAACCAGACGCTTGTATATTCCGAGAATCATCGCCATTGATCCACCGCTTACACCGGGAACCAGCATTGTTCCGCCGATTACAAGTCCCTTCGCTGCAGTAGTTATGTGAGTTGTAATTTTCTTTGACATGAAATGATTGCCTCCTGTATGTTTAGCTAAATATGGGAGCGGATGTTTTGTTGCGCTAAAATGTATTATGTTAAGCTCCTCAAAATAAATTCACTATACCATTATATGCGATTAGGTAAGAAGTAACAATAGTTTTTTGGAAGAGTTTTTTTGAAGAAAGAAAAAGTATTGTTCCGCAGTATATGCTGATTTTTTGAAAACATCGAAGCTGCTTGGATTCAAGGATTTTTTTGGACAGATCTGTAATATATTTAATTTGGAAAATGACAGGTTTCATCCAGAAATTATGATATTTAACTATCTATCCGTCCAAAATCCTTGAAAAAATTTCTTCATTTCATCCAGAAATTTTTGTATCTTAGAATCTATCCGTTAAAAAACATAGGAATCTGGCTTGTATTGAAGTTTTTCTATGAAAAAAACAAGTTTTTTTCATCTATAACAAGGCATAATAACAAATCTATCTGATTTAGCTTTATTTTTGGCGAAAATTTTTACGGCTATATATGAAGAAAATCGGGAATCTAGCTGATTATCAGCTTAAGCAAGTATCTAAGCCAAAGATTAAGGATGAGATTAAGTATATATGTGTAAATAACAAATAATCCTATAATTCAGCTCTTGTTGAATTCAGATATATACCACACAAAAAAACTCACGAAGACCTCACGCAAATCTCATACACAGTTTGACATAAAAATAACAATGTATTATAATAAAAAGTGGTGTGATTATTATTGTAATAATAATTATGTCAGGCAAAATATACAACGTTTTACAGGGAAAGGGATTATGATGTTTGGAAGAAAGAAACGATTAACAAAGGGTATCGCGTTAGCGATGGCGGCGATACTAGGAGTGGCATGTTGTTCTTGTAACAATGCGCCTAAGACAGAGGGGGCGACGAGTGAAATGACGACAACAGCACCGGTTACTACGCCTGCGGAAACAACTACGGAACCGACTACAGAGCCATCCGTACAGAGAACGGTTGTGGTTATCGATCCGGCGACACAGTCTCCGTTTAATAACGGTGAATTTGAAGGTTGGGGAACAAGTCTTTGCTGGTGGGCAAACAGACTTGGATACTCAGATTCTTTAGCAGAGCAGGCAGCGGTTCTATTCTTTAATAAAGAAACAGGACTTGGAATGAATATTGCGAGATACAATATCGGTGGCGGTGATGACCCGACACATACGCATATCACAAGAACAGATTCCAAGATGCCGGGATTTACATATTATAACGAGGAAACCGGAACATACGAATATGATATAACAGCAGATGCTAATCAGAGAAATGTTCTTCTTAGAGCGAAGAATGCAGCCGGTGATGAATTTATTGCGGAAGCATTTTCTAATTCTCCGCCATATTATATGACAGAGAGCGGATGCTCTTCAGGTTCTGATAAAGCGATTCTTGATAACCTTAGAGATGACAGCGTAGAGGCATTTGCAGATTATCTTGCTGAGGTTGTACGTATATATGAAGAGGAATATGATCTTAAGTTCCAGAGTATTTCGCCTATGAATGAGCCTGACACAAGTTACTGGGCAGCATATAGCTATAAGCAGGAGGGTTGCCATTTCAGTAGCGGTAAGTCACAGTCAACCATGCTTGTTGCACTTTCACAGGCGCTCATCGAAAGAGGACTTAACGATATAATAATTGCAGGAACAGACGAGACAAGCATAGATTCACAGCTTAATTCATTTAGAAAGCTTACTGAAGAAGCAAGTGCGGTTACAACACGTATTGATACACATACTTATAGCGGTACAAGACGTGAGGACTTAAGAAATGAAGTGGCTGCTGCCGGCAAGAATCTTTGGATGTCAGAGGTTGACGGTGGTAGTGTTATAGGTAAAAATGCAGGACAGATGGGAGCAGGACTTTGGCTTGCTAACAGAATCATGGATGATATGAATGGGCTTATGCCGTCTGCATGGATACTTTGGCAGGCAATTGATAGTCATATCTGCGAAGCGGGATATCAGGGCAACAAGGATACCGGTATGCCTAATACAAACGGCGGTTACTGGGGACTTGCTGTTGCAGACCATGATAATGATACCATCATTCTTACCAAGAAGTATTATGCGTACGGACAGTTTTCAAGATATATCCGTCCGGGATATACAATTATTGCCAACGATAATAAGGATGTGCTTGCAGCCTATAACAAAGAGGATAAGACACTTGTTATTGTAGCTGTTAATAATAATGAGACAGCACTTCCGATTGATTTTTCACTTGAAGGCTTTAAGTATGAAGGCGGAACAGCCAAGGTTATCCGTACAAGCGGTGACATGGAGACAGGAGAGAACTGGGCAGAGCTTCCTGAGATAAATGTTGCAAAGGATAAGCTTGAGACTGACCTTAAGGAATACTCAATCACAACATTTATAATCGAAAATATTACATATTAGAAGATGCAGACAAAATAATAACGCCGTGGCTAGCGAAGAACTCGCTGGTCACGGCGTTGCTTTTGTTGACTAACTATTAATTTTTAGATTTCTTTAAACGTGAAAAAACAAGTTTGATTCCCTTACATGCATAGGTGCATATAGCTGTACCTATGAGTGATACTATAAATATAAATATCGAATAGAAGATAATGTATACAAGTTCAAGAAGCGGACGTGCCGGTGCATTAAGCAAGGATATTTTTATCATAAAATTGCTCTGATATTTATGCAACATAATTATTGCCATCCAGTGAAGCAGGTATACGCCAAATGTCATTCCGCCAAGCCAGCCGATAGTCTTCTGTAATCTGATGGATTTAAGATTAATACTTAAGAAAAGAAGACCATATCCTATTGTACAGATGTATCCCGGAACAGAGTGCCACTGAAGGAAGAAATCAATACCACTTCCCATAATGCAGAAGAAACGAAGTGCGTTTCCAGCAATTGCAAGAACAAGTCCGAGTATTAGTGTTCTTGGATTACCTTTAAGCTTGTCACGGCGTAAATATATTTCATATCCGATAAGCATATGGATCATTGCATAAGTGATAACTGAAACAGGGTAAGATGCCCAATATCCAAACTTAGGCGGCTTGTAGTAGTTGATTCCCTGAAAAATAACTGTGATAAGTCCGAGCGCAATTAAACCATAGCGGACTTTTCTGTGTTCTTCTTTGCAAGCAAGCTTAAGCAAAGGAATAGCAAAGAAGCATTTAATGTATTCAAAAATATACCAAAGATGCGGATAAAGTGACATGTGGTCGCCCCAGGTAAGGAAAGCATAGAGCACTTCTTTAAGCGAATAGATGATGTCGATATCACCGCGGTAATTAAAGAAGTGGGATGCAATCATAAGACAGGCAGACGGTAGGATGACCGACATAAATAATTTCTTTACCTGATCTTTATAAGGTTTCTTGCCGCTAAAAGCAAAGAAACCGGTTATCATAAAGAAAATGCCGACGCCGTCAGATACGATACACGCCCAAAGCGTGCGGCTCGGATCAAGTACATTACCTTCCCAATGGCCGAACTTGATATGACATGCGATGACCATTAAGGAAGCGAAAACTCTTAGTAATTCTACAGAACTATCTTTTTTCATAAGTATTTTCCCCCAAAAAAAGTAATAAAACAACATAATTATAATATTTCAAAGAATAAAAGGCAATCAATTATTTTTATAACATGCTTTATATGATTATCAGCATAAAAATCTTTCTTTTGGCAAAGAATAGCTTCATGTAGAATTTTTTGTTCCGAAAGGAGGATTTTTTTGAGAATTAACGTAAAAAATGAAATAAAACCATTAAAAAAAGTGCTGTTACACAGACCGGGAAGAGAGCTTAACAATCTTACACCGGAAACACTTGAAAGACTGCTTTTTGATGATATCCCGTATCTTGAGATGGCGCAGGAAGAGCATGATGAGTTCGCGAGACTTCTCAGGGCGAACGGGGTAGAGGTCGTGTATCTTGAGGACCTGATGACAGAGGTATTGGACATTAGTGAAGAGATAAAAAAAGAGTTCATAATGCAGTGGATAGATGAAGCCGGTATTAAGACAAATAAGTATCAGAGTAAAGTTTATGACTACATGATGAATTATGGCTCTAATAAAGAAATCGTTCTTAAGTCAATGGAGGGAATTGCCCTTAGGGAACTTAAATATAACAAAACAACTTCTCTTGTGGATTTGCTGAGCGATGAATCTAAGCTTGTGCTTGATCCGATGCCTAATCTTTATTTCACAAGGGACCCGTTTGCGAGCATAGGTAACGGAGTAAGTATTAATCACATGTATTCGGAAACCCGTAACAGAGAAACCATTTATGCAGAATACATTTTCAAATACCATAAGGATTATAAGGAAAATGTTCCGATTTATTATAATCGCTATGACCCATTCAGAATTGAGGGCGGAGACATCCTTAATCTTAGTGAAAAGGTGCTTGCTGTCGGTATTTCCCAGAGAACTTCTTCGGATGCGATTGAGCTCCTTGCTAAAAATGTTTTCGAGGACGAGACTTCAAAGGTAGAGACAGTGCTTGCCTTTGACATACCGAATGCAAGAGCATTCATGCATCTTGATACCGTGTTTACGCAGATTGATTATGACAAATTCACGATACATCCGGGAATTCTCGGACCGCTTGTTGTATATGAGCTTAAAAAGAGTGACCAAAAGGAAAAGATAAAGGTTGAAAGAATAGAATCTCATCTTGAAGACATTCTGGCTAAATATCTTGAGATTGATAAGGTTACTTTAATTGAATGTGGTGGCGGTGACAGAATAGCTGCAGAGCGTGAACAGTGGAATGACGGCTCTAATACTTTGTGTATTGCACCCGGTAAAATCGTGGTTTATCAGCGTAATACAGTAACCAATTCAATATTAAAGGCACACGGCCTTGAGGTTATAGAGATACCAAGCTCTGAGCTTTCAAGAGGCAGAGGAGGCCCAAGATGTATGAGTATGCCGCTTCTTAGAGAAGACTAATCCGGCACATGTGATTTGGTTACAGGCGGCCATGTTAAGGGGAATCAGACAGAAACTATAGTATGAGCAAACTTAGAAAAAAGGAGAATAACTATGTCAGTTAATTTAAGAGGTAAAAACTTCCTGAAGATATTGGATTATTCGGCAGATGAGATAAGATATCTTCTTGAGCTTTCAAAGAATTTTAAAAATATGAAAAGAGCAGGAGTCAGACATGATTTTCTTAAGGGCAAGAATATTGTACTTTTATTCGAAAAAACTTCTACCAGAACCCGTTGTTCATTCGAGGTGGCAGGCAATGATTTGGGATTGGGAGTAACATATCTTGACCCCGGCAGCTCACAGATGGGTAAAAAAGAGAGTATTAAGGATACCGCAAGAGTTCTTGGAAGAATGTATGACGGTATCGAATACCGTGGCTACAGCCAGTGGATAGTAGAGGATTTGGCAAAGTATGCAAAGGTGCCGGTATGGAATGGTCTTACAGATGATTTTCATCCTACACAGATGCTCGCAGACCTTCTCACAATAGAAGAAAAATTCGGCAGAATCGAAGGCCTTAATTTTACCTATATGGGTGATGCCAGAAATAATATGGGTAATTCACTCATGGTAACCTGTGCAAAAATGGGTCTTAATTTCACCGCTTGTGCACCAAAGGAATTATTCCCTGATGAAAAACTTGTAAAAGAATGTGAAATGATTGCAAAGGAAAGCGGCGGAAGTATAAGACTTACAGAAGATATTGAGGAAGGAACCACAGGTGCGCATATTATCTATACCGATATATGGGTATCCATGGGTGAGCCTGAGGAGGTATGGGATAGCAGAATCAAGCTTCTTAAGTCATATCAGGTCAATAAGAAAGTAATGGAAAATGCTGCAAAACATGCTATTTTTATGCACTGTCTTCCATCTTTCCATGACACTAATACAACAATAGGTGCCCAGATTGCAGAGAAATTCGGCATCCGTGAGATGGAAGTAACAGACGAAGTGTTTGAATCCGCACAATCCGTTGTATTCGATGAAGCAGAGAATCGTATGCACACAATTAAAGCAGTGTTATACGCAACTCTTTGTTAGTAGATAACTCGTTTAAATGATTGTGGCAGGAGGAAGTCCATGGGCAAGAAAATAGTGATTGCATTAGGAGGAAATGCACTCGGCAATAGTGCAGAGGAGCAGCTTAGACTTGTGAAAAATACGGCCAATGCCATAGTAGACCTTATAGAGGACGGTAATACCGTAATCATTGGTCACGGAAACGGACCACAGGTGGGAATGATTAATAAAGCAATGGAATTCTCAGCTGTTAACGGAGGAGATACACCTAATATGCCATTTCCGGAATGTGGTGCCATGTCACAGGGATATATAGGTTATCACCTTCAACAGGCTTTACGAGAGGAATTAAAGGCAAGGAATATCGACAGGGAGGTTGCAAGTGTCATTACGCAGGTCGTAGTAGACCCGGAGGATAAGGCATTTCTTGAACCGACCAAACCTATAGGAGCATTTCTTAGTGAGGAAGAGGCTAAGAAAATGGCGGCAGAGACAGGATATTTATATAAACAGGATTCAGGCAGAGGCTACAGAAGAGTTGTAGCTTCGCCTGCTCCTTTGAAAATAGTTGAAATAAATGTAATAGCCAACATGGTTGAAGAAGACATGGTAGTAATATCTGCCGGCGGCGGTGGTATTCCTGTAATAGAGAAGGAAGATGGTTCACTTGAAGGAATCGCAGCAGTTATTGACAAGGATAAAACCTGTGCCAAGCTTGCGGATGACCTTGATGCGGATTTATTTATCATCCTTACTGCAGTTGACTACGTTTATATCAACTACAATAAACCCGACGAGCAGAAGCTTGAAAAAGTATCTCTCGAAACCATGAAAAAATATATCAAAGAGGGGCATTTCGCAAAAGGAAGCATGCTACCTAAAGTAGAAGCCTGCCTTCAATTTGTAGAAAACGGCAAAAACAGAGAAGCCATCATTACTTCACTTGAAAAAGCCGGAGAAGCAACTACAGGAAGTGTCGGCACAAGAATCGAAGGCGAAAGCGACATGGTCCACAGGATGATGAACGCATTTCGTCTAAGTCAGAACGCCTAATTAAAACCACACATTTGTGAACCCAAATTTCGGGCTTTTCATCCACACCCATCATGGGGATATTTATTTTGCCTTGCAACCTTACGCTCCCAAGTAGAACTAAAGACTTTGCCGCTTCGATGTTTGATTGCACGCCTCCTCCGTAAACTCATCAAACTATCGGACTTATCATATGATTTGCGAAGACAACACAGACCGTCAGGGAATTTGCTTTGCCATGCTTCATTGAACACGTCTGCTACGCACTTTTATCAACCGTCGATGCTTATTACATGATGTGCAAAGACAACACAGACCGTCAGGGAATTTGCTTTGCCATGCTTCATTGAACACGTCTGCTACGCACTTTTATCAACCGTCGATGCTTATTACATGATGTGCGAAGGCAACACAGACCGTCAGGGAATTTACAT